>JBCCZJ010000010.1:0-27012 GCA_039187915.1 Myxococcota bacterium
CCCAGTTGCGCGCGGTGACGGGGCCGATGGCGCCCATCAGGCCGACCCCCAGCACGACGACCGCGAGCACTCGCCGGCAGAGCGTTCCGTTCCAGGCGAAGAGGATCCAGAGCCCCAGGGCAGGCGCGAAGAGCAGGGAGTTGCCGCGGGTGAGCGCTGCCAATCCGAGCAGGAAGCCCGCCGGCGCCCAACGCCAGAGGGCGTCGTCGTCCGCGGCGCGAATCACCAGGTAGAGGGCTGCGACGACGAGGAAGATCATCAGCGGCGCCTTCAGCAGGACCGCCGAGTAGTAGAAGAAGGGGCGGTAGGTCGCCGCGATCAGGCCCGCGACGAGCGCCGTCGTCTCGCCGCGGATCCGGTGCGCGATCGCCATGACGACGCCGACCGAGGCGGCGTCGAGCGCAGCCTGGGCGATCAGGACGCCCAGGCTGTCGGGGGGGACGACCAGGTAGACGGCCGCGAGGAAGAAGGGATAGAGCGGGTCGAGGTAGTAGACCGCGTCGCCCAGCCAGTCGCCGTCGAGGATCTCGAGCGCCCGGTCGCGATACGCGAGCGCATCGATCACCGGGAGCTGGATCGCGGGATGGGGCCAGACCTGACGGGCGTAACCGGCGCGCAGCACGAACGCGAGGACGATCACGCCCAGGGGCGCCCATCCTCGTATTCGCCCTGTCTCAACCGTGGACGTCCCGACTGCGTCGGCGTTCCGCGCGATCGCGCTCTCGGACAAAGGTCTTCCGTCGTACTGGACGTCCGCGGCGGGCGCCGCGCGAACCTCCCGGTCCCGGTAGGAATCGTACGTTCGAGTCTAGGCCTTGAGCGCGAACCGGTCCTACGCCTTCAGCGCGAACCGGTCCTACGCCTTCAGCGCGAACCGGTCCTACGCCTTCAGCGCGATGACCGCGTCTGCTCGGTCGAGGCGATCGACGGAGCCTTCCTTGATGCGCTTGCAGCGGCTCTCGAGATCGTTCATCCGTCGGTTAATCCAACTCGCGGCGAGATCGAAGCGACGCGGGTCGGCCTTGGCCTGCTTGAGCAGCTCGGCGCCCGCAATCACGCTCGCGACGACTTCGGCCAACGATTGTGCGGACATCAGCGCATAGTTGAAGTCGGCGAGGAGCGCGCCCGCGGCCCCGAGGATCTGGTTCATGCCCTCGAGGACCTTGTCGGCCTGCTCCTTCATGCGCGGTTCGTCGAAGGTCTTGAGCTCCTGCTCGAGCGACTCGAAGACGATCGTGAGCGCGCCCTTGGCGAGCTCCTTGAGCGCAAAGGAGACCTGGATCTCGGACGTGCCCTCGTAGATCGTCGTGATGATCGCGTCGGCGTGGAGCTTGCCGACCAGCGACTCCGACATGAAGCCGACGCCGCCATGGATCTGGATCGCGTCGCGCGTGATCGAATCGGCGGCTTCGGTGCCCATGTACTTGGCCAGCGGCGTGAGCAGTCGGATGCGCGTCGCGTTGCGCTCGTAGAGCGCCTGCAGCTCGACCTGCTCGGCGTTCGACAGCTCCGTCGAGCCGTCGGTGATCCGCGCCATGACCTTTTCGATCGCCGCGTTCTGGTCGACCAGCGAGCACGCGCGATAGAGCAGCGCCCGGCTGCCTTCGAGCTCGAGGGTCATCTTGGCGAGGCGATCCTTCATGAGGGGCTGCGTCGCGATCGGCGCTCCGAACTGGACGCGGTCCTTCGCATGCTGCATGGCTTCCTGCAGCGCGGCCTCCGCGATGCCGATGCCCTGCGCGGCGACGCCGAGGCGAGCGTTGTTCATGAGCGAGAGCATCGCCTTGAAGCCTTCGCCGGCCTCGCCGACGAGGAAACCCTCGGACTGATCGAAGGTGATGGCCGCCGTCGGCGAGCCGTGGATCCCGAGCTTCTCCTCGAGGCGAGTCACGTGGACCTTGTTGTTCTCGCCGGAGTCGAGGACGCGGGGGACGAGATAGAGGGAGAGGCCCTTGGTCGTGCCCTTGCTCTCGTCGTAGGTCGCGTGGTCGCGGGCGAGCACGAGGTGGACGTTGCAGCCGCCGTTCGTGATCCAGATCTTGTTGCCCTCGAGGAAGTAGCGCCCGTCCTTCTCCGTCGCGCGGGTCTGGATCGCGCCGAGATCGGAGCCGGCCTGCGGCTCGGTCAGGTCCATGGCGCCCATCACCTCGCCGGAGGCGAAGCGCGGCAGGTACTGCTGCTTGAGATCCTCGGAGGCGTACTTCTGGATGTCCTCGGCGACGCCGGCCTGGAGGCCGAGGATCGTCATGAGGCCCGCGTCGGCGCGGGAGACCATCTGGAGGATCACGTTCGCGACGAAGGACGGCAGACCGAAGCCGCCGTACTGCTCGTCCACGCCGAAGCTGATCAAGCCGGCCTCGGTCAGCGCGTCGAGCGCATCCTTGATGTGCTTCGGATAGACGACCTGGTCGTCGACGAGCTGGACCTCTTCGTCCCAGCCTTCACGGAGCGCCGGCGCGTGTTCCTCGCAGATCGCCGCTGCGGTCTCCAGGACTTCCTGAAGCGCCGCGCGGTCGGCGTCGACATCGCCTTCTTCGCCCTTGCGCCAGTTGAAGTAGGACTCCCAATCGATCAGCTCCTGCAGATAGAGGAGGACGGCGTCGTCCATGTATGCGCTCATGATCTTCTCCAGAGGGTGGGCCGACGAAGATGTCGGGGTCGGGAATCTAGGTTCCCTACGCCCGACTCCGAGTCAGACCGGGGGGGTGGGTTCGTCCATCCGAAGACGAACCGGATGTCGTATCGACCGAAGGGGCGGGCGCCTGAGCGACCTCGGTCCGCACCGCCCCGCGATGGGTCTACCAGAAGCGTTCGTCCTCGACGAAGGCCGGAAGAGGCGCTGGCGCGGCCGGAATCGACTCCGGCGTTTCCACGACGGCGGTCGGGGGTTCTTTCGGGCCGGTTCCTTCGAGGGGGGCGCGCGCGCCTTCGGACGCGGACGGAGCGGTGCTCGGGCGCGCACCGATCGTGACCGACGGTTCGTTCTTTTTCGATGCCGCGGTCGCGTCCGGCGGCTCGATCCGGGCGAGGGCGGCCGGTTCGGGCGGCGCACCGCCCGTTCCCGCGAGGGGCGAGATCGCTTCCGCGACGGCGACGGCCTCCGCCAGGATCTCCGGCGGCAACGCCTCGATCGTCGTGGCCTCGACGAAGCCGCGCTCCGGCGTCGCGAGCGGCGGCGCAGCGGCGGAAGGTGCCCTCGCGGGCTGCGCCGCCAGGGGCATCGGACTCGATGCGTCGTCGTCGCCGCCGAAGACGAAGAACACGAGACCGGCGAGGCTTGCCGCGACCGCGATGGGCACGATGGGTAGACGGCGCGCGCTCGTCGACGCGGCGGCCTCGGGGGCCGCGAACGCCTCTTCCGGTCCGGCGGTCTCGAAGAGGTCGAGGGCCTCCGGAGGCCGCGCCGGCTCGGGCGCGAAGGCGGCGTCCGGCTCGGCGCGCGCTTCGAGGTCCGCCTCCTGCGCTCGTTCGGGCGCCGAAGCGGTGTCCTCGTTCGCGAAGGTCCAGGGCTCCTCTTCGGCTTCAGCCGCTTGGGTCGCTCCGACGCCGGCGGCGGGGGCTTCGACCGCGGCTTCCCGGGTCAGTTCGATCGCCTCCTCGCTTCCATCCTCGTCGGGCGTTGCCCGGCTCGCCGCCTCGAAGAACTCGAGGGCGTCGGACAGGCGGGTCGCCGTCGGCGCCGGCTCGGCCGATGTCGTGGCCTCTTCTCTCTCCTCCACGAGCGGCAGGGCCGCATCGGTGCCGGGTCCGTCGAGGGGCGCAACCGGAACGCCGACCTCGAGGTTCGCGTGGGAGAGCTCGGCGAGTGCGTCGAGCCCGCTGTCCGGGACGAGGTCCGACGGAACCGCATCGGCGCTCGGCGCCGCGTCGGTCTCGGCTTCGAGCCGCAGCACTTCCGTCTCGTCCATGCCGGGCGGTGCGTCGCCCGGATCTTCGGCTTCTGTCCCGGCGGGTCCGACGTCCTTCGCGTCCGCCGGGTCGACGGCTTCCTCGGCGCCCGTGAAGTCGCCTTCGGCCATCAACGCCTCGAACTCGTCGGGCACCGTCCACGGGGCTTCGTCGCCTTCGGGCGAAGCCGGAACGGCCGCTTCGACCCCGGCGCCCGCGCGCGCGGGGTCGTCGTCGACGGCGGCCGAGGGCGCTCCGTGCTCGGGCTCCGCTTCGGGTGCGGGCTCCGGATCGCAGACGGCGTGCACGAACGCGGCATCGATTTCGGTGCGCGTCTGGGAGGCCGCTTCGACGAGCAGCCGCTCGCAGAGCGCCGAGATCTCGCCGGGGATGCCCCCGGCGTAGCCGTGGATGGCGAAGCCGGCTTCTTCGCTGAAGAGGGCTTCGCCCCGCCAGCCGGCGCGCCGCAGATGCTTGGCGATGTAGGACGCAACGCCTTCGCGCGGAAGCGGCGCGAATTCGAGCTGGAGCGTCTGGATCCGATCGAGCCACCACAGCAGCGGCACCGCCGCGTCCCCCTCGCGCGTCGCGAGGTTGGCGAGCAGCACGCTCTGGACCACGGGCGTGTCTTCTTCGGTCCGATAGCTGAGGAGCACGTCGAGGTGATCCAGGAAGGCCTCGCTCGCGCGCTCGGCCTGATCGATCACGAGCACGAGGCGTCGGTTCGCGCGCGCCTCGATCAAGGCGGCGCGCGAGAGCCGCCCCGCGTCGAGTCCCCACTGCCGGGCGATTGCATCGCGGCAGGCCTGCCATTCGACGCTCGCGTCGAGCACGTTCGCGACCCGGGCCGCCTCGCCGAGCAGCTTCGGCAACGCACGCGCGAGACTCGTCTTGCCGAGTCCGGCCCCGCCGCCGACGCAGATCCGCGAAGCGCCCTCGTCGAGGCCGGCGCGGATCGTCCCGAACGCGTCCCGCAGCGCGCGGGTGCCGAGCACGACCTGGCTCTGCGCCTTCCCCTCGAAGGGGGACTGCTCGAGCTCGAAGAACTTCAGGTAGGCGGACACGCTTCCTCCCGACTCGCGGACCAGGGCCAAACGTTCGGATTCGCAGGAGAAATCGGACGTCCGGACAGCTCCCTTGAGTGCTGGAAGAGGGTTTTTCACCGCGATTCAGGCCGAGGGGCCGGTCGAGCGAAGGGGGATGATCCGAGGTCTCTCCTCCACGAGAAGGGACCCGCTCCGATCGGCGAGCGACCCGGACGCCCGGGACGCGGCGCCGGACACGGCCGCGTGGTCACGGGCGCGGCCGCGGTCGGTGTGTCCGTCGGCCGTCGGCGCGTCCTTCGCGCGGCCCACGGGCTTCGCGCGCCGCGATCGGGATGCAGGCGCGTTCCGTCGGCCTCGCCAGCGCGAATCGGAATCGGGCTAGGCTGTCCCCGATGGAATCCTCGGGCGGGCAACGCGCGCATGTTCGCGGTCGCGCGCGGCCGGCGGAGCTGATCGGGATCGCGCTCGCCCTGGCGGAACGCGACGCGCTCGAGGAGCGCGACCGGCGCCGGCTCGATCGCGAGATCGGTCCGGGGCCCTCGCCCGGCGACGGACTCGCGATCGTCCGACACTGGTTGGCGCACGCGCCTGGTCCCTCCACGCGGGAACGGATCGCGCGCGTCGCCTCGGCGTTGACGACGGCGCGTGGGATCCTGCTGGCTGCGGGGCTGGTCTTCGGTTGGAGCACGGCTGCCGCACTCCTGCAGATCGAGGTCCGCGCGGGGCGGATCAACATCGTGCTGTGTCTCGGTCTGCTGATCCTGCTCCCGGGCGTGCTGCTCCTCGCCGCGATCGGGGCGGCGTGCTGGGCGAATCGTCCCGCGAGCGCCGGCGGCGGGGGCGGCTGGCGCGGCGTGACGCTGACGCGCGCCGTCCGCGCGATCCTGCCTCAGCGCGTCCGCGACGACGTCGACGTGCTGATCGGCCGCCTCTCCGCGCGCGAGAGACACGTTGCGCGCGCGCGTCGCTCCCTGCTCTTCGCCTGGTCTCAGGCGGTGGGCCTGGCCTTCGCGGTCGGCGCGATCGGGGCCGTCGTCGGGCACGTCGTCTTCACCGATCTCGCGTTCGGTTGGAGCACGACCCTCGACGTGGAGGCCGCCCGGGTCCACTCGGTCGTCGCGGGCTTCGCCGCCCCCTGGTCGTCGCTCTGGCCCGAGGCGGTCCCGACGCCCGATCTCGTCGAGACGACACGACACTTTCGAGTGTCGATCGATCCGTCCCGCTCGACGGCGATCGATCCCCTCGCCTACGGCGCCTGGTGGCCCTTCCTGCTGATGGCGCTCGTCGTCTATGCGTTCCTGCCGCGTGTCGTCGCCACGCTCTTCGCCGAGCGCCGTCTCGGCCTGGAGTGCGCGAATGCGATCGCCGCTACGCCGGGGCTCGATCGCCTGATCGAACGCCTGCTCGCGCCGCCCGTCGACACGCGCGCACCGGAGCAGGAGGGCGAGATCGGGCACGCTGCGCCCGGCCTCGCCCACGACGTCGATGCGCACGCGTGGCTCGCCGCCGCGGAGGAGGGCGCCTTCGCGGTCGCCTGGGCCGAAGCGGTCGACGATGCCGCGTGGGCCGCGCTCTCGGACGCTTCGCCGCGTTTCCGTCTTCGCGACGCCGGCGGACGCCGTCGACTCGCCGAAGACGCCGAGCGGATCGCGGAGATCGCCTCCGCGTCGGGTCGGGTCGCAGTCTGCGTCCGCGCCTTCGAGCCGCCGATGCTCGAGTTCCTCGACTTCCTGGCGGAGCTGCGCGCCGCGATCGGCGGGGAGCGCGGGCTCGCGGTGTTCCTGCTCGACGGCTCGGCGGAGGACGAAGACGCCTGGCGACGCAAGCTCACGACGCTGGCTGATCCCGGACTCGTCTGCGGCTCGCTGTCGACGGCGGGAGGCGCGACCCGATGACGTCCGGAGAGCGTGGCGCGTCGACGGCACCGCGGCTCGCGGTCGTCGGCCACCCGAACAAGGGCAAGTCGAGCCTCGTGGCGACGCTCTCCGAGGACGACAGCGTCGGGATCGGGCCGACGCCCGGCACGACCCTCCGCACCCGCGACTACCCGATGCGCGTCGATGGGCGGCTTCTCTACACGCTGATCGACACGCCCGGATTCCAGCGCGCACGACGCGTCCTCGCCTGGCTCGAGGAGCGCGCGGCCGCGCAGCAGGCGAGCGCGGCGGACCGGCCGCGCCTCGTGGCCGAGTTCGTCGCCGAACCGGGGCACGTCGAGCGCTATCCGGACGAGTGCGAGCTGCTGCGCCCGCTGACCGAAGGCGCCGGCATCCTCTACGTGGTCGATGGAGGCGTGCCCTACGGTCCGGAGTACGAGGCGGAGATGGAGGTGCTGCGCTGGACCGGTCGTCCGAGCCTGGCGGTCGTGAATCCGATCGGCAGTCGGGACTTCGTCCCGGAGTGGGAGGCGGCGCTCGGTCAGTTCTTCCGCGTCGTGCGGGTGATCGACGCGCTGCATGCCGACTTCGAGACGCGACGACGGCTCCTGCTCGCGTTCGGCGAGCTCGAGGCAGGCTGGCGCGCGCCCATCGAAGAAGCGGTCGGCGTGCTGGACGCGGCCCGTTCGCAGCGGCGCCGAGAGACCGCGCTCGAGATTGCCCACTTCGTCTCGGACGGCCTGCGGCTCGCCGCGGAGCGGCGGCTCGGGCCGGACGAGGATCCGGCCGCCCACGCCGCCGCGCTCGAAGCGGAGTACGGCGCCGCGCTCGAGCGTCTCGAAGCGGCCCATCGGACGCGGGTCCAGAGGCTCCACGGCCATCGAGAGCTCGACGCGAACGCCAGCGCGCTCGAGCTCCTCGAGCAGGATCTCTTCGACGAGGGAACCTGGCTCGCCTTCGGCCTGCGACGCCGGGACCTCGTGACCGCCGGCGCGATCGGGGGCGCGGCGACCGGTGGCGTGATCGACGCGTCGGTCGGGGGCGCCTCGTTCCTGATCGGCACGGCCGTCGGCGGTGCGGTCGGCGGCGTGCTCGGTTGGTTCGGAGCGGGTCGTCTCGCCGAGCTGTCCGTCGTGAACCGCCCGCTCGGCGGACGGCTCGCCCGCTTCGGGCCGTCCCGGAATCCGAACTTCCCCTTCGTGCTCTTCGGACGCGCTCGCTTCCACGCCGCGCTGGTGGCGGCGCGCACGCACGCGCGGCGCGACGTGATGGAGCTTCCGGCGCAGGGCGAGGGCAGCGTGTTGCCCCTCGACGGCGCGCGGCAGCGCGAGCTCGCGGCCCGCTTCGGTGCCCTGCGCAAGCACGCTCCCGGCTCCCCGCGACACCGGGCCGCGATCGACGCGCTGACCGGCATCGTCGACGCAATTCTGGGGGAGGACGAAGCGCGATCGCTCGCTTGAGCGCGACCGACGATCCGCCGAGAGGCTGGAACCCGGTCGCGTTTCGCGCGCGGCACGACCCTCGCGAGAGGGGATGAGAGCGATATCGTTTCCCGACTTCCATCCGCCGGGGCCGAACCCCGATTGGAGCCGAGCATGCCGGTAGCCGCCGCCACCGAACCTTCGGAGCCTCCCACGCGCCACGCGCGCCTTCTCGCCTGGGTCGAGGAGATCGCTGCGCTCACGCGCCCTGACCGCATCGAGTGGTGCGACGGCTCGCAGGCCGAGTACGACCGGATGTTCGAGCGCATGCTCGAGGCCGGGACCGCGGAGCGGCTGAACGACGCGCGGCGGCCCAACAGCTACCTCGTGCAGTCGGACCCGGCGGACGTGGCGCGCGTCGAGGACCGGACCTTCATCTGCTGCGAGCGCGAGGTCGACGCCGGGCCGACGAACAACTGGTGCGACCCGACCGAGATGCGGACGACGCTCCGCGGGCTCTTCGAGGGCGCGATGCGCGGGCGGACGATGTACGTGATCCCGTTCTCGATGGGTCCGATCGGATCCCACATCGCCCACATCGGCGTGCAGATCTCCGACAGCCCCTACGTCGTCGCGAACATGCGGATCATGACGCGCATGGGCGCCCGCGTGCTCGACGTCCTCGGGCACGAAGGCGAATTCGTACCCTGCCTGCATTCGGTGGGCGCGCCGCTCGCGCCGGGCGAGTCCGACGTCGCCTGGCCCTGCGACGGTGAGAACAAGTACATCGTGCACTTTCCCGAGACGCGCGAGATCTGGAGCTACGGCTCGGGCTACGGCGGGAACGCTTTGCTGGGCAAGAAGTGCTTCGCGCTCCGCATCGCGTCGTCGATGGCGCGAGACGAGGGCTGGCTCGCGGAGCACATGCTGATCCTCAAGCTCACGTCGCCGGGCGGTGAAAGCAAATACGTCGCGGCTGCCTTCCCGAGCGCGTGCGGCAAGACGAACCTCGCGATGATGCAGCCCGTGCTCGACGGCTGGACGATCGAGACGGTCGGCGACGACATCTGTTGGATGAAGTTCGGCGACGACGGCCGGCTCCATGCGATCAACCCCGAAGCCGGCTTCTTCGGCGTCGCGCCGGGCACGAGCGACGCCTCGAACCCCAACGCGATGCGCGGCCTGGACGGCAACTGCATCTTCACGAACGTGGCGAAGACCGACGACGGCGACGTCTGGTGGGAGGACATGGGCGAGCCGCCGCAACATCTGATCGATTGGCGCGGGAACGACTGGGACCCCGCGAGCGAAACGCCCGCGGCCCATCCGAACGCGCGCTTCACGGCGCCGGCCAGCCAGTGCCCCGTCATCGCCGACGAGTGGGAGGATCCAGCGGGCGTCCCGATCTCGGCGATTCTCTTCGGGGGGCGCCGCGCGACCGTCGTGCCGCTCGTCCACGAAGCCCGCGACTGGAATCACGGCACCTTCCTCGGCTCGATCATCTCGAGCGAGAAGACCGCGGCGGCCGCCGGAACCGTCGGCGAGCTGCGGCGCGACCCGATGGCCATGCTGCCCTTCTGCGGATACAACATGGCCGACTACTGGGCGCACTGGCTGGAGATCGGCCGACGCGAAGGCGCCCACCTTCCGCGGATCTTCTACGTGAACTGGTTCCGCAAGGACGACGAGGGAACCTTCCTCTGGCCGGGCTTCGGCGAGAACAGTCGTGTGCTCAAGTGGGTCCATCAGCGCTGCGCCGAGAAGGTGAGCGGCGTGGAGACGCCGATCGGGACGCTTCCCGGCGAGGGCGAACTCGATCTCGAGGGCCTCGACCTCGCCGCCGACGCGATCGAGACGCTGACCTCGGTCGACGTTCCGGGTTGGCTCTCGGAGATCCCGAAGATCCGTGCATTCTATGCGGGCTTCGGGGAGCACCTGCCCGCGGCGCTCGAGGCGGAGCTCGACGCGCTCGAAGCGCGTCTGCGGGGGAGATAGGCCGAAGCGTCGAACTTTCGGCCGGCCGGCCGGGCGAGCGGCGGACTCGATGTCGCATTTCGTTCGGATCGCCGTCGCACTCACGGAAAAGACAGGGGTATCGGATGCGCTCGACGCTATGTTAGGCCGCCCATGAGCGCGCTCTCGCCGACCTTGATGCCCGGTCCGCCACCGACGCCACCGACGCCAGGGGCGGGGATGCCGGCCGCGATCGGGCGGGTCCTGGCCTGGGCCGCGATGCTCGCGCTCGGTACGCGGATCGGGATGGCCGTCTACTGGGCGAGCGTCGACCAGCCGATCATCGTCGCCGTGCAACTTTCCCAGGCCGGCGGCCTCGCCCTGATGGCCTGGCTCTGGTTCCGCCAGCCGCCCCGCGCCCTGGATCGCGCCGTCGTGCTCCTGTCGGGCTGGCTGCTTCTGGGCGGTCTGCTCTCCGATCTCCAGCTCGCGCCCGACGCGACGCGGGTGCTGCGCTTCCTCATGATCCTCACGGTCACGACCTTCTTCGTGGAGTCGGGCCGATGGCTGATCGTGCTGCTCGGCATCGGCGCCATCACGTGGGGCATCCCGACGCTGCGCGGGCTCGACGAAACGAACGCGCCGACGGTCGTGATGGGCGCCGTGGTGGCGTCGCTCGCGGCCGCCGTTCTCCACCTCGCGCGCCGTCGGATCGTCGCGCTCGAAGCGGCGGCGCAGGGCCGCCAGGACGCGCTCGAGGTCGAGGTGGCCCGGCGCGAACGGCTGCAGGCCGAAGTCGCCGCGGATCGGAAGCGGGAGAGCCTGACCCTGATGTCCGCGGGCGTCGCGCACGACCTGAACAACCTGCTGGGGCCGATGCTCGCCTGTACGCGAAGCGCCTGGGACGGCGCGGATCGCCAGGCGCGTCAGGACCTCGACATCGTCCTTTCGGCTTGCGAAGACGCCCGCGCGCTCTGCGAAGGCCTCCTCGACCACACGGGAGAGACCGTCCGCGCGACGGCAGACCTCGGCATCCTCGCGTTCTTCACGGCGAACCGGGGCCTCTTCGAGCGATGCAGCCCGGCCGTCGGCCTCGCGATCGATGCCGAGGCGCTGTCGCGGGATGTCGCCGTGTCCATGTCGGCGAGCGCGCTCCGACGGCTGATCGTGAACCTCGTCACCAATGCCGCGCAGGCCACGCCCGAGGGCGGCGCACCGGTCGAGGTCGTGCTCGGTCCGATCCACGAAGACCGCACCTGCACGATCGAAGTGCGGGATCGGGGCTGTGGCATCCCGGTCGCGGACCTCGACCGGATCTTCGATCCGTTCTACTCGACGCGACGCCGCGGCCGGGGGCTCGGGCTCTCTTCCGTGCAGGGCATCGTGCGTGCCCACGCGGGCACCGTCGACGTGGAGAGTGCGCTCGGCGAGGGCACGCGGATGCGCGTGACGCTGCCGATCTCGGCCCCGAAGGAGGAGAGCGCGCGCGCCGACTGAGCGGCGCAGCGTCGCGGGCCGGCGCCCGGATCGCCGGGGGATCCACGCCGTGTGCTAGGTCTTGCCGGTATGCGAGACATCGCCGACGCCGGTGCGCTCTGCCGGACCTACCTCGAGTTCCTGCGTCTCCCCTGCGAGGCGATCGACGGGCCGGGCTGTCGCGTGGTCCGTCAGGACGCGACCCCGCTCGTCTACATGGCGAACCACCTGCAGCTGACGCCCGGTGCGACCCTCGATCCAGAGGCGGTGTTCGCCTTCCTCGAGGCGGAGCTGGGCCATCTCTCGCACCGCTTCGTCGTCACGGTCCCCTACTGCGACGAGGTCTTCCAGGCGAAGCTGGTCGAGGCCGATTTCCGGCCGATGCCGGTCTGGCAGGGCCTGCTCAAGGGAGAGCTGCGCGGGGACGCGCCACCCGAGTGCGACATCCGTCGGGCCGTCTCGGACGAGGACTGGGCGCATTTCGATCGCCTCGTCCGCGCGGATCACGTGGAGTCCGACGCGCGCATGGAGCGCTCGGTCTTCACGCCCGAGGTAACGGCCCAGATGCAGGCGATGCGGCGCCTGGGGCGGCGGGACGAGGTCCACGTCTTCCTCGCGTGGGAAGACGACGCCCCGGTCGCCTTCCTCACGTCGTGGCCCGGCGTCGACGGCGTCGGGATGGTCGAGGATCTGTTCACCCTGCCGAACCATCGACAGCGCGGTCTCGCCCGCGCGTTGATCCACCACTGCGTCGCCGATGCGCGGGCGCGGGGCGCGGTCGACGTCCTGATCGGGGCGTTCCACGACGACACGCCGAAGAACGCCTACGCCGCCATGGGCTTCGAGACGACGTGCCTGACCTGGGAATGGCTGAAGACACCGACGATCTGATCCGTCGGCCGGGTCGCGCCCCTTCGCTGCGATAGGCTCCGAGCATGCTCGAACCGCTCGCTGATCTACTGGACTGGAAGGCCGCGGGTCTCGTCTTCGCCTTCCTGAGCCTACGCTACGTGCTGATCGCCGGCGGGGCGGCCTTCGTGTTCTATGCCGGCCGCAAGCCTCGGCGGCTCGAGACGAAGATTCAGGCGCGCTGGCCGCGCGCTTCCGACTACCGGCGCGAGATCGGCTACTCGTTCCTGACCTTCGTCTTCTTCATCCTGACGGGGCAGGCCGTGCTACGCGGCCCGCTCGCGGAGTTCCACCACCTCTATCTGGATCCGTCCCAGTACGGTTGGACGTGGCTCGTCGTCAGTCTCCCGGTCGTGCTCGTGCTGCACGATGCCTGGTTCTACTGGATGCACCGGCTGATCCACCATCCGCGGCTCTATCGCCGCGCGCATCTCGTCCACCACAAGTCGATCAACCCGACGCCCTGGGCGAGCTTCGCGTTCCACCCCTTCGAGGCGATCCTCGAAGCGGGAGGCATCCTGTTCCAGATCTTCCTGCTCCCGCTCCACCCCGGCGTGCTGGGTCTCGCGATGGTGATCATGACGGTCTACAACGTCTACGGTCATCTCGGCTGGGAGCTCTATCCGAAGGGCTTCGCTTCGCATCCGGTCGGACGTTTCGTCAACACGAGCGTCAGTCACAACCAGCACCACGCCCGGGCCCGCAACAACTACGGCCTCTACTTCCTCTGGTGGGACCGCTGGATGGGCACGCTCGACGAAGGCTACGAAGCCGCGTTCGAGGCGGTTGCCGAGCGCCGCGCCGAGCGCGACGCAGAAGAGCTGGTGATGCCGGCCTAGCAGGGGCGAGGCGACTTCGAAGGGGGCGCTCGCTCCCCCGAAGTGTCAAGCGATCGGAACGTCACCCGGTCTTCCGCGCGGAACGGCTCGGATTCGGTTCGAGATTCGTCGTGAGCCGGAAACGCGTCGTCTGTCGCGTCTCAGGCCGTCGGTGCGTCGGTCGTGCGGTCCTTCGTCTCGCGCACGTTGATGGGTCGGAACCAGGGCCTAAGGTCCGCGGCTCGGGGGACGGCGTCACGGAGGTGACATGGCGGATTGGCTGGGCTCTCTTCCCTCCGCGTGGATGGCGCGCGGAGTCGACGCGGCCGAAGCGGGGCTCCTCCCCGACTTCGTCCTGCGAGCGGCGATCCGGCGGCTGTGTCGGACGCGGCTCGAAAGCGAGCGGGCGATCGGACGAACGGGCGCCGAGTTCGCGGAGATCATGGCGACCGCCGCAGTCGCGACGCACACGGATCTCGCCAACGAACAACACTACGAAGTGCCGACCAACTTCTTCCTCGCGGTGCTCGGCCCCGCTCTCAAGTACAGCGCCTGCGCGTACCCGAGCGCGACGGCCACGCTCGAGGAGGCCGAGGCACACACGCTCGCGCTGGCCTGCGAGCGTGCGGGACTCGAGGACGGCATGGACGTACTCGACCTCGGCTGTGGTTGGGGCTCCTTCACGACCTGGGTCGCCGAGCACTATCCGAAGTGTCGCGTCACGGCGGTCTCCAACTCGAACACCCAGCGCGCCTTCATCGAATCGCGCTGCGATCGCGCGGGCTGGGCACCGGTCGAAGTGATCACCGCCGATGCGGCGACCTTCGATCCGGGCAGGGACCGTTTCGATCGGGTGGTCTCGGTGGAGATGTTCGAGCACATGCGGAACTGGGGCGCGCTCTTCGATCGGATCGCGGCGGCGCTCCGACCCGACGGTGCCTTCTTCCAGCACGTCTTCTGTCACCGTGACCATCCCTACTTCTTCGAGGACGACGGGGACGGCGACTGGATGGCGCGCAACTTCTTCTCGGGCGGCATCATGCCGAGCTTCGACCTCCCGCGGCACGTGAAGAGCGCGCTCCGGGTCGAGTCCCAGTGGCGCGTCGACGGGCGCGACTATGCGCGCACCCTTCGCGCCTGGCTGGACCGGCTCGACGCGCGTCGCGACGAGGTCGACGCGATCTTCGAGCGGGACCTCTCCCCCTCGGAGGCGCGCCGCGCAGCCCAGCGCTGGCGCATGTTCTTCATGGCCTGCGAGGAACTCTTCGCCTTCGACGACGGGCGCGAGTGGTTCGTCGTGCACTCGCTGCTCCGGCCCGGCGCCGAAGGGGAGGTGGCGGCATGAGGGTGGCGATCATCGGCTCCGGCGTCTCCGGCCTCGTCTGCGCGCACCGTCTCCACCCGCGCCACGACGTCCAGATCTTCGAGCGGGACGACTGGATCGGCGGGCACACGCACACGGTCGACGTCGCCCACGAGGGCACGAACCACGCCATCGATACCGGCTTCATCGTCTACAACGAGCGCAACTATCCCCACTTCAGCGCACTGCTCCGCGAGCTCGACGTCGAGACGCAGCCGACCCGGATGACCTTCGGCTTCCGGTCCGCCCGGACGGGCCTCGAATATTCCGGGAGCTCGCTTCGAGGGCTCTTCGCCCAGCGGAGGAACGTCTTCCGGCCCCGTTTCTGGAGCATGCTCTCCGAGATCCTTCGCTTCTTCCGGGAGGCCCGCGCGCTTCTCGAGGCGCCGCGGACGAGTCTCTCGCTCGGCGAGTTCCTCGACGCGCACGGTTTCGGGCAGGACTTCCAGCAGGAGCACCTGCTGCCGATGGGCGCGGCCATCTGGTCCTGTCCGCCGGATCAGATGCGTGCCTTCCCCGCCGAGAGCTTCGCGCGCTTCTTCCAGAACCACGGCCTGCTCAGCCTCCGCGACCGGCCGCAGTGGCGCGTCGTCTCGGGCGGCTCTGCGCGCTACGTCGAGGCGTTGACCCGCCCCTTCCGCGACCGAATCCGGCTGGGCGTCGCGGTCGAGCGTGTCGTGCGCGACTTCGACGGGATCGAGTTCTCGCTCTCGGACGGCTCCGTCCGGTCCTTCGACGCGGTCGTCCTGGCCTGCCACAGCGACCAGGCACTCGCGCTCCTCTCGGACGCGAGCCCGCTCGAGAAGGAGGTGCTCGGCGCGATCCGATACCAGCCGAACGACGTGGTCCTCCACACGGATGCCTCCCTCCTGCCGCGCCGGGCCGAGGCGCGCTCGGCCTGGAACTACCACGTGCCGGACGATCCGGGCGAGGCGGCGACGGTGACCTACGACATGAACCGGCTGCAGGGGATCGACGCGTCGGTCGACTTCCTCGTCACGCTGAACAGCAGCGAGGAGATCGACCCCGAGCGAGTGATCGCGCAGTACACGTACGCCCATCCGATCTTCGACGCTGCCGCCATGGCGGTCCAGCGTCATCAGGACGGGCTCGGCGCCGAGCGGCGCAGCGCGTTCTGCGGCGCCTACTGGGGCTACGGATTCCACGAGGACGGCGTGCGAAGCGGCCTGGTCGCAGCCGAACAGATCGAGCGTCTCCGACCGTGATCCGGCCGGGTTTCTATCGCGGGCGTCTCTGGCACCGCCGGCACGCGCCGGCCCACGCCTTCACGCGCGACCTGCTCCTCGCCTGCGCCGACGTCGACGCGATCGACGCCGCGCCCGGGCGCGTCCTCCGGCTCGCAGGACGCTGGCCGATCACGTTCCGGCGAAAGGATCACCTCCCGGAAGAGGGCGCCGACGCGAGCGCCGCGCCCGGTCGGACGCTGCGCGAGACGGTGACCGACCTCATCGCGCGGCGAACGGGCCGGACGCTTTCGGGTCCGATGCATCTCGTGTCACAGCCGCGCTGCTTCGGCCTGACCTTCGACCCGGTGAGCTTCGTCTATTGCTCGGGGCCCGACGGGCTCGAGGCCGTGGTCGCCGAAGTGACGAACACGCCCTGGGGTGAGCGGCACGTGTACCTGCTCGACGATCTCGATCGGGACGAGACGGGCCGACTCCGCTTCGACACGCCGAAAGCCCTGCACGTGTCGCCCTTCTTCGAAATGGATCACGACTATCGCTTCACGCTGCGCGAGCCGGACGATCGGTTGCGCCTCTCGATCACGAATCGGCGCGGCAAGAACACGGTCTTCGAAGCCGGCTTCGAGGTGCGCCGCGTCGGCGGGCTCGGCACCTCGCCTCGCGGCACGGTCCTGCGCCACGCCTTCATGCCCTACGAGACCCTCTTCGGCATCTACACCCAGGCGGCTCGGCTCGCCTGGAAACGCGCGCCCTTCCACCCCCATCCGAGCCGGTCCGGCGCCTACGCGCGCTCCCAGCATCCGCCGCTCGATTCCGGAGGGACCCCGTGAGTACGACCAGCATCCTGCCCCGCAGATCCCAGCCCCGACCCACGCCGCGCCCCGACGCCTCCGCTTTCCCGCGCTGGGCCCGGGCGGGGGTCGAACGACGCTTCTCCGGGCTCGTCGGCGGCGCCATCCGGCTCGTCGACGCGGACGGAGTCCGCGAACTCGGGGACGGCAAGGGCCCGACGATCGAGATCCGCATCCGCTCGCCGCGGGTCTACACGCGGCTCGCGCGCGAGGGTTCGCTCGGGGCGGGGACGTCCTGGATCGAGGGCGAGTGGACGTGCGACGACCTGCCGGGGCTGCTCCGGCTGCTCGTCGCCCAGCCCGGCTTCGTCGGCCCGACGGGCAGCCTCGATTCCCTGCTGGCTCGTGGCGAGTCCGTCCTCCGATCCCTCGCGGCGCCGCTCACGCGGAACACGCGCCCGGGCAGTCGGCGG
The DNA here is from genome assembly GCA_039187915.1 of Myxococcota bacterium. Classification (GTDB taxonomy): domain Bacteria; phylum Myxococcota_A; class UBA9160; order UBA9160; family UBA4427; genus UBA4427. The sequence continues at coordinate 17,221 of JBCCZJ010000010.1, forward strand.
AACATCCAGGCCCACTACGATCTCGGAAACGAGTTCTACGCCGCGATGCTGGATCCCTCGATGACCTACTCGTCGGCGATCTTCAGCTTCCCGGGCGAGCCGCTCGAGTCGGCCCAGACGGAGAAATACGATCGGCTCTGTCGCCAGCTGCAGCTCCGGCCGTCCCATCGGCTCCTCGAGATCGGCACCGGCTGGGGCGGCTTCGCACTGCACGCGGCCAAGCATTACGGCTGCCACGTCACGACGACGACGATCAGCGCGGAACAGCGAGCGCTCGCGCTCGAGCGCGTCGCCGCCGCCGGGCTCGATGATCGGATCGACGTCCGCTTCGACGACTACCGCGACCTCACCGGTCGCTACGACCGGCTGGTGTCGATCGAGATGATCGAGGCGGTCGGCGCCGAGTATCTCGACCGTTTCATCCAGGTCTGCTCGGATCGGCTCGAGCCCGACGGCGTGATGGGACTGCAGGCCATCGTGATCGCCGACCAGCTCTACGAGCGCTCCCGTCGGCACGTCGACTTCATCAAGCGCTACGTCTTTCCCGGCGGGTTCCTGCCTTCGGTCGCGGCGATCGCCGATCGCGTCGCGCGGGTCAGCGACTTCCGGATCCAGGACGTCCACGACATCACCGCCGACTACGCGGAGACGCTTCGGCGGTGGCGCGCGAACCTCGAGGAGCGGCCGGATGCCTACCTCGCGGTCGACGACAGCGGCGCCTTCGAACGGCTCTGGACCTACTACCTGGCCTACTGCGAGGCCGGCTTCGAAGCGCGCCGGATCGGCTGCGTGCAGATGACGCTCACCAAGTCGGGGTGGCGACCGGATCGCTGAGGGCCGCGCGATTTCGCTCGGGACGGTGGGCTACTCGTCCCAGGCCGGCGCCACGATCTGCCCGGCATTCGCCATGGCGATCGCCTCGACCGCCTGGACCTCGACGTAGCCCTGGCTGGAGACCGGGTTCAGCCCGTCGCTCGCTTCCATCGACGCGTCCGCCGGGTTGTAGAGCGATCCGGTGACGTCGGTCAGCTGCTGGAAGAACAGGCTCCCCTTGTAGAGGCCGAGCTCGACCGTGCCGCTGGCGTTCTCGGCCATCAGGTTGATCGCCGAGATCGCCGCGCGCGGGGCGGGATCGAAGAGTCGCCCGTCGTAGACGGCTTCCGACACGATCGTCGACAGGTAGCGGAAGAGGGTGGTCGCCCGACGGTCGAGCACCGCCTGATAGACGGCCTCCACGCCGGCGCCGAGGAGCGTCATGCCGGGGGCTTCGTAGACGCCGCGGCTCTTCGTGCCGATGATGCGGTTCTCGAGGGCGTTGGAGATGCCGATGCCGTTGCGACCGGCGACCTGGTTGGCCTCGACGAGCATGTCGAAGCGATCGAGGGCCTTGCCGTTGAGCTCGACGCAGATGCCCTTCTCGAAGCGGAGCTGCACGGTCTCGATCTTGTCCGGCGCGTCCTGCGGCCAGACGCCCATGGTCGGCTCGACGATCGTCGCCGGGGTCGTCAGCTCTTCGAGGTCCTCCGCCTCGTGGGAGAGGCCGGCGATGTTGGCGTCGGTCGAGTAGCGCTTCGCGCCGCCGACCGCGGCCTCGATTCCCTTTTCCTGGAGATAGGCGGCCATTTCCTTGCGGCCCGGGAACTGCTCGAGGAGCCGTGGGTCGCGCCAAGCCGCGTAGACCTTCATCTCCGGCGCCAGCACGTTCGTGTAGCGCTCGAAGCGAATCTGGTCGTTGCCGCGGCCGGTCGCGCCGTGGGCGAGGACCGTGCAGCCTTCGGCCTTCATCGCCTCGAGGAGACCGTGGACCGTGACGGCGCGGGCGATGCCCGTGGTGTTCCAGTAGCCGCCGTCGTAGCGGGCGAGGGACTTGATCACGAGCATGGCGGCCTTCGCCATCGAGTCCTTGAGGTCGACGACCCGCGTCTCGGATCCCGTCGGCGCCATGCGCTTCGGGATGTCGTTCACGTCCTCTTCGTCGGGCTGCGCGAGGTCGGCGGTGAAGCCGACGACGTCGAGGCCCGCCTCGATCAGGCGCGAGGTGACCGACTTGCTGTCGAGGCCGCCCGAGACACAGATTCCGATCTTTTCGCCCTTGAGGTCGCCGATCTGCATGGTCTTCTCCGAGCCGCGCGCGCACGGGTCTCCGGAGAGGAGAGCTCGGCGCGTCGCGCGAATGAGGTCCGGCCGACCAGGACGGTCGGCGCTCGCGGCCCCGACCGGGGGCGAGCGCGCCCGACGATAGCAGGAAGCGATAGGCGGGAGCATGGTCCGACGGGGCCGACATTCGGGGCGGGGAAATCGGTCGGGCGCCGCGGCGGCTGCGACGGGAGTTGCCGGTCCGCCACCCGCGGCGAAGCCCGTGCGAGGAAGCGGGGCTCCCGCCAGGGCGATCGGCGCGCGGACGCGAAGACGGGCGCCAGACCCGAGAAGCCGCCGCGCGACGTTTCGACGAAGCCGCCGCCCGAGGCGTCGAGCGAGCCGTCTTTCGGCGGGGCGGCGCGGCACTTCGGTGCCCGCGCCGCGACGATCGGCCTGCGGTCGGGGAAGAGGACGGGATCGATCTCCGAACGCGCGCATCACCTGACACACAGAGATGCGTCGTCCCGTCGAAGGCGTCGATCCGCATCCGCGATCCGAGCGAAGGACGGCACGCGACGGGCCGTCGTCGGCGCGCGGGTGTGGTGGGCTTCGCTGCGAGTTAGACTGACCGAAAGGCCGGGTTGCGCCGTCGGCCGATCGGAGGATGATTGACGATGTCCCTTACGAGCCGTGTTGCGACCCTCTTCGCGCTCGCCCTGATTCCGTGCCTGGCCGCCACGTCCGGAATGGCGGGGCATCACGAGGAGGGCGGCCTCCCGCGCAGCGATCGACCCGAAGACGCGCGCGTCTATTTCATCACGCCGACCGACGGTGCGAAGACGTCCTCCCCGGTCGTCGTCCGCTTCGGGCTCGGGGGCATGGGCGTCGCGCCGGCCGGCACCGAGAAGAAGAACACCGGTCACCATCACCTCGTCGTCGACGCGGAGCTGCCGCCTGCGAACCTCCCGATCCCGAAGAGCGACAACTATCGTCACTTCGGCGGCGGACAGACCGAGGTGAGCCTCGAGCTGACCCCGGGAACCCACACGCTCCAGCTGATCCTCGGGGACCACCTCCACATTCCCCACGATCCGCCGGTCGTGTCGGAGAAGATCACGATCACGGTCGAGTAGCCGTCGCGCCGGGCCCCCGCGGCTTCATCCCCGACGTCGGTCGGCCGATACCCACCATCGAATCGCAGGGCACTACACGGAGGCGGCCCGATCGGCCGCCTGGAGGCTTCGGATGGCGCGGGACGACGAGCAGGACGCCGAACTCGCGGAGACGCGGATCGTCTCGGACGACGAGGCGGCCGCTGCCGAGACCGTCGTCGTCGGGGACGACGCGGCCGGGACCGCGGAGACTCGCGTTGCGTCGGGCGCGGAGGCCGGGACGGTCGCGGTCCCGGACCGCGCCGCGCCTGCCGCGCCTGCCGAGGATGCCGACGCCACGCAGCTCGTGCCCCGCGCGTCGTCGCCTGCCGCGGAGTCCACGCCGCTCGTTGCCGATCGCTCCGTGCCCGAGACGCGCGTCCTCGATGACAAGACCGCTCCGCCGCCGGTCTCGGCGGACGCGCCGGCGTCCTCCACGCCTGCCCCTTCGATGCCTTCTTCGACGCCGCCTTCTACGCCCCCTCCGACGCCGATCGATCCCGACCGTGGCCTCGCGCCGGGCACGATCCTCTTCGGCGAGTACGAGATCGTGAACGTGCTCGGCGTCGGCGGTATGGGCGAGGTCTACCGCGCGCGCCATCGTCGCCTCGACGAGCATCGCGCGATCAAGGTCATGCACGCGGAGCTGTCCAAGAAGAAGGGCGCCTCCGAGTTCTTCTATCGCGAAGCGAAGGCGCTGCTCGCGGTTCGCCATCCCGCGGTGGTCCACTGTCACGACCTGCTCTCGGACGACCAGGGACGCGTCTACCTCATCATGGAGATGATCGAGGGCGTCCCGCTCTCGAAGAGGATCAGCGACGGGCGACTCTCGCCGGACGACGTCGCGCTCCTCGGCGCGCGCGTCTCGCATGGCCTCGCGGCGGCGCACCGGAAGGGCGTGATCCATCGCGACGTCTCCCCCGACAACATCGTGCTCCCGAACGGCCGCGTGCAGGAGGCGAAGATCATCGACTTCGGGATCGCGAAGCTCCTCGAAGAGGGCGAGGGCACGATCGTGGACGGGTTCAAGGGCAAGCTCTCGTACGCCTCGCCCGAGCAGCTGGGGTTCCACGGCGGCCGGATCGACGGGCGCTCCGACTTCTACAGCCTCGGCCTCGTCCTGGTGGCGGCGGCGCTCGGGCGGCCGATGCCGATGGGGACGACGGTCGTCGAAGCGGTCGACGCGCGTCGGAACTTCAAGAAGCTTCCGGATGCGATTCCGATGGGTCTGGCTTCGGCGATCCGCCCGCTGCTCGAGCTCGATCCCGACGCGCGGCCCCGCTACGTGGACCGGCTCTTCGTCGTGTCGGAGGGCGTCGAGGGCGCCGAGGTCGGTCCGATCCCGACGGGCGGGATCGCGCCGAGCGGTTCGACCGCTTCGTCGGGCCCGAACCGCACGGGTCTCTTCGCGGCGCTCGCGGTCGGGCTCGCGCTCCTCGTCGGCGGGGGAATCTTTCTGAGCGGTGGGTCGGACGCGCCGACCGTGGCGCCGGCGAACGACGGAATGGTGGACGCTGCGGAGGGGCCGACGAAGGTCGCGCCGGTCGTCGCCCCCGCGCCGGTCGAACCGACGCCTGCGCCCGCGAAGCCCGCACCGGTCGTCCGCAAGATCACGGCGGGAGATCGTCTCAAGATCATCGGTCTCTCGCGCAACGCCGAGACCGCCCTCCGCGAGAATCGGCTGATGTCGCCGGCTGGCGACAACGCCTTCGCGCACTACCAGCAGATCCTGAAGCTCGACCCGAACAACGCGGACGCGAAGAGCGGGATGCGCAACATCGCGAGTCGCTACGTCGCGATGGCCGACCGCGCGATCGACCGCGGCGAGCTCGAGAAGGCGGAGACCCTCGTCGACCGCGCCCGTCAGGCGGACGACACCTACGCGGGGATCCGCGCCATCGAGGAACGGCTCGCGCGTTAGGCCGGATCCGCACCACCGACGAGCGGCTCGCGCATGGTGCCGGATCCGCACCACCGACGAACGGTTCGCGCGTTGGGCCGGGCCGCGACTGGCCGCCGACGGGCTGCGCCCGATCTGCCGCTCTGCCCGCCCGCACCGCGAAGTTGCGGATGGCTTGCGCTCAAGCCGGTCGGGTTTTCACCCGATTCCCCTTGGATGCCTTCCTTTATCCCCAGACTGGCTTCCGCGTTCGCGGCCGGCTTCGCGCTGGTCCTGTTCGCGGCCGCGCCGATCCATGCCGCGCAGATCGCGGAGTGGAACTTCGACGACGGCACGCCGGACGATCTGTTCGGGACCTACGACCTGAACGCCGTGGGCGGCGGCCCGACGATCTCGGCCGGAACCGCGCTCTTCGACGGTGACGAGGGTTCGCCGAGTTTCCTCGAGACCACGGGTTACGGAGGCAGTCCCGACTGGTCGATCGCGCTGCGGATCCGCTCGGAGACGCCTTTCGATCAGGGGGGCTGGCAAGGCATCTTCAGCAACAACGACGCGTCGACCGCCGACTACTCCTGGCAGGTCGAGAACTTCGACGGCCGGTACCAGTTCCGGACGACGGGGGACGTCTACGACATCGGCGCCCCGACCGGCGGTTGGGACTCGATCGTGATCCGCAAGACCGGCGGCAACGACGGCGACATCTGGTTCAACGGCGTCCAGGTCGTCTCGAGCTTCGGCAGCAACCCGGGCGGCCTGCAGAATTTCCGGCTCGGCACGAACCGGAACACCAACCGCTTCTACGCGTTCGAAGCGGACTTCGTCCGCGTCTACGACAGCTTCGAGGATCCGGCGCTGATTCCGGAGCCCTCGACGGCGCTGCTCCTGGCCCTCGGTCTGGTCGGGCTCGCCTCGCGCCGATCCCGCGTCGCCTAGAGCGCAGGGGCATCCATCGCGTAGCGCTTGAGGTCCGACTTGAGGGAGCCCATCTCCTTCTGCTTGATCTCGCGCAGGACGATCGAGTACGCCGCCTTGCGGGCCGCGGAGAGATAGTCGCCTTCGCTCACGAAGCGCGTTGCCTCGTCGCTGTACTGCTCTTCCGGGTCCTTCAGGAAGTCGACGAGCTTGACGCCGATCTCCTCCGAGATCTTGTCGGCGAGGCCGCCCGAGCCCGAGAGGATCTCGATGTCCGGCGGGAGCTCGACGAAGTCGGTCTCCTGCTTGAAGGCGCCGAGCTGCACGCCCTGGCGACCTTCGTCCTGGAACTCCTGCTTGGTCTGCATGGAATCCGTGAAGAGGACGCGGCCCGAGGCCGCATCGACGACGCGGTAGGAGACGGAGATGATCCCGACCTTGCGGACGTTGTTGACCTCGATCGTCACGTCCTCGGTCACGTCGCGTCGCAGCGTGCGCGGGGGCTCCGGCTGCTTCGAGCGGTCGCGCTCGGAGAGCGACATCCAGCGGGTGTGATCCGGGTTCGTGATCGTCTCCTGGCCGGTCACGACGCGTCGGGTCTCGCGGCCGACCTTCGACGTGGTCTCGACCTTGGCGTCGAGGATCGTGCCCTGGACGATGAAGTCCGCGGTATCGAGATCCGCGCAGGTGCCCGTTCGTTTGCACTCCTCGAGGATCCGCTCGAGCTGTTCACGCTCGACGATTCGCACGTCCGAGGGGATCGTGCGGAAGATGTGCTGGACGACCTTCGAGGAGACGGCGTCGCCGACCTTGGCGGCGGAGCTCGCGGGGTCTTCGAAGGGGTAGGCGGTCAGGCCACGGACCGCGCGGCGCGCGATCTCGTCCCGGGTCTTGCGCAGCCTCTGTCGAAGCTGCGGCGTCGTCGGGCCGAACTCGGTCATGACCGTGAGGTAGCCCCAGGCTGCGCCGTACTCGTTGGCGGCGTAGGCCTTGTCGAAGCGCTTCTCGACCTTCTTCAGGAACGCCGGAACGCCCGGCAGGCTCGCCTTGCGATCGAGCAGGAGCTGCGAGATCACCGCCGCGTCCTGGTAGCGCCCGTAGGCGGCGGGCAGATCGTTCGCAGCCACCGACTCCTGGCCGATCATGCCGAACGCCTCGACCAGGGGCGCCGCGTCGCCGGCGAGGCTCGCCTTGATGTCGTCGAAGCAGTCGGTGGTCGAGAACTCCTCGAGCATCTCGACGGTGCGGCCGAAGCGGCCCGTCGCGAGGGAATCGTTGAAGCGCTTGACGATCACCTTGCCGTCGACGTCGCACTTGGTGGCCTGCGTCTGCGCGTCGTCCGGGTTCACCTCGGCGACGATGCCGAGCAGGCTCTGGGCCTTCTCGTAGTCCTCGTTGCGGATCGCTTCCTCGGCTTCCTTCGAGACGTTGCGCAGGATCTCGTCGCGCTCTGCCGCGTAGCGGGCCTGCTTCTCGGAGCCGGTCCCCGAGAGCGCCGAGAGCGCGGACAGCAGGTTGATCCGGTCGAGGAGGTCGGCGTCGGACGTGGAGGCGAGCCGGGTCTCGCGCTCTCGGATCGCCGTGCGGGTCGCCTCGAGCTCGCCGTTCAGCTCGTTCTCGAGCTGGCGGTGGACGTTGAGGTCGTAGCGCCGGATCGACGCCAGGCCGCTCGTCTCCTTCTCGAGGGCGCCGAGCGGGAGCTTTCCGTCGACGCGCTCGACCTGGGAGAGGCGCGTGCGCGTGGCCGCGGCGGCCCGATTCGCGAGTTCGCCGCCCACCTGCGAGAGCTTCTGCTGGAGCTCGATCGCGGCGTCGCTGCCGGGCTTCGCGCTCTGGAGCTGGAGGCTGATCTGGTCGAAGAGGGCGTCGAGCTCGGTCTGGGTGGCTCCCTTCGGGTCGGCGGGGATCTGCACCGCGGGCGCCGAGCTGCCACCGCAGCCGGCGAGGACCAGGGCGGTCATCGCGGCGAGGGCCGCGAGGGCGAGGCGGCGGGGGAAGCCGGCCGGGTTGGCGATGTGCTGCGTGCTCTTTCGCATGGGACTCGATTCGCTCCTCGATCCAGGTGGGATCCGCCGGGGCCGGCCGCTCGGGGCCGGGGGCAGATCGCGTCGCTCTCCCTCAGTGCCCGGAGACGACTCGGGGGAGGCTATGGGACCGGTCGGGTGCGGGGCAACCTCGGTTGAGGGCGTTCCGCGAATCTCGACAAGTGGGCGAAAGAAAAGGTGAACCGAATTACAGATGCGGGCTCCAATCTGCCGATGAGAGAAGGGGGCGGCCCCGCGTGAGGCGTAGCGGATTCGACCCGAATCGCGGCGATGGAGCCGGCCTCCTGTGGCTCCGTCCCCCGGGTTCGGCGATCATGCGCCGGCGGGGCGCGGTCCCTGGGGTGGTGAGGGGAGAAGTGCTTTGAGTCGATTCGTGATCCGGGGCGGGCGCCCGCTCGAGGGCGAGATCGTGGCGTCCGGCAGCAAGAACGCCGTCCTGCCGATGATCGCGGCCGCGCTGCTGACGGACGAAGAGGTCGTGCTCGAGAACGTCCCCTCGATCCGGGACGTCGACGTCATGCTCGAGATCGCCGGCGCGATCGGTGCCGAGGTCTCCCGCCTCGAGGATCGCGTGACGATCCGCGGCGCGAACCTGACCGATGCGCCGCTCCCGGTCGAGCTCTGCGAACGCGTCCGGACCTCCGTCCTCTTCGTGGCACCGCTGCTCCATCGGCTCGGCCGCGCGAAGCTCCATCCGCCCGGCGGCGACGGGATCGGCCGACGACGTCTCGACACCCACTTCTACGGGCTGCGCCAGCTCGGCGCCGTCGTCGACGACGTGGAGTTCGAGTTCACTGCCCGTGAGCGCCTCGAGGGCGCCATGATCTTCTTCGACGAAGCGAGCGTGACCGCGACGGAGCACATCCTGATGGCGGCGGCGCTCGCGGACGGCACGACGACGATCCTGAACGCCGCGAGCGAGCCTCACGTGATGGACCTCGCGAAGCTGCTGATCGCGATGGGCGCCCGCATCGACGGGCTCTACACGAACACGCTGACCGTGACCGGCGTCGAGAAGCTCCACGGCACGACCCACCGCGTCGTCTCCGATCACATCGAAGTCGCTTCGTACCTGGCCCTCGCCGCCGCCACCGGCGGCGGCCTCACGATCCACGACACCGTGAAGGGTCACTATTGGATGATGCACCGCGTGTTCGAGCGCTTCGGCCTCGCGCTCGACATCAAGAGTGATCGGATCGTGCTGCCCTCGGGCCAGACGCCGCGCATCCAGACCGATGCCGGCGGAGCGATTCCACAGGTCGACGACGGACCCTGGCCGCAGTTCCCGACCGACATGATGAGCCCCTTCCTGGTGCTCGCGACCCAGAGCGAAGGCACGATCCTCTTCTTCGAGAAGATGTTCGAGGGGCGCATGTACTTCGTGGATCCGCTGATCCAGATGGGCGCCAACGCCGTGATCTGCGATCCCCATCGCGTGATCATCACCGGACCGTCGAAGCTCCGCGGCCAGACCGTGCGCAGCCCCGACATCCGCGCCGGCATGGCGATGATCATCGCGGCGCTCTGCGCGACCGGCCGGCCCTGCGTCGTCCAGAACGCCGAGATCGTCGATCGCGGCTACGAACGCGTCGAAGAGAAGCTCCGCGCGATCGGCGCGGACATCGAACGCGAAGCGGACTAGCGCCGCGGGCCGTCGCCGCGCGAGGCGGACGAGGAGCGCCGCGCGCTAGTCGTCCGCCTTTTC
>JBCCZJ010000011.1:0-25315 GCA_039187915.1 Myxococcota bacterium
CGCCGACGAGCCCCGTCTCGACCTGGACGCCCGCACCGGCGAGTCCACCGACTTCGACCGGCTGCCGCCTCGTCTGGAAGAAGCCGCCCTCTTCGGGCTCGACCACGAAGACGTAGCGACCGTCGCGGTCCTCACCGACCGCCGAGGCCGGCACGATCGGCTTCGCGCCCGCGCTCTGTTGGAAGCGGAACCGCACCTCCGCGGCCATGCCGGGGCGGATACGATCCCAGCCGGTATCGAGCCGGACCGTCACGGGATAGGTCGCCGCCCCGTCGGCGGGCGCGATCCCGACCTTGCGCACGACCCCCTCGTAGACGTCCTGGGGAAAGGCCTCGATGATCGCTTCGGCGGGGTCGCCCGCCTTCACCGAGGAGATCAGGACCTCGGGAAAGGCGACCTCGACCTCCGGCGGCCCGCCGGTCTGGAGGACGGCGATGGCCTGGCCGGAGGTGACGTTCTCGCGCAGCTCGACGGGCACGGCGCTGATCGCCCCGTCCGACGGCGCGACCAGTCGCGTGTAGTCGAGCTGGCGCCCGGCGGCGCGCACGCGCTGGGCCGCCGCGTCGACGTTCGCCTGTCCGGACTCGGCGCTCGCCCGCGCCGCTTCGAGGTCGGTGCGCGCGATGCCTTCTCGCTCGTAGAGCGCCCGAGCGCGCGCGTAGCTCGCGTCGGCGTTGCGCAGCTCGGCCTCGGCCTGCGTCAGCGCCGCCTTCGCTTCCGCCAGCTCGATCTCGTAATCGGTCCGGTCGAGGATCGCGATGAGCGCGCCGGCCTCGACGATGTCACCCGTCTTCACGCCGAGCTCGACGAGCTGGCCGGCGACCCGGAAGCTGAGATCGGTGGTGTCGACGGAGCGCGTGACGCCGGTGAGGATCCGCTCCCGCGTCGTCCCCGGTGCATCGACGGTCTCGACCAGCACGCCGCGGACGACCTCCTCCGTCGGCGGCGCCTCCTCGCTGCAGGCGCCGCTCACCAGGCCGGCGAGCACGAGCGCCAAGACCGGCGCGCGCCTTCCGCTCGAGTACCGGCGTGCCGATCCGGCCGCGGCAGACCCGCTTCGCCGACGGGTCGCCTTCACTTCGTGAGCTCTCATCGCACTTCTTCTCCCGGTCCGGCGGATCCGTCATGCAGGAAGCGGTCGAGCCGCTCGAGGGTCTCGCGGCGGACCTCCGTCGATTGAAAGAGCTCGACGCGGCCGATCCCGCGCTGCAGCTCGAGCAGATCGAGGACGTGATCGAAGACCGCGGTCTCCGCCTGCTGTCGCGCCGCGAACGCCGCGTCCTGCGCGTCGATCAGGTCGATCACGTTCAGCGCGCCGCGCGCGTAGGACTCGGTCACCAACCCGAGGTTCCGCGTCGAGGCGCGCGCGGCGTCGAGGGAGAGCTGGATCGACACGAAGCTCGCGGCGCTCTCGTTCGCCGCGCGCCGGACGCGCTCCTCGACGTTCTGGGCCTCGCTCCGCCGATCGATCCGGAGCTGCGACAGCTCCTCCCGAAGCTTCCGGAAATCGAACACGCGCCCCCCGCCCTCGGCGATCGGGATCGACGCCTCGACGCCGATCGACCAGTTGTCGTCCCCCCCGATCCGACCGCCCGCGCCGCGACCGGAATCCGCGACCAGGCGATCGAAGTCGGCCTGGGCCGCGAGCGTCGGCGACACGAAGGAGAGCTGACGCGAGCGGAGCTGGGTCCGTTGGGCATCGATCTGCGCGTCGAGGACGGCGAGCTCCGGCGCCGATCGCATCGCCTCGGCGACCAGGAAGTCCGCTACGCGCCGAAACTGGAGAGGGGCTTCGAGCTGCGGCGCAACCCGCGGATCCGAGAACGTGAAGGGCAGGTCCTGCAGCCGGACGGCGACGGGATCGAAGGCCTCTTCGAGAGGTCGGTTCAGGAAACGGTTGAACGTGATGCGCTGGTTCTGGAGCGCGGCGCGCGCCTCGACCAGCAGGCGCGCTGCGTCCGCCTCCTCGGCCTCCCAGCGGAACACCTCGCCCGCCGCTGCGGCGCCCAGCTCGTTGCGCGTGCGGGCGAGCGTCAGGTTCGCGCGGGTCACCTCGAGGTTCGAGCGCTGGACGTCGAAGGTCGTCTGCGCGCGGAGCACTTCGAGGAAAGCCTGCGCGGTCCCGAGGACGATGTCCTGTCGGACCTGCTCCCGCGCCTCGTCGAGCGCTTCGAGGCCACTCCGCGCGACGAAGATGTTGGCGAGGGTCGCCTGGTCGAAGAGCAGCTGCTGCGCGCTCGCGCCGACCGTCGTCGAGTTCTCGGCCGCCATGAATCCGGCACGGCCCTCGTCGATCCGCGCATAGTTGGCGGAAACGGAGGCCTGCGGGAGCAGCGCGGAGATCGCGATGAAGACGTCCTCGCGGCCGGCGGCCACGACGCGGTCCTGGCTCTTCAGATCGAGGTTCGCCTTCAGGCTCTCGCGCACCGCCTGTTCGAGGGTCAAGCGACGCCCCGCAGCCTCGACCCGACCGACGAGGCGCGCCTCGCCGAGGAGATCGAAACGCAGCGGCAGATCGAGGGCGCGCGCGGTCTCGACGTTGATGGTCAGCTCCTCCAGCGACTCGCGGGAGACGGGCAGATCCTCGGGCCGCTTGCCGAGCAGGACGTCCTGCACCTGCAGCGCGACGCGTCTTGCGAGGCGCGTGATGTCGGACGAGGGCGAGAGGCTGGACAGGATCCCGAGTTCGACCTCGCGGCTGCCGGCAACGGCCATGCTCGGGAAGCGTCGGCGGATCAGGTCGTTCGCGAGGTCCCGCACTTCTTCTTCCCGGAAGTCGAAGAGCGGACCGACGAGGACGCCGTCGACGTCGTCCGGAATCCGGGACACCGCGTCGGTGTAGGGGCGACGCGCCGCGACCACCGAGACCGAGACGCCCGTCTTCGCGCGGACATCCGCCAGCTCGTCCGGCAGCTTCAGATCGGGCGTGACGTAGGACTCGTCGATCAGGAATGCGAGCCGCCCGGGGCCCGAGCCGCCGAAGATCGTGCCGAGCCGTTCGACCAGCTCGACGAGCCCGGCATCCTCGACGAGGAAGGTCAGATTCGGATAGCCACTCGTGCCATCCGGGGTGATCGGAAAGCCCTGCAGCACACGGTCGAGGACGAAGGTCCCGAAGGCGGGCTTCTCCAGACGCGGCACGTCGAGCAGCGCCTGGGTCGCGCGCGGACCGAGCGCGATCACGAGGTCGACGTCGTCCCGCGCCATCAGCTCGGCATGGATCGAAGGAATCGGCAGATCGATCTCGGCCGCGTTGCGCTGGATCTCGGCGGGAAAGACGATCGTGAACTCGGGCTCGAGGAGCGCGCGCAGCTCTTCACGCAGGACCCCGTCGGTTCGCCCGAGCCGCCACTCCATGTCCGACACGATCGCGATCCGGACGGTCGCGCCGGCCGGCGTGCGAGCGGCCGCGGCTCCCCCGACGAGAACGAGGCCGACGAGCAGCAGGAGCGACGTCAGAGCGGCGCGAGCGGGACGGGACGGGACGGGACTCATCACGGATGGGGTGTTCTCGCGCGAGCGTGTCGACCGGATCGGTGCGTGGCGCCGACGCGCATCGGGGCGAAGCATACCAGCCCGATCGCGGCCGGCCCGAATCGGGAAGGAGCGGAGGCCGGCCCATCGCTCTTCCTCAAGGATTCGCCCCCGATGCTCGAAGAATACGACTATGATCCCGCGGGAGCCGGAAGCGGAACGCGCAGGGGGCGCGCACCGGAGTGCGAGGGGGACGGCTCGGGACGCCCCGACGTCCGACGCCCGCGCAGGCCGGCCGAAGGCGCCACGACGAACGGGGAAGGAACCGCCGATGCTGCTCGAAGTCGAGGACCTCGTGACGGATTTCCCGTTCGGGGACCGACGGATCCCGATCGTCGACCACGTGAGCTTCGGGCTCGAGAAGGGGCGATGCCTCGCCATCGTGGGCGAGTCGGGCTGCGGCAAGTCGATGACGGCGATGTCGCTCATGCGACTGGTCGCGCGGCCGGGGCGTGTCTCGAACGGTCGCATCCTGCTCGAGGGGCGCGACGTCCTCGCGTGTTCGGTCCCCGAGATGCGCGCGATCCGCGGCAACCAGATGTCGATGATCTTCCAGGAGCCGATGACGAGCCTGAACCCGGTCGTGCGCGTCGGCGCCCAGTTGATGGAGGCCCTCCACCTCCACGCCGACCTCTCGAAGGACGAAGCCCGCCGCCGTGGCATCGAGCTCTTCGACAAGGTCGGGATCCCGGATCCGGCCCAGCGCTTCGACGACTATCCCCATCAGCTCTCCGGCGGCATGCGCCAGCGCGTGATGATCGCCATGGCGCTCTGCACCGAACCCCGGATCCTCCTCGCCGACGAGCCGACGACCGCCCTCGACGTCACGATCCAGAAACAGATCCTCGACCTGATCAGCCGGCTGCAGCGCGAGCTCGAAACGGCGGTCCTGCTGATCACCCACGACCTCGGCGTCGTGAACCAGGTGGCCGACGACATCGCCGTGATGTACGCCGGCCGGATCGTCGAGCGCGGACCGCGCGCGCAGGTTCTCCACGACCCGGGCCATCCCTACACCAAGGGACTGCTCGCCTCCCTCCCCGGCCGCGGCAGGCCGGGCGAGCGCCTGCACGAGATCCCCGGAACCGTCCCCTCGCCCCAGAACTGGGGGCCGGGCTGTCGCTTCGCTCCGCGCAACCCGGAGTGCCGGCCCGAGTGCGCCGAGATGCCTCCGGTCATGCGCCCGTACAAGGAAGGCGAGGTCGCCTACTGCGCCCATCGCCTGGCGGAGCTCGAGGAGCCCGCGGCCTGATGGCAGCCGAAGCCCGCCCCGCGTCCGAGCCCCTGCTCTCGGTACACGACCTCCGGACCTGGTTCCCCATCAAGAAGGGGCTCTTCCAGAAGACGGTCGGCCACGTGAAGGCCGTCGACGGCGTGAGTTTCGACGTGCAGGCGGGACGGACCCTCGCGCTCGTAGGCGAATCGGGGAGCGGCAAGACCACCGTTGGCCGCACGCTCATGCGCCTGATCCCGGCCCATGACGGCCGGGTCACGTTCGACGGGGACGACTGGTTCTCGCTGACCGACGATCGACTGCGCAGCAGTCGTCGGAAGATGCAGATGATCTTCCAGGACCCGATGACGAGCCTGAACCCGCGCATGCGCGTAGAGCAGCTGGTCGGTGAGGGCATCGAAGCGTTCCGGCTCGCGCCCGACGCGCGCGCGCGGCGCGATCGCGTGGTCGAGGTGCTCGAGCGCGTCGGCCTCGGGACGGACCACCTCGCGCGCTTCCCGCACGAGTTCTCTGGCGGACAGCGCCAGCGCCTGGGAATCGCCCGCGCCCTCGCCGTCGAGCCCAGCCTGCTGATCTGCGACGAAGCCGTGTCGGCGCTCGACGTCTCGATCCAGGCCCAGATCCTGAACCTCCTGAGCGACCTCCAGCAGGACCTCGGGATCGCCTACATCTTCATCACCCACGACATGGGCGTGGTGAAGCATCTCGCCGACGACGTGGCCGTCATGTATTCGGGCGAGATCGTCGAGTGCAACGAGGCGCGCGCGCTCTTCGACGCCCCCACGCACCCGTACACCCAGCGCCTGCTCTCGTCGGTCCCGACGATCGACTGACCGGGCGCGGGCTCTTCCTCCAAGACGCGGCGCAGCGCGCGACGGGCGACCCGAGCGAGCCCGAGCGCTGGCTCCGCCCCTAGGGCGGCGGCATCATCGGCCGGAAGCTGCTGAACGAGCCGGCGCTCGACGACATCATCGCGGGCCTCGACTGGCCCCGACGCGGCGTGCGACGATCGAGACCGCCGACCCCTCGAGCTCGCGCCGAAAGGAAGCCCCATGGACGTGATCGACGTCTTCGCCCAACACCCCACCGCCCGCTTCACCGCCGACGACATCTTCGCCTCGCTCCGGCGCTGGACGAAGATGCCGGCCCCGGATCCGGACGACGAGCTCCCGGTCGAGACGACGTTGCGCGCGATGGAGGCCGGCCGCGTTTCGCAGTGCCTGATCGCGGCCTGGTATGCCCCGCGCAACGTGATGATCTCGAACGACGAGGTCGCCTCCTTCGTCGCCCAGTCGGACGGTCGCCTCGTCGGCGTCGGCTCGGTGGACCTGTCACGGCCGATGGAAGCGGTCGCCGAGATCCGACGCTGCGTGAACGAGCTCGGCTTCACGGCCATCCGCGTCCTGCCCTGGCTATGGGAGACGCCGCCGACGGATCGCCGCTTCTATCCCGTCTACGTGGCCTGCGCCGAGCTCGGCGTCCCCTTCTGTACCCAGATCGGTCACACGGGCCCGCTGATGCCGTCCGAAGTCGGCCGCCCCGTCTATCTCGACCAGGTCGCCCTCGACTTCCCCGAGCTCAAGATCGTCGGCGGCCACATCGGCTACCCGTGGACCGACGAAGCGATCGCCGTCGCGACCAAACACGAGAACGTGTACATCGACACCTCGGCCTACACCGTGCGCCGCTACCCCGAAGCGATCGTGCAGTACCTCCGCACGAACGGACGAAAGAAGGTCCTCTTCGGAACGAACTACCCGATGATCCTCCCGTCCAAGGCGCTCGAAGGCCTCGACGACCTGGGCCTCGACGACGAGACACGCGACCTCTTCCTGGCAGGCAACGCGCGAAGGGTGTTCGGGCTCGACGGCTGAGCCCTCTCGCGTGGGCCCTCCTCGCCCGCGCGAGGCGCGATAGTCTTCGGACGTCGAAGCGGCCCCGCGACGGACCGACGAGCCCAGGGATCGGTCTCGAACCGTCTTCTCTCGCGCCCCGGAACCGCGACCTCCTTCCACGAGCCGCCTCCGAGTCCATCCCTCTCCTCCGAGCGGAGCCCCGAAACGCCCATGGCCCGAAGCTCCCCGAAGAAGACCTCGGCGAAGAAGTCGCTGGGATACGGACAGCGCAAAGACGAGATCGTCGAAGCCGCGATCGTCGAGTTCTCTCTGTTCGGCTTCTCGGGGACCACGATGCGCAAGGTCGGCGAGCGGGCCGGCGTCAACCACCAGCTGATCGTCCACCACTTCCAGAACATGGACGGCCTCTGGCGGGCCGCGATGATGCGCCTCGCGGAAGACGCCGACGCGCTGACCCGACGCACCGTCGACCAGGTGGGCGTCGCGGACGAGCGCGCGGCCCTCGAAGCCTTCATCGATGCGATCATCGACTTCGCGGTCGAGCGACCGGAAGCGTTCCGCATCATGATCATCGAGACGGCCTCGGACAGCGATCGATTCGCCTGGTTCGTAGCGGACTACGTGCAGCGACTCTTCGACACCTTCCGGACCTGCCTCGTCTCCGCGCAGCGCGCGGGCGTCGCCGCCCCGGGAGACGTCGGATCGCTCTACTACGCGTTGATCGGCGTCGCGACCTCGCGATTCACGCTCGCGAACGAGCACGTGCGGCTCACGGCTTCGGACCCTTTTCGAGCGGAGGCGGTCGAGGAAGTCCGCATCCTCTGTCGGCGCGTGCTCGGCGTGACGCCCCACCCCTCCGGACGCGCCTGACGAGGACGCCTCCGCCCGACGACGCGACCGGGAGCCGAGCGGCGCTGCCAGCGTCGCGGACCCTCGGGCCGGAGGGCGTTGACAGCTCCTCGCCTCGGCTTAAACTTACCAAATGCAAAATTCTGCCGCGGCGTCGCCGCCCGCCCCTTCCCCCCGCGCCCGGCACGGGGCCCGCTACGACGTCCTGATCGTCGGCTGCGGCCCGGTCGGTGCGACGCTGGGCAGCTATCTCGGGCGCTTCGGCCATGCCGTAGGGGTCTTCGATCGGGATCTCGAGGTCTTCCCGGTGCCGCGCGCGATGGGTTTCGACGAGGAGACCCTGCGGATCCTCCACGATCTCGATCAGCTCCAGCCCGTCGTCGACCGCGGGAGCATCCGGCGATACGACCTCGATCTCGTCGCGCCGGACGGGCGCGTGCTGATGGGACCGGCCGTCCATGGAGAGCGCGCCGACCCCGAGTTCGAGATGACGCACGGGCCGTTCTACCCGCAGAATCTGATTCACCAGCCGCACGTCGAGGAGATTCTCCGGGAAGACCTCGATCGGCAGGCCAACGTCGACGTCTTCCTCGGTCACGAGGTCCTCGCCGTCGACGGGGAAGGCGAGGACGAAGCCTCGGTCCGCGTGCGCGATCCAGACGGAGACGAGACGATCGTCGGGGCGCGCTACCTGGTCGGCTGCGACGGTGGGCGTAGCCTCGTCCGCAGATCGATCACGGACGAACGCATCGACTTCGGCTACAGCGAAGATTGGCTCGTCGTCGATGCCGATGCCGACCCCGAGTACTACGAGACGATCCCGGACGGCGCGATCTTCGTTCGCGACGCGGATCTCGCCGCGGTGGTCTGCAAGGGACTGCACGGGCACGTGCGCTTCGATGCGCTGCGGCTCGACGGCAAGGCCGACTTCCGCGACGCCGAGGTCGATCGCGACTATACGGAGGACTCGCGCGAGCTGATCGGCCGCCACTTCGACCCGAGCCGCTTCACGATCACCCGCCAGGCGCCCTACCGGTTCTACGCGGGCATGCCGGCCCGATGGCGACGCGACCGGCTCTTCGTCGCCGGAGATGCCGCACATCAGACCCCACCCTTCGCGGGACAGGGTCTCAACATGGGGATGCGGGACGCGGCCAACCTCGCATTCAAGCTCGACCTCGTCCTCCGCGGACGCGCCTCCGACGCGATGCTCGACACCTACGAAGCCGAGCGAAGACCGGCGTGCAGCGAGACCATCAAGGGCGCCGTGCACAACGGCGGGCTGATGCGGACTACGCATCCCCTCGCGAGCCGCTTTCGGGATGCCCTGCTCTTCCTCGCTCGCCATTCGAAGCGCTTCGCCGAGATCATGCACAGCAAGGGCATGCGCAAGCCGGCCTACGAGGCGGGTCTGGTCGGATCCGGCCCCGGCGCGGGTGCCCCCCTGCCGCGCACCGCCGTCGTCGACGCGGAGGGCCGTGCCGCCTGCATCGACGACGTCCTCGGCGTCCGGTTCGCCCTCCTCGCGACCGAAGCGTCGGTCGGCGATGCGGTCGAACGATTCGTGGACGAGCTCGATGGCGTCGTGGTCCGGCTCGGCCGCGACCTGCGGACAGCGAGCGGAGACCTGGAGCGCTGGCTCGAGCAACGAAACGCGAAGGCCGTCCTCGTCCGGCCGGACCGCTACGTGTTCGACGCGGGAGAGGACGCCAACGCGCTCTGCGCCTCGCTCTTCGAAGGACTCCATCGACGCGCGGCTTGAGCCATTCGAACCGGGCCGCGCGCCAGCCCAGGAACGCCTTCGCCGCCGGCATCGCGGGCCTTCCCGTCCGCGACCTCGTCGCTGCCTTGCGCCGCGCCGTCGGGTTGCCCGTCGACGACGTCGGCGGAACGACGGAAGGCGTTCCGGACGCCGACTCAGTGGCAGCAAGGTGAAGACGTCATCGTGACGCCCGCGGTCTCCGACGACGACGCGAAGGCCCGCTTCGGCGGATTCGATGCGCCGCTGCCCTACGTGCGCAAGGTGCCTCAGCCGGACTGAGCAGCGGCCCCTCGAGTCCGGGCTCCGTCTGGGCCCCCTCTCTGCGCGGGCCGGGCAGCCACAGGCTGCACGCCGGGAGCCGCTCCTCGCGGTATTTTCGTTTTAACGGGGTACCGGTCCCGTGCGTCGGGTGCGGCACGGGCAGGACGAGCAGCGCCCCTTGGGCTGCCTGCGCCACCTCGGGCCGGGAATTGCGCAGCAAGGAGGAGGAGCGCATTCCGTTTCCCGGCACGCGGCCGGCAAGTCGCGGGGAGAAAAGGACAGTTCCCGCGACTCGAATGCCCCCGGGTGGGCACTCACGAACGACGCCGCGTCGGGCCAGCCGCCCGTCTTGATTCGAGCGGCTCGTTCGACGATGTAGGAACTTGAGGCGGCGTACGATGCCCCCTCTCCCCCTCGGAACCGCCTCGGGCGAGCCCTCGCGGCGGAGTTATTTTCCCACGAGCGGCCATCCTTCCCAGGGGATGGGCCTCGTCGTTTTCCAGCCCTCGGGACATCGCCCATACTCCGCAGAGCGGATCGAGCGGCCTCGAGGACCGACGTCCTCACAGGCTTGAAGATGGAATCGAAGATGAAGGTTGCAATCATCGGCGCCGGGATTTCCGGCATCGCGGCCGCCCGAGCGGCCATGAACAAGGGCGTGGCCTTCGACCTCTTCGAGAGCGCTGCGCACCTCGGCGGGATCTGGCACTTCGACGATGCGCCCGACCGGACCTCCGTCTACTACAACCTCTTCTGCAACACGACCAAGCAGATGATGTCGTTTTCGGACGTCGCCTTCGAAGACGACATCCCGGACATGCCCTACCACACGCAGGTCGACCGCTACCTGAACGACTACGTCGACCAGTTCGGCCTCCGGGAACACATCCGCTTCGAGGATCCCGTCACCGAGGTCCGCAAGGTCGACGGCGCGTGGGAAGTCGCCTCCCGGACCCATCGGGAGACCTACGACGCGGTCTTCGTCGCGAATGGCCACCACTCCGCGCGCAACATGCCCGAGGTCCCCGGCGAGTTCAGCGGCGAGATCCTGCATTCGCAGGCGTACAAGGGGCCGGGACCCGACTTCGCGGGCAAGCGCGTCCTGATCGTCGGCCTCGGCAACACCGCCGCCGACATCGGCACCGACCTGGTCGGCGTGGCCAGCGCGATCGACGTCTCCATCCGCCGCACCCCGTTCCTCATGCGGCGGTACACCACGGCGGGCGTCCCCTACGAGCACGCGGTGATCCGTGACCACGAGCCGGCCGCGGCGATCGCCTGCGACATCGCGGGCCTCGACTTCCCGCCGAGCCCGATCCCGATCCCGACCCCTGGCGACGAGATGGACGTGTATCCGACCTTCGCCGACCACTTCGTCGCGCAGGTCGCGGAGGGCAACGTCGCGATGCGTGCGGGGCTCGAGCGCTTCGACGGATCGACCGTGCACTTCCAGGACGGCAGTCACGCCGACTACGACGTGGTCCTCTTCGCGACGGGCTACCGGGTCGAATTTCCCTTCCTCGAAGACGGCGTCGCCGAAGTCGATGCGCGGATCGGCTGGCGACGCCTCTACAAGAACATCGTCCCTCCGAGCGAGCCCACCCTCTTCTTCATCGGGCTCGTCCAGCCCGTCGGCGCCATGCCGCCCACCGCCGAGGCCCAGTCGAACTGGTGCATGGGCGCGCTGACCGGGGATTTCTCGCTCCCGAGCGAGGAGGAGATGGACGCCGAGATCGACGCCCGGGTGCGGGGCGGCCTCGAGAAGGGCAGCCAGCAGCGCGCCGTCGAGGAGCTGAATCAGGTCCACTACATGACCGACCTCTGGCAGCAGCTCACGGGCAAGAAGACGCCGCTCACGCCCTACTTCCTGCGCCTGCTCCAGCGCTACAAGAAGGCGCTCAAGCGCGGCTACCCGCATCCGCAGGAGCACGTGGTGCCGGCGGATGTCCGCGACGGACCGCACCTGGAAGGCAACGCGGCGGCCCGCCGCAAGGCCTGAGGTCGCCCGCAGGCGGGCCGGGCTATCGCCAGAGCTCGATGAGCAGGACGAGGACGATCACCCCGGCCCCCACGCCGATCGCCAGCTTCTTCTCGAAGCCGACGTCCCTCGCCTCCGCGGGCGGAGCCGCCTTCCCCCTCAATCGCGTCGCGATCACCCATCCCGCCAACAGGATGCCGATCGCCGCGACGCACTGCAGCCCCTCCGGCAGATCGGCGACGCCGACGTAGAGCAAGCCGGCCAGGAGTACGGACGCCCCGGCCACCCCTACGGCCATCCCACGCGCGCTCATTGCGATCCTCCACTCGAGAAGGCGTCGCGGATCCGCCCGATGCCCACTCTCATCTCGTTGACGCCGACTCCCATCAGACCGACCCCGCCGGTCGTGAGGAGCGCGCCCCCTGCCGCAGCAGGCAGGTTTCCGTGTGTCACCGCACCGCCGATGATCACGCTTCCGGCGGCCGACATTCGAGCCCCGCCCGCAACCATCTGCATTCCCGCCCCGACGCGCAACAGCCCCGCTCCCCCTTCGGCCGCCTGCTGTATCGGCCCCGGGGCCAGATTGTCCGCAGCGAGCTCGGCGAGCAACGAGAGCCCTTCGAGAATCGCGGCCGAGCGCAGACGGGCCCGCACCTCCGGCGTCACGACGGGCTCGGGCACGATCGGAACGTTGGGCACGTTCCCTCCGTCGACGCCCGCCCTCGCGACGTCGCTGCCGCCCCGTCCCCCTGGCGCGGGATCGATTCCGCCCGGCGCAGCGTCGCGGCGCCCCGTTTCCCGGGAGGCCCACGAAGGGCCTCCGCCCGCGCCCGGCAGCCCCCCACCGACGCCCGACGGTCCGCCGCCCGCGCTCGGAAGGCCACCGCCCGAACCGGCGCCGGACGAGCCTCCGCCCGGGGCTCCGTCGCCGCCCGACGGCTCTCCGCCGACGTCGCCCAACGACACCACCTCGAACTCGAATTCGAGCTGGCCCGACTCCGAGATCGACTGGGTGGTCTTGATGCCGAACCCGAAAGGCGCGCGTCCCGTCGGATCGTTCATCGAGATCGGATTGTTCCGCGCGTAGGCGAAGGCGTTGTAGCTCTGGGGATCCCATTCGCCCGGCACCAGCGGGTCGACCGAGAGGAATACGCCCGCCTCCGGGTCCTGCCACCGCGCGATCATGTAGTTCAAGCCGGCCGCTTCCGAGTAGGGATGGCCCGCGAAATACCGGACGCCGCCGGTCCCGACGGATTCCACGCGTCGTCCGAAGGGTTCGTAGAGCGCGTGGCTCACGCGATCCCCCGAAGCGTCGAGCTCGACCAGCGCCGACCCGATCGCATCGGACAGGATCCAGTTGACCGTCGACGACGCGGGGTAGGCGCCTCCGCCCGCGTAGGCGAGGGGGACGGTCGCGAACTGAACCGCCACGGAAGCCGCCACCGCCGATCGGATCCGGCCTCGCCAGGACCGCGGTCCTCGCCGCTGTCCGACGAGCACCAGGGTCATCGCGCCCCCGAGCGAGACCATCATCAGGAATCCCAGGACGTCTCTCACAGGAACCCAGATCGCGGTCCCGGGGAGGACCTCCGCCAGCTCTCCTCCGACCAGCGTGTTCGTCGCCACGCGAGCGCCATTCAAGCGGATCGAGACGATCGACTTGCGGTGCGAGAGCGGCCCCTCGATGTACTGGAAGTCGTGCCCGACGTACCGACGGACCTCGCCCGCCGCGACTTCCTTGATGCGCATGCCCGAGAGCTCGTAGGTCACGTCGAGGAGGTCGCATCCGCCGGTCACCGTCCCGAGACAGGTCATCCTGCCCGCCGAATCGAACGTGAAATAGCGAGTCGCGCTCCCGTCGGTGATCGTCGCGACGTTTCCGTCGGCGTCGTAGGTGTACTGAACGGAGTCGTTCTCCCGCGAGCTGATCGCGTGGGGATGCGCTTCGTGCTCGAACGCCTGGACCCGCCCCGCGTTCAGGACCAGGTTGCCGATCCCGTCGTAGCCGTAGGGCTGGACGCCTCCGGCCTCGCCGACCCGCTCCCAGGAGGCGACGCGGCCCTGCTCGTCGAACGTATGCCGCGTCGAGAAGGCGAAGTCGGAAGCCGAGCTCGTCCCGACGACTTCGAGCAGATTCCCGACCTCGTCGTAAGCGGGGGCACCCGTCGACGGGTCCTTCATCAGCCGCTGGACCCAGTAGCTTCCGGCAGGTCCGGACTCGAAGCGATCCCGGGTGAGATAGCGCGTCGTCGGGTCGTACTCGTACGTGCGCCTACCCCCCGCGATCGCCATCGCGGTCAGGCTCCCGTGCGCGTCGTACTCGGTCTGGTCGACGTAGACCTGGCCGATGTCCGGGGAGAAGCAGTCGGCTGCCGCGCCGAGATCGCAGATGCGCCGCACGAAGGGGCCGTCGTAGTGGGTCCCGACGGTCGTCCTCACCCCGCCGTCCGCGATCGGATGCGTGATCTTCGTCTGCCGACCGAGCAGATCGTACGCGTATTCCGTCCGCATGCTGCCGATCAGGCCCGTGCTCGTACGCCGAACACGTCCGAGCCCGTCGTAGAAGTATTGGTTCCAGTACGCGCCGAGCGCGATCTCCGCCGACTTCTGCAGCTGGCCCGCGGGATAGACGAGATGGACGTCCTCTTCCTCTTCGGGCGTCATCACCTTGAGCAATCGACCGATCGCATCGTACCGGTGCGTGCGGGTCTGCCCCCGCGCGTTCGTCTCGGCCTCGACGAGCCCCCGCGCGTCGTATCCCGTCGTGAGCGGCGCCGCCCGGTCGGGGTCGACGATGGACCGGACCCGTCCCAGCGTGTCGTATTCGAGTCGCAGGACGTGCGGGCCCGTCGACGACCAATCATTCGACGACGCGGCGTTCGCATCGAACGTGGCCCGGTGTTCACCGGACCCCTCGAAGGTGAAGTGCGTGATCTCGAAGTCAGCGGGACACGACGGGATCGTCGACGACGTCGGCGACGTGAGCGCATCGCACTCTTCCACCCGAACCAGGCGATCGGCGTCCAGGAAGGAGATCCGCAACTGGCCGCGCCGGTTGCGAGTCCTGACGCGGTCGAAGGTCTTTCCGGCCAGGCTGGGCGGCGCGCCCGCGCTCAGCGTCCGCGCGTCGTACTCGACCAACCAGAACGCTCCGTCCGGCGACGCGCCGGTGACCGGACGCCCGAGCGCGTCCGAGACGGTCGTTCGCCGCGGCGTCTCGAGACCGCTCATCGCCGTGCAGACGGAATCCGGTCCACAATCGATCGGAAGCGTCTCGGCCTTCCAGCCCGACGTCGGGTCGCGGACCTCCGCGGTCATCGAAAACGTGAAGCCGCTCCCGGTTCCGTCCGGGAGACGCTGGATCTCCTTCCAGGTTCCGCCGAGACCGTCCCCGATCGTGATCGTCTGGATCGAGTCCGACCGGGCGTCGTCCGTCCAGCGCGTCGCGGTCACGACCGGGGGCAGCGTGTTCGAGTAGCTCGTCGAGGACAGCAGCGTCGCGCTCCCGAAGTTCGCCGCCCTGCCCTCCGGAACGACGTAGCGCTCGGTCACGCGCCCGAAGGCGTCGTAGGCGAACATCTTCCCGGGCACGTCGATGTAGTCCGACGCTTCGATCGACGGCTTCGCCAGGACCGGGTGGAGCGTCGTTCGCGAGCGGTTCCCGAGCGCGTCCGTCGTCTCGACTCGGAGGCTGTGCGACCCGTGCCCGGTCGGGCACCCCGGATCGCCGTCGTAGCAATGGGTCGTCGCGTGCGCCGTGCCGTCCGGATCGACGGTCTCGGAGACGAGATTCCCGCGGAAGTCGTACGCGCGCGCCACGGAGTAGCGCTCGGCTTCCGGCTCTACGCCGGTGCCTCCTCGCGGCTGATCCACCCGGTCGACGCGGGCCACGCGCGCCGTCTCGATTCCGTCGGACGTCGTGTGGTAGGCGATCTCGCGGGAGGCGAGGAGCGTCCACGCGTCGTCGTAGGTCGACTCCGCCACGGGATGCCCGATCACCCAGTGGGTCGGTTCGCCCTGCCCGAGAGGAGGTGGCACGCGGACGAGCCTCGTCCCTCCGGAGGGACGCGTCGTGATCTCTCGACGCTTGAAGTTGTAGCCGTATTCATCGTCGTAGACGAAATGGACCGTCCTCTCGGCTCCCGTCGCTTCACCGAGCCCTTCGCCGTACTCGGCACGCTCGAGGCTCCACTTCGGGCGGCCGACGAAGGACGCGGGATGCGCGCCGGGCACGCCGGGCACGAGCTCGTACGCGATCCGCTTGAAGGAAAGCGGGCGACCGCCGGACTCGACGACCTCTTGCGTCATGGCCCCGGCCAGCCCGTGCGACTGCAGGTAGTGACGGAGCGTGACGGTCCCGTCGGGCGCCACGCTCTCGACCAGCCCGAAGCCCATCCCCGTCCGGTAGACGTCGTCCCAGCGCGGCCGCGCGTACCGATAGGTCGTCTCCGCGACCACCGGCGCCGGCGAAGCGGCGTCCGACGTCGCCGCGAAGAAGTTGAAGGCCGCAGCCGAGACCTTCGACACCACGGAGCGCATCGGCCAGCGGGTGCGATTCCAGGGATCGGTCGAGCCGGCGAGAAGCGTGGCGGCCTGTCCCTCCGCGCTCGCTTCGAGCGCGGCGTCGCGCTGCATCGCATCCGGCGTGTATTCGACCTCGAAGACGCCTCCGCGCCCGTTCTCGATCCGCTCCAGATGATCGGGACTGTGCGCCTGCGAGAGGCCGTAGCGGGGAATGCGGGCTGCATAGGGCGGGAAGCCGCTCGTCGGATCCCAGGGGATCGCGATCCAATCGAGCACCCCGTCGCCGTCGATGTGCAGTGGCGCTTTCGCCCATGCGGGCGGATCGAATTCCGGTGCACGCTTCCAGGCGTTCGCACCCGCCTGGCCGGGCGACTGCACCCAGGTCTCCACGAGCGCCTTGTCGGTCCGGACCACGTCGACCAGCGCGTCGCCGTTCACGTCGACGAGATGGACTCCCCGGCCCTCGACCGCGACGCCTCCCGCCGCGTTCGCGATCAGCGGCCCCGCGTCGCTCGCGTTCTTCGCGATCGACAGATGGGTCGGCAAGGCGTACCGCGCAGCGTCGGGGCAAGCGTCCCCTCCCGTCGACCAGGAGGCGCACCATCCCGTCCCGGTGTTGAGCATCACGCCGTTGGCGACCGTGGGCCCACCCTCGTGGTGCCAATGGGGAAGCACCGAGGTCATCTGGCTCATCGCGAAGGTGTCCTCGGCGTCGCCGCCGACGAGCGGATCGAGGAACGGATCCCGCCAGACCACGTCGGTCAATCCGTCCCCGTTGAGGTCGGTCAGACGGACCCCGACGTCACCGACGTGGAATCCGGACAGCCCGACGAAGTGGGAGGGATGCCAGGGAAAGTTCCAGAGGTACGCCCCTCCCTCCCGGTTCGCCCGAAGCATGTAGAGATACGCGTGATGTTCGGGGGCCCCAGCGGGCCCGTTCGCGAGATCGAAGGCCGGCGCCGGAACCCACGAGAAGTGCCCCGACCCATCGTCGGCCTGCACGTATGCGCGCGACCGCGCCGGATTGCTGCAGAAGAGCGGCATCCGATCACCGAAGGGTCCGCCCAGACCGGGACTCCCGTAGAGGGCCGGATCGAGCATGCTCTGGTGGTAGCCCTCGTCCGGCCCCATCCCGTGGAAGCTGCCGGGCTCCATCGGGCAGGCCGGGCGCGCTTCCCCGGTCCCCGTGTGGATCCGCGTGTTGTTCGGGATGAACCTGGGGTTTTCGGTCTCGAGGACGACGACGTCGAGTCTCCCGTCTCCGTTCAGCTCGACGAACTGCACGTCGAAGTCCACGAAGCTCCGGCAATATCCCCCGACCTCGTGCAGCGCGGCCAGGTACGCCGCATCGTCGGAAAGGCTCGGCACCGCCGCGTAGTCGAAGTCTCCTTCGAACCCCGAGTGACTGCACGAAACACTGAAGGCGGGATAGCTGCTCTGTCCGCCCGGCGGCTGCCCACCCTTCTCGTGGCTTCGGAACGCGAGCGCGACGAAGGGCGGGAGCCCTTCTTCCAACCCGGGCTGACCGGCCTCGCTCGCGCGCATCCAACCGCCGGAGACGAGCGCGCCGTCCGCCGCGAAGACCGGCGGGCCTTGGTTGAGGAACACCACCTGCGTGTCCCGCATGAAGAACTCGGCGGGAACGGGGTCCGGCAGAAAGCCCTCCTCGGAATGGAAATCGCCGTAGGTGACGTGGCAGTCGTCTCCACCGACCGTCTTCCAGACCCCGCCGATCCGAGCGGAGAGGATCAAGTCCGCGAGCCCGTCTCCGTCGACGTCGGCCATGCGGAAGTTCCCGGGCGCCGCGAACTCACGGATCTTGTGCGGGACGTCGGGATTCGGGTGGTACTCGATCGAGATCGGCTGGGGCGGCGTCACGAAGTCGTCCGTGCTTCCGAGATAGACGCCCGACTCGAACGTGCTCGGCTGAACGACGCAATACGGGCTGGTCCCCGCGAAGAGCGAGAGGTTCTCGTGCAGCGATTTCATCAGCTTCAGACTCGGCGCTTCGTACCGGAGCGCCGCCAGTGCGTCCGCCCAGTCCTCGTCCGAGACCGGGTCGATTCCCGCGCCGTTGCCCAGAAAGACCTTGTAGGTGCCTTGTCCGGCGATGCAGGGCGGCGCGCAGTCGGCGCGGACGAGATCGTCGAGCCCATCCCCGTTGACGTCGGCCCAGGTGACGCCGTAGCTGTCGGGATACGCGACCCCGACCTCGTAGTCCGGCAGCGAGGCGTAGATCGACGCCGTGATCTCGCTCGGAATCGCGGCGGTCGACGTCTCGACGTACTGCGCCGGGACGTCGGCGGGCAGGTCGGTGTACGCGAATCGGCGCGGCGGCAGGCCGACGCATCCGGCAAGGGACGGTCGGGTCGTCTCCGTCGTGCAATCCGTCCCGAACCGCGTCACCGACGCGAGCCGGCTGCGCTCGGTGGCGTATTCGCCGGGCGCCGCGTACGCGAACTCGAGGCGATGGTTGACCGCGAGCGTCGCGCCGGAGTAGACGATCACCTCGGAGAGACGCTTCGCCAGCACTTCGCGAAGACCGCCGGAATACGTCTCGAGGACGTCTGGACGATCTTCGTACCGGAACGAAATCGACCGCGTCCCCCCGGCATAGGAAACCGACGCGAGATAGGGGAGTCCGCTCGGCTCGAAGCGGGTGTACGTGAATTCGATGAGGTTGCCGAAGACGTCGACGATCTCGGCGAGAACCCACCGGGCGGTCACGCCGTCCGTCCCGTATCGCGACTGGGCATCGACGCCGTAGCGCCGGCGCGTCCCGTCCTGCGTCGTCACGTCCCAGGACCCGTCGGCGAACCGACGGATCCGATCGAAGGACTCGTTCAAGGTGTGGTAGCGCGTGACGCCGCCGCCCTGATCCGTCGCTCCGACGAGCAGCTCGCCGTCCAACTCGAACCGGTCGCAGGCGGCGAAGTCCGGCACTCCGAATCGACGGGAACACTCGATCGCCGAAGCGGAGAGGTGCCAGCCCACACCCGCGACCCCGTCTCCGGCATGGCTCGAATAGTCGACCGACAGCTGCGGGACGAGCCCGCCCGGTCCGGGCGGAACGTCGATCGGGATCCCGTAGCCGAACGCGCCCGAGCTCTCGCTCACGGTCGCCTCGACGGGAGCGTCCTCGCGTTCGGGAAGACGGACCGAACCGACGGCGTGCCCGCGCGAAGGGGACAGGAAGAGAACGAGGACCGCGAGAAGCGCGAAGCGGAATCCGATCGCGGACGGGAGCGCGATCCACCGAGAGCCAGTCAACATGAAGTGTCTCCTTGCGAGCCGACTAACATGGCTCGAACGGCAGCGATAGCATCGCTTCGACCGTGATCGCGCCGCGTGCCCGTGCGGCAACGACGCCTCACGGCGGCCACATGCCGCCCGAGGGACGCGGCGCGTGCTCGACCGACGGTCGCCCCGGGCAGAGGAGAGCGTCTCGCCCCGATCGCCTCGATCACGCGCGGATCGAATTCGCTTCAGCCCCGGCTCGGATCACCTTCTCTGGAACGCGACGCCCGAAATCCCGGAAGCGCCGACCCGCCCGAGAGCGACCCGCCTGCGCGCTGCCCGGAACCGCGAACGGCAGCGTGGACGCTGGATCACCGCCTCGCCGATCCGAAGGCAGGTCCGCCACCCTCGCGCCGCACCAAGGCGATCCCTCGCGTGCGACGCACCTCGAGCGGCGACGGGGCGCCTCGCTTCGGGACGCGCGTACGGCCGCAGGAAAGAGAGACGGATGCAGGACTCATCGCCCCGCCGAAGACGCGTTCCGCGCGGCCTCGCCTTCCGGGTCGCCCCGCGGAGGATCGGCTCCGTCCTCGCGGGCGGAGTCGTCGGCCACGCGATCCACGGCCATCCGGGCGGGGGGATGATCGCTCCGCTCGTCCTCGGGCTCTGGCTCCATCTCCTGCGAGGTGCATCGAGGAGGGAGACGGTCCTCGCGTGCGGCGCCTTCGGTCTGTGCGCAGGCATGGCGACGGAGACCTGGGTCCCCGAGGCCGCCGCCCGGGCGACGTCGAGCTGGACGTTCGGCGTCACCCTCTTCGTGCTGCTCGCGCTGACGCACGGCAGCCTGCCATGGATGTGCCTCGGCGTGGTGTTTCATGCCATCGAGCAGTCGCGCCCCTCGCATCGACTGATCGTCGCCGCGAGCGCGACCTTCGCGATCGAGACGATCGTGTGCACGAGCGGCGGTTTCGTGCCCTGGGTGCTGCTCGGATACACCCAATCCCCTGACGAAGTCGGCTGGGCGTCGCTCGCCGCGCTGGGCGGTGTCCCGATCGTCTCCGCCGCCCTCATGGCGATCGCCGTCTGCGTCCGCGCGATCCTCGAGGCGCCGCGCCGATCTCGACCACCGCCCTCCGTCGTCGCAACGCTGGTCGCCGCGCTCAGCTACCCGGCCCTCCTCGAGATCGGCGTCGCGATCCGATCGAGCCGCGCCGACGCGCCGCGCCCGGCGCCGCAGATCGTCGCCGTCCAGCCCAACTTCCCGCGTGAGGCGCGATGGCGGCCGGCGCGGCAGCGGGTCCATCTGGATCGGATCGGGCGGTACACGAAGCGCGTCCTCGGCGGGCTCTCCACGAAGCCCGAATTCGTTATCTGGCCCGAGAACGTCGTCACGCCGGGGATCGCGGGGGCCGATCTCCGGCCCGCCCTCGGCGACTGGGCGCACGACATCGGCGCGACCCTGATCTCGGGCCTCGCGATCCCCGAGAGCGCGTCGACCGC
Source organism: Myxococcota bacterium (assembly GCA_039187915.1). Taxonomy (GTDB): domain Bacteria; phylum Myxococcota_A; class UBA9160; order UBA9160; family UBA4427; genus UBA4427. The sequence goes on from JBCCZJ010000011.1 coordinate 20,736, forward strand.
CCGCCGCTATCGCAACGTCGTGCTCCGCGTCGCGCCGACGGGCCGCGACGCGAAGGTCCTCGAGAAGCAGATCCTGATCCCGTTCCTCGAATCGGAAGGTCTCGCCGGAGCGCGGCTGGCGTGGCTCTCCTCGTGGCTCGGGCGCGATTTCCAGGGCGCCCCGCGTGCGTTGTCCTCGTCGGAGCCATGGGAGGCGGGGCCTGATCCGCTCGTCGCCCCCGTCCTCTGCTTCGAAGCGCTCTTTCCGCGCGAGGTCGCGCGACGACGCGGCGCGCGCACCCGCGTGCTCGCCACGCTTGCGGACGACTCGTGGATTCCCGACCGCAGCGCGACCGATCAACTCGCTCGCTATTCGGCGTTTCGCGCGATCGAGCAGGCCCTGCCGCACGTGCGCGTCGCGCATGGCGGCAGGAGCGTGGTCCACGATGCGATGGGTCGCGTGATCGATTCGCTCCCGTTGGGTCAGTGGGGTGCCCTCGTCGTGCGTGGCGCGCGACATCCGGGCCCGCGCCCGCTCTGTCGCGCGGCGCTCGCCTCGAGCCTGCTCTCGGGCGCGCTCGTGGCCCTCGCGCTCGGTCTCGGCCGGCGGCCACGCAGCGCGGAGGGCCGCACTCGAGGCGGATCGAAGCGCGGGCGGGCTCGGTCCATCGAGCCTTCTTGTCAAACCTAGACGTTTGTATTATTTTAAGACGAACGCGCACGGGCGCTCTGAAGCGCATGCGATCGCCCTGCCCCGATCGGAAGTCGAGACACCATGGTCGAAGCCGCCACCCCGCGCGGCCCCTACGCGCCGGGCGAACGACGAAAAGAGCGCCTCCTCGAGGCCCTCCTCCGCCTGATCTCGCGAGAAGGACTCGGCGCCGTTTCCCATCGATCGGTCGCCGCGGAGGCCGGCATTCCTGCCGGGAGCGTGACCTACTATTTCCCGAAGCGGATCGATCTCGTCCGAGGCGCCTTCTCCGACCTGGCCCGTCGACAGCTGGACCGGATCGAGGCCCTCCTCCTCGACGACCTCGACACGCTCGACGTCGAGGCCGTGGCGGCCCTGGCGACCGAGAACGTCTTCCGCGAGCTCGACGAAGACAGCGCCGCCTCCGCACGGACCGAGTTCGAGCTGATCCTCGCGATCAGCCGCGACCCGGATCTGGCGCCGGAGTATCGCGCCTTCCAGCAACGACTCGCCGATCTCCAGGAGAGGGGCGCGCGTGCCCTCGGCTCGGTGAACCCGGAACGAGATGGGCGCATCTTCCAGGCCTTTCTGCGTGGCGTCCAGCTCGAGGCGCTGGCCGCCCACCCCGAGGCCCGACGGGACCCGGATCAGATTCGAAGCGACCTGGTCCGCCTGCTCGAAGCACTGATCGAAGCGTCGACCTAGCGACGCGTCCTCCCCCCGTCGCTCGATCGCGGGGAGCGCGCCGCGAACCCGGGTGGCGACGGATCGGCCCGAGAACCGAGACGCTCCCAGAAGAGAGGCAGAACGAACATGGACTACCGCGGCAAACGCATCCTGATCACCGGCGCGTCCTCCGGGATCGGACGCGCGCTCGCCAGCGCGCTGAGCCATCACCGGACGCAGCTCGTCGTGACGGCGCGGCGACGCGATCTCCTCGATTCGCTCGCAGCACAGGTCGAGGCGAACGGAAGCGCGTGTCGCGTGATGGCGGGGGACGCGACCGACCCGAGCCACGCCGAACGGGTGATCGAGACCCTGCGAAGCGAATTCGGTGGCGTCGACATCGCGGTGCTGAACGTCGGGGCCGGTCCTCCGACGAACACGACGACCGAGTCCGCCGATTCGATTCTCGGGACGATGAAGACGAACTACGACTCGTTGATCCGGTTCTTCGTCCCGCTCGTCCAGCAGATGAAGGATCAAGCCGAGCCGAGCCTGATCGCGCACGTCAACTCGCTGGCCGGGTACTTCGGCCTCCCCATGCAGGGCGGATACGCGGCAGCCAAGGCGGCCGGGCGGATCTTTCTGGAGACGGCGCGCATGGAGCTCGAACATTTCGGCCACGACCGCATCCGCATCCAGACGATCCACCCCGGTTTCGTCGCGACGGACGCCACGTCGGGCGACGGGATTCCCGCGCCCGCCGAGATCTCGGAATCGCGGGCCGCGGAGTTCATCCTCGCCGGCATCGAATCGGAGGTGCCGGAGAACCGGTTCCCCGCCCGGACCGCCCTCGCCGTCCGAATCGGAAGACTCGCCCCCTACGCCCTACGAAAACGCCTGCTGCTGAGCGAAGCCCCGACGAACTACTGACGTCGGCGAAGAACCGGGATCGGCATCCAGCCGACCTCTCGCGGCGGCGTGCCCCCGGCTCTCCTCGCAAGCCGCGCCCCATCCGGGCGCCCCAGGCGGCCCGACCGGGCCGGGCCCTCCCGAGAAGGGTGGAGGCGGCGGGAATCGAACCCGCGCGCCAAAAGACGAAAACGGACAGAAATCAGACACTTAGGTCTTCGGATGGAGGTGCGCAGGAGGTGCGGCGGCAGCGCTGGACCTTGGCGATCACACGAGGACCGAGGCGGATTCGGCGCCGGTCGGCGTCGCGGAGATCGTCTCTCCGCGACGGAGTACCGCGCGCGGCGCGACATCGTAGATCGATTGCATACGCTATCGATGTCGGTGTCGGTGTCGGCGCCCTGGAGAAGATCGTGAGCACACCCAACGAAGTCGAAGACCAGATCGTCGCCTCGATCCGGCGGATCATCCGCGCGATCGATCTGCAGTCGCGGCGCTTGCAGGATCGCCACAAGCTGACGGGGCCCCAGCTCGCGACGCTTCGCGAGGCAGAACGGGTCGGGCAGCCGTCGATCAGCGCGCTCGCCCGCGCGGTCCATCTCTCGCAACCCACGGTGTCCGGGATCGTCACGCGCCTCGAGCGTCGAGGCCTGGTCACGCGGAAGCGATCGGAGGGCGATCGACGAAGCGTGGGCATCGAAGTCACGAAGGAGGGGCTCGACGTTCTGGACGAGGCACCGTCCCTCCTGCAGGAAGACTTCCGCGCCGAGCTGGCGCGACTCGAGGACTGGGAGCGGCACTGGATGCTGTCGGCGCTCGAACGGATCGCGTCGATGATGGATGCTGAACACCTCGACGCCGCCCCGATCCTCGAGACGGGCCCGGTTGCGCAAGCCGCCGAGGACGCTCCCACGCCGGGCGGCCTAGACCCCCAAGGGGACTAATCCCAGCGAACACGATCGATTGGGTTCATTGTGTTCTCATCAAATTCCAGGCCTGCACGTCCTGAACGCCCCTGAAGATCGGATCGCGACTTCCAGGTCCATCGTACTCACTCAGTAATTCCATTGCATCGAATGAATCTGATGACTACTCTGGTCCTCTGGAGAGGGCCGGCGATCGGCCCCGCAGTCTTCGCCAGAAGAGGGGCCCATGTCGTCGAATCCGACCGAGATCCTCCGCGAGCAAGCCGAACGCTCGCTGCGCGCCGTCAACCAAGAATTTGGTGACGCGCCGACCGCCGTTCGAGAGACCGACCACTACCAAGCGGAGTACGTACAGACGTTCGTCGAGAAGTGGGACGAGCTGATCGACTGGGCATCTCGCGCGGAGAGTGAGGGCCGCTTCTTCATCGAGCAGCTCAAGGCGCGCGGGAAGATGAAGGTGCTCGACGTCGCGACCGGCACGGGCTTCCACTCGATCCAGCTCGCGGACGCCGGCTTCGAAGTGACGAGCGTCGACGGCAACGCCGCCATGCTCGCCAAGGCGTTCCAGAACGCGACCGACCGGCACCTGATCCTCAAGACGATCCACGCCGATTGGCGCTGGCTCAACCGCGAGGTGCACGGAAAGTTCGACGCGATCATCTGCCTCGGCAATTCGTTCACCCATCTGTTCGACGAGCAGGACCGCCGGCGCGCCCTCGCCGAGTTCTATGCCGCGCTGAAGCACGACGGCATCCTGATCCTCGACCAGCGCAACTACGACTCGATCCTGGATCACGGCTTCTCTTCGAAGCACAAGTACTACTATTGCGGAGACGACGTCAGCGCGGAGCCGGAGCACATCGACGAGGGCCTCGCCCGGTTCCTCTATTCGTTCCCGGACGGCTCCGAGTTCCGACTCAACATGTTCCCGCTTCGCAAGAACTACACGCGAAAGCTGATCCGCGAGGCCGGCTTCGCCTCGGTCAAGACCTACGGCGACTTCCAGGAGACCTATCAGGAGGCCGACCCGGATTTCTTCGTCCACGTCGCCGAGAAGCACATGGACCATCCCGATGCCTGAGGAAGCCGGCGCTGCCTCGGTCACGGCTACGACCGAGGCCTACTACGACAGCGACGAGGCGGATTCGTTCTACGCCGAGATCTGGGGCGGCGAAGACATCCACATCGGCGTCTACCAGCGACCCGACGAGGAAGTCGCCGCTGCGAGCGCGCGCACGGTCGAGACCGTGGCGGGCCACATCGACTTCCTGAAGCCCGAGCATCGCGTGCTCGACCTCGGCGCTGGCTACGGCGGCGCCGGCCGATATCTGGCGACGAAGTTCGGCTGCCAGGTCGACTGCCTGAACCTGAGCGACGTCCAGAACGAGCGCAACCGCGTTCTCACAGCG
>JBCCZJ010000012.1:0-25287 GCA_039187915.1 Myxococcota bacterium
CAGACAGTTCGCCGACCGAGCTGTCTCCACCCAGGGCGATGCGCAGCGTGTCTCCGGGGGCGATGTCGACCGAGAAGATGTCGTCCGCCTGGCGCTCGTCGTCGACGTCCCGAGCCTCTCCGACGACCCGGGCGCGATCCGCCCCTTCGCGGAGCACGTCCTCGCCGCCTGGACCACGCGGGTCGGCGGGCCGCCGCGCTCGCTCGCGGACGACGCCTACGGGGTGCTCGAGAGCGAAGCGTGGGCCGGCGACCGGAGCGCCGTCGAGTCGCTGCTGTGGACGGCCCTCGCGTCCACCGGCCGCGACCCGCTGACCGCCGCCGATCTCGACGCCTCGGGCGCGGCCCTCGCCCTGGCAACGGCACCGATCGAGACCGCAGACCCGAACGACCCGCCCGTGACCGAGCCGGTCCGGCGCGACCTCGCCCCGGACCCGCGCGCGCGCTTCGCCGAAGCGCCGGTGATTCCGCCGAGCCCCGCGCTCGACGCGCGGGACGCGCCGGAGACGGCGCCGCCGGTCGCCCCGAGTGCGGAGACCGCCGACCTCGAGCGGGCCTTCGCCGAAGGCCTGCCCGAGGCGACCCTCCTCGAACCGGACGGCGCGGGCCCGGCGTCGGAAGACGCGGAGGAGGCGCCGGACGTCGCGCGCTTCGCAGACGAAGCGGCCGCGGACACCGGCACCACGACCTTCGCCGGGGACGGATCGGCGGAGCTCGGAGCGGAGAACTTCGCAGGAGACGTGTCGACGGACGCCGGAGCGGAGACCTTCGCGGGAGACGTGTCGACGGAGCTCGGCGCGGAGACCTTCGCGCGCGCCGCAGTGGAGACGCCGTCTGCGGGCGCGCCGGACCGCGAGAGCTGGCGCCGGCTGGCCCGCAGCCTCTCCCACGAGATCCGCAATCCGCTGGTCTCGATCCGCACCTTCACGGAGCTCCTCGCCGAGAACTTCGACGACGCCGAGTTCCGGGACCGCTTCCGCGAGCTCGTCGGCCGCGACGTCGCGCACATCGACGAAGTCGTCGGTCGGCTCTCGAGCGCCGCTGCGCAAGAGAAGGTCGAGTCGACACCGGTCGACGTCTCGGCCCTGCTCGAACGCCTCCTCGACGATCGGCGCGACTCGATCGGCGAGCGCCGTCTGCTCGTGCTTCGCGAGCTCGAGCGGGAGGCACCGGTCGCCTGGGCGGACCCGACCAGCCTCGAGGTCGCCCTGGCCGGCCTGCTCGACCGGGCGCTGGCCTCGCTCCCGGAGCGGGGCGACCTCTTCGTGGCGACGCGCCGGATCGACCGGGCGGCCGACGGTCACCCGCGGCTACGGATCCTGCTGCGCCACCACGACCCGGAGCGCCGCGGCGCCACCGAGCTGGGCGCGGGCGACGCGAGCGGCGTCGCCGACGTCGGGGCCGCGGCCAACGTGCTCGAGTACGTGCTCGCCGAGACGATCGTCGAGGCCGGAGGCGGCCAGCTGACGGTCGATGCGACGGACGGCGCCGAGACGCTGATCCTGGTGGATCTGCCGACCCCGCTCTAGCCGGCGCCCCGGGCCGCGAAGGCCCGTCCGGCCCCCGCTTCCGCCCAGCCGGCGGGGATCGGCAACAGGCATGGTAAGCTCTCGGAATGCCTCGCATTCTGGTAGTCGACGACGAACCGGGCGTGCAGGAGTCCCTGCGCATGCTCCTCAAATCCGAGGGCGACGTGACGATCGCCGGGAGCGTCGACGAGGCGCTCCGCGAAGTCGCTCTCGCGACGCCGGACCTCGTCCTGCTCGACCTCGTCATGCCGGGCCGCAGCGGGCTCGACCTGCTGCAGGAGTTCACGGACCGCGGGATTCGCGCGCCGGTGATCATGCTGACCGCGACCAATACGGTGAACGCGGCGGTGGAGGCGATGAAACGCGGCGCGGCCGACTTCGTGACGAAGCCCTTCGAGCTCGACGCGCTCAAGCTCAAGGTGCGCGACAAACTCGAGAAGCGTGAGCTCGAGGACGAGGTCGAACGCCTTCGCGACGAGATCGAGGATCGCCAACAGCTGGGCGCGATGGTCGGCCGGAGCGAGACCATGCGCGCCGTCTTCCGGACGATCGAACGGATCGCGAAGGCGGAGGCGACCGTCCTCGTGACCGGCGAGAGCGGGACCGGCAAGGAGCTCGTCGCACGCGCCATCCACGATCACTCTCCGCGAGCGCAGCAGCCCTTCGTCGCGGTCAACTGCGGCGCGATTCCGTCGGAGCTGATCGAGAGCGAGCTCTTCGGCCACGAGAAGGGCGCGTTCACGGGCGCCTCGGAAAGGCGCGCAGGACGCTTCGAGGCGGCCGATGGCGGGACGCTCTTCCTCGACGAGATCGGCGAGCTCGATCAGGCCGTGCAGGTCAAGCTGCTGCGCGCGCTCCAGGAGCGCACTTTCGAGCGCGTCGGCTCCTCGCAGTCGATCACCGTCGACGTCCGGATCGTGACGGCGACCAACCGCGACCTCGCCGCGGAAGTGAAGAACGGGAACTTCCGCGAAGACCTCTACTACCGCGTCGCGGTCGTCCCGGTCTCGCTCCCGGCGCTCCGCGAACGCCGCGAAGACATCCGTCTGCTGGCCCAGCATTTCCTCGAGCGGCTCGGCCCGGAGCGCAAGCTCGCCCCCGCCGCGCTCGGTTCCCTCGAAGGCTATGGCTGGCCAGGCAACGTGCGCGAGCTCGAGAACGCGATCGAGTACGCGCTCGCGATGGCCGAAGGCGAGACGATCGATCGCGAGGATCTGCCGCCGGCGATCGGCCATTCGGGCCAGGCCGAGGCCCTTCGCGAACAGTGGCGCCAGGGTGAGCGCGGGTTCGAGGAGACGGTCGCCCGCTTCGAGACCGACATCCTCCGCGAAGCGCTCGCGGCGAACGGCTGGAACCAGACCAAGACCGCCAGCGCGATCGGGATCACGCGCCGCGTCCTCAAGCTGAAGATGGACAAGCTGGGGATCGAGGAGCCGGGCTAGCGCGGTTCGCCCCGGTACGGATCCGGGGGGTCCCCCGTTCCGATCCGTACACCCGGAAAATCGTCGGTATTTCGGGGACTTGCACAGCCTTCTCCAGGGCGGTCCCGATCGGTACGAAGCGCCTCCTGTCGTCGCCCTCGGGCCCTTCCCAGGGAAGATCTGGAAAACGCGTGCAGCGACGGGCAGTTGCGATGGCCACAGCGGGGATCGCCCGTCTGGCACGCCCCTTGCTCTACCCGAGTGCATGCCCATCGAATCCTTCACCCCCGACGGCCCGTCCTTCGATCCGCCGGAGCGCGCGCGCGTCCTGATCGTCGACGACGAGCGGGGCCCCCGTGAATCGCTCCGGATGATCCTGTCCGGGAGCTACGACGTGGTGGCCGCGGAGAGCGGCGCGGAGGCGCTCGATCTCCTGCGGACGACGGCGATCGATCTCGTGACGGTCGACCTGAACATGCCGGGCATGAAGGGCGACGAGCTCATGCGCTCGATCCGCGCCGAGTTCCCGCAGACCGAGATCATCATCATCACCGGCTGCGGCTCGATCGAGACCGCCGTCGAAGGCATTCGTCACGGCGTCTTCGACTACCTGACCAAGCCCTTCGACGTCGTGCAGGTGAGCGCCTCCGTCGAGCGCGCCCTCGAACGACGGCAGAGTCGCACGCGCATGATCGCCTTCCTCGAAGGCATCAGCCGTATCCTCGGCCGCAACCGCGACGCCGAGCTCGTGCTCGAAGAGCTGGGCGCGAGCTCGCTCGCGCAGGAGCGCCTGCGCCAGATCCTCGAGGAGCCGGCGATCGGACCCGAAGCCGGTCACGCACGCACGGGCGGCCCGTCGACGACGGAATTCCTCGAGGTGCTCGCCGAGACGATCGAGAGCCGCGACCTGTTCATGCGGGGCCACGCGCGCCGCGTCGCCTACTACGCCGACCTGCTCGCCGCCGCGCTCTGCCTCTCGCGCGAGGCTCGCCGCAACGTCCGCACCGCCGCCTTCCTGCACGACATCGGCAAGGTCGGCGCGCCGTCGGACGTGCTGCAGGGCGCCGTGCTGCCGGAGCCGGAGCGCATCGACGCCGTCCGGACCCATGCCGACATCGGCGAGCGCCTGCTGCTCCCGCTCGGGCTCGACGCGCCGATCGCGCAGTACGTACGCCATCACCACGAGCGCTTCGACGCCGCGGGCTACCCCGATGGCCTCGCCGGCGAAGCGATCCCGCTCGCCTCGCGGATCATCGCGATCTGCGATGCGTTCGACGCGATGACCTGTGACCGACCCTATCGCCGTGCGCGCACGCGAGACGAAGCCCTCGTCGAGCTGCGCGCCGAAGCGGGCGGCCAATTCGACCCGAACCTCGTCGGGATCTTCTGTGAGCTCGTCACGAGCGGCGCGACCAACGCGTACGCCTCCGCGGGCACGCTGTCGGAGGCCGAGGAACTCGCCCCGCAGCATGATCGAGGTGCCGCATGACCCTGTCCCCCGAAGCCGCTGCCGAAGGCGTTCCGCTCCGCCTCGAATCCCGCGAACGCGTCGTCCACGTCGTCGAGTACAGCCACTACCCGCGCCGACTCGCGACCGAGAACCGGCGCATCGCCTACACCCAGGACCGCTCCGACGGCGGCCTCGGTCTCGATCTGCCGGAGCGCGTGCGCCCGGGCGAACTGCTCCAGGTCACCGTCCGCGACATCGACGGCGAGGTCGAGGTCGACGGCCTCGCCCGGGTCGTCTGGTGCCAGGAAGGCGAAGGCGGTCGCGCCCGCGCCGGCGTATCGATCCTTCGCGAGGAAGGGCAGCGCCCCATGATGCGGGTGCGCGGTCGCTCGGTCGTCCGGCCGGGAAGCGCGACGGAGGCCGCGACGATCGTCCGGTAGCGAAACGGTTCGCGCTCGTCCCAGGGTGGGGCGGGCGTGGGAGTCGGCCGCATCGAATCGGGGGCGTGGCCGACTCCTTCTTCTTCCCGGGGCGCTCTCCAGTGCCCCGGCGGAGCGGGCAAGGGATCGGAGACGATTCCAGAGGGAAGAGGTCGTGGCGAAAAAACCGGGGGGGGTTGCCACGGCCTCGCCCTCCACCCGCGCGCCCGCTCCGGCCCCAGCTCCCGCCTGCTAGATTGCCCTTCATGTTCGGCATCGGACCCATGGAGCTCGTGCTGATTCTGGTCGTCGCGCTTCTCGTCCTCGGACCGAAGCGGATGCCCGAGCTCGCGCGGACGCTCGGCAAGGGGCTCGGAGAGTTCCGCCGCGCGAGCAGCGAGCTCCGCCAGAGCCTCGCGCTGGACGAGATCCAGAACGAGCTGCGGGAGGGTCTGACCGGCGCGGGCACGCTCCACAAGCCGATCAAGCGTCCGGAGGCGGACGACAAGCCGGCGCAGGCGGGCGACGACCTCCCGGACGGTCCCGATCCCGCCGAGGCCTCGGGTTCCGCGGCCACCTCGGAAGAGGCTGCCTCCGCGCGTCATCCCGGTGAGCTCCCGGACGATCTCGATCCGCACGCGCACGCGGACGATGGATACGCCTCGGGCGATGCATACGCTTCGGGCGACGGACAAGCCTCGGGCGATCCGACCGCTTCGGGTGATGCCCCGCGCACCGACGGCGCTGCACGGTCGGCCTCGGGGACCTCGGCCGAAGGGCCCGAGCCGCCGAGCCCGAGCGCCGCCGACGACGACCTCGGGACGGTTCCCGTCGGCAAGGTCACGCGACCGCGGCGCACGGTCGGCACGGGGCCGCCGCCGCCCGCGCAGCCGACTCCGGACGACGAGCGTGGATGAGCGCGCGCTCCCGATCACGGAGCATCTCGCCGAGCTTCGGACGCGACTCATCTGGGTCGTGGGCGCGATGTTCGTGGGCGCGGTCGCGAGCTTCAACTTCGCCGAGCAGATCTTCGGTTTCCTGCTGGAGCCGGCGGTCGAAGCGCTCGGCCAGAAGGACAGCCAGCTCCAGGCGATCGCGCCGACCGAGATCTTCTTCACCTACATCAAGTGCGCGCTGCTCGCGGGCTTCGTCCTGACCCTGCCCGTGACCTTCTACCAACTCTGGGCGTTCATCGCGCCCGGACTCTACGACGACGAACGCAAGGCCGTCCTGCCCTTCGTGTTCTTCTCGACGCTGCTCTTCGCTTCCGGCGCGATCTTCGGATACTCGATGGTCTTCCCCATCGTCTTCCAGTTCTTCAACAGCTGGGACAACGAGTTCGTCGTGTCGGCCTGGACGATGAAGGAAGTGTTCAGCCTGACGACGCGGCTCTTCCTGGCCTTCGGCGTCGCCTTCGAGCTCCCGCTCTTCGTCTTCTTCCTGTCGATCACCGGCATCGTGAGCGCGAAGCAGCTCTTCGCCGCGACGCCCTACGCCGTGCTGATCGTCTTCATCGTCGGCGCGATGCTCACGCCGCCCGACCCCGTCAGCCAGATCTTCCTCGCCGTGCCGCTGATCGTGCTCTATCTCGCCGGCGTCGGCGTGGCCTGGCTCTTCGACCCGGCGCGACGCGAGGCCAAGCGCGCCGGCAGCGCGGTCGCCAAGACCGACCGCTGACGTCCGGAATCGGACGCAATCCCCACCGGGAGCCGGAGTTGCACATCGGCGGGGCCTAGCAGCCGCGGACGGCCGTTTTCGTGGATGGGCAATCCCGCGACTCGTATACTCCGGCGAGGCCCCGGGCCACCCACCCGTCCCTCGCGTCGACGCGAACCCTGCACGCGCCAGCCGCCCGCCGCGACACATCTCTGGTACAGTGCCGCTTCGCGCCACGCTCCCGATCTCGGAGAGAACGTGATCCCCGCCCCCTTGTCGTCTCCCCCGCCGACGACCCCGCTCCTTTCGATTCCGCGCCGGCGCGCGCGCGCTTCGCGCGGGGCGTGCCTCGGGTTGATCGCGCTCGCCGCGATCGCCTGTCAAGGCGAGCCGCCGCCGCCCCGCGCGTCGCACACCGTCGAGCGCGGCTCGATCGAACGCCTCGTGATCGCGACCGGCACCATCGAACCGGCGACCGAGGTCGAGGTGCGCCCGCGCATCGCCGGGATCATCGAGAAGATCCGCGTACAGGAAGGCGACCTCGTCGAGCCGGGCCAGCCGCTCGTCGAGATCGAGCGCGAGCTGCTCGCCTCCCAGGTGCGAGAAGCCGAAGCGCTGCTCGAGGCGGCGAACGTCGAGCTCAAGTTCGCGGGCATCGCGCGCGATCGCGCCGAGGAGCTGCACACCACCGGCGCGGCATCGGACCAGGCGCGCGACGATGCCCTCGCCCGCTTCGAACAGGCGCGGGCGGCGCGATCCAGCGCGAAGGCGGTGCTCGACACGCTGAACACGACGCTCGGCTACGCGACGATCACTTCGACCCTGACCGGGCGCGTGCTCGAGGTCCACGTCGAAGAGGGCGACGCGATCTCGCCGGTCACGTCCGTCACCGGCGGCACGCTCCTGCTCTCTCTCGCTGGCGACGCGACGCTCCATCTCGAGGGGCTCGTCGACGAAAACGAGATCGCTCGAGTCGAGATCGATCAGCCCGCGCGCATCCGAACGGAAGCCTTCGGCGATCGCGAGTTCGAGGGACGCGTCCGGGAGATCGCGCCGATGGGCCAGCGCGTTCAGAACGTCACCTACTTCGAAGTGAAGGTGGAGATCACCGACGCCGAGGCCAGCCGACTCCGCCCGCGCATGTCCGGCGACGCCGAGATCGTGACGGAGGTCGTGGAGGACGCGGTCGTCGTCCCCGAGACGGCCCTGCGCTATCGCGGCACCGAGATCCTCGTCGACCTCGATCCGGGCGACGGCCCCGAACAGGAAACCGACCCCGACGCGAATCTGCGCGTCGTCGAGGTGGGCATCATCGACGGCGACCGCGTCCAGATCACCGATGGGCTCGAGCCGGGCGCTCGAATCGTCCTTCAATAGCCGCGTCGGGAGCGCTCGAATGGGCGAAGCCACAGCCAATCCGACGCCGGTCATCGACCTCTCGAGCGTCCACAAGCGATACCAGACGGAGCGCGTCGACGTGCACGCGCTCCGTGGCATCGACCTGTTGATCCTCCCGGGCGAGTACGTGACCGTGATGGGGCCCTCGGGTTCCGGCAAGACGACGCTGCTGGAGATCCTGGGCTGCCTGTCGCGACCGACCGACGGCGTGTATCGCCTCCAGCAGCAGTCGATCTCCGACCTCGACGGCGACGAGCTCGCGAAGCTCCGAGGCGAAGAGATCGGCTTCGTCTTCCAGGCGTTCAATCTCCTGCCGCGTCTCTCCGCCGTGGAGAACGTCGAGCTGCCGCTCACCTATCGCAGGGTCTCTCGCCGAGAGCGGCGCGAACGCGCCATGGATGCCCTCGACCGGGTCGGCCTGGCCCGACGCGCCGACCACCTCCCGACCGAGATCTCCGGCGGCGAACGGCAGCGCGTGGCGGTGGCGCGCGCGCTCGTCAACCGTCCGGCGATCCTGCTGGCGGACGAGCCGACCGGCAATCTGGACACGAAGACCGGTGAGGAGGTGCTCGCGCTCTTCGATCAGGTCCACGCCGACGGCAACACGCTCGTGATCGTGACCCACGATCCGAAGATCGGCGCACGCGCGCCGCGCTGCCTCACGATCCGCGACGGCCTGATCGACCGCGACATCCGCAACGGCGAAGGCGGAGGACGTTAGGCGTGGAGGCCGTGCGACAGGCGTTCCGGCTGCTGTGGGCGCACAAGGTCCGCTCGGCGCTCACGCTCTTCGGCCTGGTATGGGGCACGGCGGCGGTGATCTTCCTCGTCGGCTGGGGCGCCGGCGTGAAGACCATGGTCGAGACCGGCTTCAACAAGACCGGCAAGAACATGGGGCAGATGTGGGCGGGGCGAATCGGCGAGGAGTACACGCCGGCGGTCGACCGGCGCCATCTCTGGTTCACCTGGCAGGACGTCCAGTACGCACGCAAGCGGACGCGGATCGCGACGCTGGTCGCCGCCGAGAAGCGTTGGTACCTGCCCGTCACCGCGGGCCCAAAGGCGGTGAAGATGGAGATCCGCGGCGTCGAGGTCGAGAGCCAGGAAATCCGCGCGCTCCCGCTGGCGGCCGGCCGCGTCATCACCCAGAGCGACCTCGACCATCGGCGCCGCGTCACGATCCTCGGCGCCGATGCCCGCCTCGACCTGCTCGGACCGGGCGGCCGGGTCGGCGACCGCATCCGGATCGACGGCAAGAGCTTCGAGGTCGTGGGCTTCCTCGAGCGCGTCGGCACCCAGTTCGGCCGCGACGGCGAGGAGGTCGACGACCAGATCTGGATCCCGCTCTCGACGCACGTCGCTTTCTGGCCGATGGAATGGACCGATGACGACGTCATCAGCTACGTGCTCTACCGCATGCCCCACCGCGACCTCGCCGACGAGTCGGAGGCCGAGCTCCGCCGCATCCTCGCCGGGCGCATCCACGTCGGACCGACGGACGAGGAAGCGATCGTCGGCTGGAGTCCCGTGAAGACGCTGCGCGCGATCCCGCTCGACCAGCAGGACGGCGTCATGTACGCGCTCTCGGCGGCGACCCTCGTGATCGGGGGGATCGGCGTGCTGAACATGATGCTCGACTCGGTGCGTCAGCGACGTCGCGAGATCGGGATCCGGCTCGCGGTCGGCGCGCGACGACGAGACGTGCTGCTCCAATTCTTCCTCGAGACGCTCACGATCGTGGGCTTCGGCGGCGGGCTCGGGGTCCTGCTCGGGGTCGGCGGCTGCCTCGTCCTCGAAGCGCTGGCGCTGCCGGACCTGATCCCGGTCCCGGAGCTCTCGCTCGGCGTGCTCGGCATGGCGCTCGGCACGATGGGCGGGGTCGGGCTCGTGTCCGGGCTCGTCCCCGCGTGGCTGGCGTCGCGAACGGATCCCGCGCTCACGCTCCGGGCGGAGGGCTAGACCGTGCGCGACGTCTTCATCGAGACCTGGCGCTCCATCGTCGCCCACCGCGTTCGCTTCGGCCTGACCGCCCTCGGCATCGCCTGGGGCGGATTCATGCTGACCTTCCTCTCGGCGAACATGATGGGCTTCGAGGCGCATTTCGTCCGCGAGTTCGAGGAGATCGGGCCCCGCGTCGTGCACATGGGCAGGGGCACGATCCTGAAGGCGCGGACGGGCGAGCGCGGCGCACGCACGGTCGAGATCGAGAACGAGGACGTCCAGAGCACCGAACGCCTGCTGCAGGTCGAAGCGGCCTCACCGGAGGTGCACATCTGGTCGATGCCGGTCCGCGCCGGACGCCGCTCGAAGCTCCTCAAGCTGACCGGACTCGACCACGACGGCGACCTGATCCGCGGGATCTCGATCGCGCAGGGTCGCTTCCTCTCTCCGCTCGACGTGGAGCGCCGCGCGAAGGTCGCCGTCGTCGGGCCGACCGCCGCCGAGCGCCTCTTCGGCCACCGCGAGCCCGTCGGCGAAGCGCTGCTGATCGACGGCCAGCGCTTCCGGATCGTCGGCATCACGAAGGAGAAGGGCGAACAGCTCATGAACTCGGGCGATCCCGAGGACCTGAAGATCTTCGTGCCCTACACGACGGCCCAGCGGTGGTTCACGAAGGACGACGAGGTCGACGAGTTCGCCTTCGCGCCGACGACGAAGGAAGCGAGCTGGGACGCGATCCGACAGATCCGAGAGCTGACGGCGCTCCGCGAGGGCTACGACCCTCGGATCGAGTCGGCGATGTGGGCCTTCAACATCCAGGAGCCCCTCGACATCCTGCGCGTGATCTTCGGCGGGATCCGGGTCTTCATGATCAGCGCCGGCCTGGTCACGCTCTTCGTGGGCGCGGTCGGCGTCATGAACATCATGCTGGTCGTGGTCGGCGAGCGGACCCAGGAGATCGGCGTCCGCAAGGCGATCGGCGCCCGCGGCCGCGACGTCTTCATCCAGTTCCTGCTGGAGGCGACGCTCGTGGCGATCGCGAGCGGCGCGGCCGGTGCCGGCCTCGGCATGCTGCTCGTCCGCGCGGTCGAGTTCATGCTGCCCGAAGGGTCGGCCTACGTGTCCCCGCCGCTCCTCGATCCGGCGACGGCGATCGTCCTGACCGGCGCTCTGGCCGGCGTCGGCATCGTCGCGGGGCTCGTCCCCGCGATCCGCGCCTCGCGCATCCCGCCCGCGGAAGCGCTGCGCGCCATGTAGTAGCGGGACCCCGGCGCGTTCGGCTCAGCCGGCCGCGCCACGCCGCGCGAGCAGGCGCCGCCCGGAGCGCAGGAAGAAGCGGGCCACGACGAAGCCGCCGATCACCGCCAGCACGGTCGGCGTCCACTGCGCGACGCGCACGGCGTAGATCGCCGCGCCGATCGACTGATCCTCGAAGTCGTCGGTCCGCGCCTCGCGCGGAACGAGCGTGTACAGGTTCTCCGGGACCCACTCCTGCCGGAAACCGAAGACCTCGTCGCGTTCCGGGTCGACGAAGACGCGCACCCAGTGGCCGTGGGGCGAGCCGAAGCCCTCGACGCGCGTGAAGTTCTGGAGCGTCTCCTGGTGCTCGTCGAAGAGCGGCTTGTCGATCCGGAAGGTGTGGGTGTCGCCGTTCGCGAGCACGACCGGTCGACCGAAGGCGCGCGTCTCCCGCACGAGCGCGTCGAGGAAGGGCGCGAAGCCGTGCGGCGCTTCGAGCTTCCCGGGATCGAGTACGTGCAACAGCGTCGTGTTGCCGGTCACGACCCAGAGACTGACCTGGGTCGCGAGGAAGACCCCGCGTGCGTCCACTTCGCGCGCGACCCGGAACGCCTCCTCCATCCAGGCGAGGCCGGCGGCGCGGAGCCGCGCGCGCTCGGGCTCGTCCGCGTCGATCCAGCTGCGCGGCGGCGGTGCGCCGGAGACCATGTGCAGGGTCGCGAAGACGACGTCTTCGTGCACCCAGATCAGGTTCTCGCGAACACCGTCGTCCCGGACCTGGAAGCGCGGCGCGATCCCGCTCCCTCCGAGCACGAGCGCGGGGTCGCCGAAGAAGACGCGCCGCGCCGGCTCGAGGAAGGGCCGCCCGTCTCCCGCGCAGTCCGCCCAGTCGTGGTCGCCGAGCGTGATCACGAAGGGCTTGCCGGTCGCGAGGAACGCGTCGCGCCGCTCGCGGAAGAGCGACTCCGAACAGTCGGTCGCCTTCGGGTTGTGGACGTCGCCCAGATGCAGGAGCCAGGACAGGTCGGGCGCTCGGCGGAGATCCTCGATCAGATGGGGGAAGCCGGCGTCGTCACGCGGGTAGTAGGGATAGTCACCGACGAGACCGAAGGAGAACGCGCGGGCAGACGAAGCCGCGGGCGCGTGCCCGTCCGCGCGTGCGGCGTCGATGCCACCACCGAGGAGACCCGCCAGCACGAGCAGCATCGCGATCCGTCCAGTCACGCCCTTCTCCCCTTCCCGGCGCGCGCGCGGCGCGCGGCTCGAGCCACACGCTCGCGCATCCGACGCGATCGAGGAAGGGCCTCCGCGCGCGACGTGCTCAGCGCCGTCCGCGCGGGCCCGCCCGAAGCGCGCGAAAGGCCGGATGGAAATAGACGCTCATCCGCGTGCCCGCGTCGCTGCGGGCCTCGAAGATCTCGAGCGCCGGGGGGCCGGCGACGGTCCACTGCCGCTCGGCGGTCAGGCCGAGGTGGGAGAGCACGGCCCAGGTCTCCGCGTTCGAGATCGTCACGATCGGTGTCGACGCCGACACGCCGTCCCCGGTCGAGAGAATCGACTCCATCAGGCCCTGATACCAGGCGTGATGCAGCTCCGCTTCCGCGGTCCGGCCGAGCGCCATCAGCGACGCGAAGCGCCAGAGGTGGAGGGATGGATCGACCGGGCAGGCCGTCACGAGCGGCGCGGTCAGCCGCTCGGACTCCGCGTGATCGCCGGCGAGCAGCGCGTAGCCCGCGGCGTCGCGCGCCGGTGCCCCCTCGCAGCGTGCGGCGAAATCCTCGCGACGCCCGAACCAGTGCCGGAAGCCGTCGAAGTCGACCGGCTCCGTCCAGTCGAAGAGCGGGACCGGGCGGTCGCGCGACACGAGCTGGAGATTCGGGGGACGCGCCGGAAGCGGGTCGACCGCGGCCATCGGGGGACGCGCCGGAAGCGGGTCGACCGCGGCCATCGGGGGACGCGCCGGAAGCGGGTCGACCGTGGCCATCGTCGGCCGATCGGGCGCGGTCGCGCAGCCGGCGCCTGCGACGAGGGCCCAGCCGAGACCGAGCCAGAGCAGCGGGCGCAGGACGGACGGCGGGCGGGGGAAGGGAAGATCGATCATGGGGCGCTCCTCGGGCTGGTGAGCCTCTCGTCCCCGATCCCCCGCTCGTGAGTCCCCCCGCGCGCTCCGCTGGTTCCGCCGTCGTCATCTCACGCCGCGTCAGGCGCGCGAAGACGTCCCCGGATCGACGACCTCGTAGTGTTCCACGGTCGGAAACGGGTCGTAGTAGGCGTGGAGCAGCGCGCGCCAGCGCCCGTACTCCGGCGATCCGCGAAAGCCCTCGGTGTGGTCTTCGAGCGTGTCCCACCAGACCAGCAGCAGATAGCGGTCGCGATTCTCGAGACAGCGCTGCAGCGTGTGTCGCTGGTAGCCGGCCATCGAGGCGAGGATCGACCGGGCCTCGGCGAAGTCGCGCTCGAAGGCCTCGGTCTGGCCCGGACGCACGTCGAGGATCGCCACCTCCAGGATCGCGTCCTGCACGGACGGTGCCGTCGCGTCAGCCATCGGGTTCGCACTTCACGCGCAGCGCGCGATCCCGCAGCCCGACGTCGTAGCCGCCTTTCTTGCGCGGCACGAGCGTCAGCAGGCCGGGGCCTCCAGCGAGTTCGATGATCGGCCCATCTTCGCGAAGGACGTCGAGCGACACCGAGCGACCGTCGACGGTCACGCCGTCGTCGCCCACGCGGACCTCGAGCGCGTCGCTCTTCGGCAGCGCGATCCGGAAGACCGACCGGCCCGTCTGCTCCTCCGACGCGCGCCGGCCGACCGCGGCGAACACGACGTCGCGCGTCGCCGCATCCAGTCCGGGGAGCGGCGCGCTCATGTGGTCTTCGATGAAGGCGGTGTCGTAGCGGCCCTTCCGATAGACGGCGTTCTCGCAGACACGCCGCAGGAAGGGCAGCCCCGTGCGGATGCCGGCGATCACGGTGGACTCGAGGGCGGCAGCCAGCTTCTCGATCGCCGCCGGACGATCGTCGGCATGCACGATCAGCTTGGCGATCATCGGGTCGTAGTGGGGCGTCACCGTCTGCCCGCCCTCGAAGCCCGCGTCGAGCCTGACCCCTGCGCCCTCGGGCGCGCGCCAGGCGACGATCGGCCCCGGCGAGGGAATGAAGCCCTTGTCCGGATCCTCCGCGTAGATCCGGACTTCGATCGCATGACCCTCGAGCGCGACGTCGTCCTGGGCGAGCGCGAGGGGCTCGCCCGCCGCCATCCGGATCTGCGTCTGGACGAGATCGACGCCGGTCACGGCCTCGGTCACCGGATGCTCCACTTGAATCCGCGTGTTCATCTCGAGGAAGTACCAGGCGCCGTGCGCGTCCATCAGGAACTCGACCGTGCCGGCGCCGACGTAGTCCACCGCCTGGGCCGCACGCACCGCGGCCTCGCCCATCGCGCTCCGCACGTCGGGCGTCATGCCGTAGGCCGGCGATTCCTCCACGAGCTTCTGGTGGCGACGCTGGATCGAGCATTCGCGCTCCCCGAGGTGGATCGTGTGGCCCGCCGCGTCCGACATCACCTGGAACTCGATGTGACGCGGCCCGTCGACGAACTTCTCCAGGTAGACCGCACCGTCGCCGAACGCCGCCTCCGCCTCGCTCGCCGCGCGTTCGATCGCCGCTTCGAGCGCGCTCGGCTCGTCGACCCGCCGCATGCCGCGACCGCCGCCGCCGGCGGAGGCCTTCACGAGCACCGGGTAGCCCATCTCGCCCGCGGCGCGCGCCGCCGCGGCCGTGTCCTCGATCCGGTCGCCCCCCGGCACGACCGGCACGCCCGCCGCGATCATCCGCTCGCGCGCGGCGATCTTCTGGCCCATGGCCGCGATGACCTCGGGTGTCGGTCCGATGAAGGTGATGCCCGCGTCGGTCACGGCCCGGGCGAAATCGGCGTTCTCGGACAGGAAGCCGTAGCCGGGGTGGACGGCGTCCGCGCCGCGCTCCTTCGCGATCGCGACGATCTCGTCGATGTCGAGATAGCTCTCGGTCGCCCGCGCGGGGCCGCAGCAGACCGCCTCGTCCGCCATCCGCGCGTGGATCGCGTCGACGTCCGCCTCGGAGTAGATCGCGACCGAGGCGATCCCCATCTCGCGACAGGCGCGCACGACACGCACGGCGATCTCGCCACGGTTCGCGATCAGGATCTTCTGGAACATGGGGCACCTCGAGAGGGATCACCCAGAATGCAGAACGGCCGGCCTTCCCACAACGGGGAGGGCCGGCCGCTGGCTTGCTCGCGCAGGCGTGGACGCTAGAGCGAGGCGATCTCGCCCAGCATGCCCTGGAGTTTGGCCTGGTAGTCCTTCAGGTCGATCGGCTGCGTCGCGACGCCCGAGTCCATGGCCGCCTTCGCCACTGCCGGCGCCACGAAGAGCAGCACGCGCGGATCGAAGGGCTTCGGGATGATGTACTCGGGACCGAAGTCGAAGCTCTCGCCCGGGTAGGCCTGCTTGACCTCGTCCGGCACCGCCTCGCCGCGCTTGGCGAGCTCGGCCAGCGCGTGGGTCGCCGCCTGCTTCATCTCCTCGTTGATCTTGGTCGCGCGCACGTCGAGGGCGCCACGGAAGATGAAGGGGAAGCCGAGGACGTTGTTGACCTGGTTCGCGTAGTCCGAGCGGCCCGTCGCGCAGATCGCGTCCGGGCGGGCGTCCTTGGCGTCCGGCGGGATGATCTCCGGATCCGGGTTCGCCATCGCGAAGACGAGCGGCCGGTCGGCCATGCTCTTGACCATGTCCTTGGTCACGAGGCCGGCCTGCGAGAGGCCGACGAAGACGTCGGCCCCGACGAGCGCGTCCTCGAGCGTGCGACGATCCGTCTCGGCGACGAACTCTTCCTTGTACTTGTTGAAGCCCTCGCCGCGCCCCTTGTACATGACGCCGCGGGAGTCGGTCATCAGGATGTTCTCGGGCTTGACGCCGAGGTCCTTGTAGAGCTTGGCGCACGAGATGGCCGAGGCGCCGGCGCCGGAGAAGACGACCTTCACGTCTTCGATCTTCTTGTTCTGGAGCTCGATTCCGTTCAGGAGCGCCGCGGCGGAGATGATCGCGGTGCCGTGCTGATCGTCGTGGAAGACCGGGATGTCGAGGGTCTCCTTGAGGCGCTCCTCGATCTCGAAGCACTCGGGGGCGCGGATGTCCTCGAGGTTGATGCCGCCGAAGGTGGGCGAAATCATTTCGCAGAACCGGATGATCTCTTCCGTGTCCTGGGAGTCGACCTCGATGTCGAAGACGTCGATGTCGGCGAAGCGCTTGAAGAGGACGCCCTTGCCCTCCATGACCGGCTTGCCGGCGAGGGCGCCGATGTTGCCGAGACCGAGGACGGCGGAGCCGTTCGAGAGGACCGCCACGAGGTTGCCGCGGGCCGTGTACTTGTACGCGTCTTCCGGGTTCTTCTCGATCGCGAGGCACGGCGCGGCGACGCCGGGGGAGTAGGCCAGCGAGAGATCGGCCGCGGTCACGCACTCCTTGGTCGGGACGACCTTGACCTTACCGGAGCGTCCTTTGGCGTGATATTCGAGAGCGTCATCGTTCAGGCTCACAACGGGGTCCTTTGCTTATCCATCTCCAGGCCGCCGACTCGGCTCGGGAGGGTCCCGGGATGGGTGGTGGGGTGGGCTGAGGGAAAGCGGCGCCCGTGGCGCCGTCGAATGGAAGGTGAGTCCGAGGAGATCCCCTCAGATCTCGCCTCCATCACGCAGCGTCCGTGCGAACGGGTGGCGCAGAGGGAGGGGGTGGAGATCGCGGGGCGGACCCGACCGAGGCTCCGGCGAAAGGTGGAAAAGCCTAGTCGAGAGTAGGTGCCCCGTCGACGCGTCAGGAGACGGCCGATTCCACTTTCCCTTCTTTGTCGACATTTTACGGGGATTCCTGTCCCGCTCGGACCGGCAGGTGCGAACGCAAACGGGGCGACGGGAATCGCTTTCGACGCGACCGGCAGCCGCCCGGCATCTCCGCCCGCGGGGCCGAGAAACGGACTCGGCACACGCTGCTCGGCGACTACTCCTTGGTGAGCTCGCGGGCGATCACGACGCGCTGGATCTGGTTCGTGCCCTCGTAGATCTGCATCAGCTTGGCGTCGCGCATCAGCTTCTCGACCGGGTACTCCTTCGTGTATCCGTTGCCGCCGAAGATCTGGACCGCGTCGGTCGTGACGTCCATCGCGGTGTCGGTCGCGAAACACTTCGCCATCGCGCTCTGCTTCGCCGCCTTGCGCCCCTCGTCGACGAGCCAGGCGGACTGCGCGGTCAGCAGGCGACTGGCTTCGATGCCCTTCGCCATGTCCGCGAGCATGAACTGCAGGCCCTGGAAATCACCGATCGGCTGGCCGAACGCCTTCCGCTCCGCGACGTACCCGAGACTCTCCTCGAGGGCGCGGCGCGCGACGCCGACCGCGAGAGCGGCGACCTGCGGTCGCGCGCGATCGAGCGTCGCCATCGCGATCTTGAAGCCCTCGCCCTCTTCTCCGAGTCGCTGGCTGATCGGCACGCGCACGTTGTCGAAGTGGACCAGCGTCGTGTTGCTCGCGCGGTGGCCCATCTTGTCTTCCTTGCGGCCCGGCGCGAGACCGGGCGTGCCCTTCGGAATCACGAAGGCGCACATGCCCTTGTGTCGAGCGCCGCGGTCGAGGGTCGCGAAGACGGTGTAGATGTCGGCGTAGCCGCCGTTGGTGATCCAGGCCTTCGTGCCGTTCAGGACGTACTCGTCGCCGTCGCGCTCGCAGTGCAGCTGGAGGCCGGCGACGTCCGATCCCGCGCCCGGCTCGGACAGGCAGAAGGCGAGGATCCTGAACTCGTCCACGCATTGCCCGAGCCACTCCTTGCGCTGGGCGTCGTTGCCGCCGAGCAGGATCGGATTCAGCGCAAGGTCGTTCGAGATGATCGACGTCGTGACGCCACCGCAGCCGCGCGCGAGCTCCTCGACGCCGACGACCGCCGCGGTCACGGGCAGACCGACCCCACCGAGGTCCTCGGGGATGCCGGTGTGGGAGAGGCCGAGCTCCCAGGCCTTCTGCAGGACCGGGAGCGGCAGCTCACCCGTCTGGTCCCACTCTGCAGCGTGGGGAATGATCTCCTCGTCCGCGAAGCGGCGAGCCGTGGCCTGCAGCGTGAGCAGGGCGTCGTCGAGTTCGAAATCCATGGCGCCGGAGTCTAACGCGCAGATCCGACCCGGACGGCCGCCGACCCCCCGCCCCGCTGCACCGCGAGTCCAGCCCCCGGAGGCACCCGGCCCGTGAACGAACCGGCCCATGGCCTGCGGTGGTCGCGCGCCGATCGCTCAGAGCCGTCGAGGGCGACGCCCGACGAGACCGGCGGTCGCGCGCCGAGCGCGAGCGCACGAAGCCTGGCTACGAATCGAAGCCGAGCTCGGCAGACAGCGCGGCGGCGGCGGCGGTCACCGCCTCGGCGGCGGCACCGTGCAGACGGCCCTCGTCCAGGCGCATCGCCGGACCGGAGAGCGAGAGCGCGCCGATCACCCGCGCGGTCGCGTCGCGCACGGTCGCAGCGACGCAGCGCAGACCCGGCGCGTACTCTTCGAGGTCCGTCGCATAGCCCTGCAGCGGGATCGCGTGCAGCTCTTCCACGAGCTTCGTCGCGTCGGCCACGGTCGTGTCCGTGTATCGGGTCAGCGACGCATCCGCGAGCTCCGTCTCGAGGCTGCCCGGCAGGGCGTCGCTCGAATCCGTCTCCGTCCGGTTCGGCGGGGCGAGCCCGAGGCTCCGGTTCGCGATCTCGCCGGCGAGCAGCGCCTTGCCGAGCGCCGTCGCGTGGGCGTCGAGTCGGTCGCCGACGCGCAGGCCCGTCAGCACGAGCTGGTCCGGCAGGACGCCGTCGAGATGGACGACCTCGCGGCCCGCGAGCACGCCGAGGTGCGCCGTCTCACCCGTTTCCTGCGCGAGCTTCTCGAGGATCGGGCGCGCCTGGCTCATCAGCGTGTGGCTGCGCGCGAAGGCGTGGCCGAGCTCGAGGCAGCGCGGACCGAGATGGTAGAGCTCGGTCGCGGGCGTCTGCTGGATGTATCCGGCGAGCTCGAGCGTCGCGAGCAGACGGAACGCGTTGTTCTTGTGGAGGCCGAGTCGACGAGCGAGATCGCTCACGCCCATCTCGGTTTCCTCGTGAAAGACTTCCAGCATTCGGAGCGCGTTCGATACGGTCTGGATCGCGTATTCGCTCTTCGGCTTGCTGGACGTCTTGGCCATCGGGGGGGCTCCGCTTCCTGCTCTCGCCCGGCTTCGCGAAACGGTCGAAGCGAGCAGCGCGCTGACCACGTCGACTCGCCAGGCCCTCACCTGGGAGATCGTCATGGTCCGGGCAACAGGAAGGACGACGCCGCGCTCAACACTCCATGTTCGTTCCGTTCGAAGGCGACTGCACCAGGCAGCGGACACGGACAAGCGAGAACGAAGTGGACGATTCCGACTCGAGTCGGACGCTCCGGCTGGCAGGAGGTGTTGTGTGGGGGGTAGTCGATCCGTGAGGCCCAGGGGGTCAGCAGTTTCTAACGCACCGATTGGATCAGTGTCAACGAGTTCGAAACGGCGTCCCACGACCCGCGCTCGAATAACACAATGTAGTGTCTGTGCGATGCGGTGCAGCCGGGCGACGGCAAAGGAATTTCGAACGACCGTGGATCGCCGAACCCGCGCGAAAAAAATTCCGGTCCGCGCGGGGTCACCGGACGGTGCGCCAGCGGGTACGCGCGGCGGGGGTGCCGCATAACGTTTCGCCGCGCGGCGCCGACTGTAAAGCGCGCGACATCGTACGGCCGACCCCTTCGTCGGCAAGCGGCGGCGCGCGCCGACGGCGTCGAGGCGCGTCGCGAACGGCACGGTCGGTTCACCGCGCGCTTCTGCGACGCTAACGCTGCAGTCGCTCCGCCGCACGGGCGGTGAACTCCGACGCGAGCAGCTCGATGATGAGGGTCACGACCCCCAGCACGATCGCGACGTCCGCGAGACTGAAGTCCGGCAGCATGTTCGCGTCCGGCGGACCCAGGTGGAGGAAGTCGAGGCCCGAGCCGTAGCGGAGGCGGTCGACCGTATGGCTCGCGATCCCACCGAGCAGCCCGCCGAGCGCCGCCGCGCTGCCTTGCTCCCCTGGGGCCAGCCCCCGATAGAAGAACACGATCATCGCCGTCGCAGCCAGCGCCAGCGCAGAGAATCCGATCAGCTGGGCGCCGGGCAACCAGTCGCGGAAGATCCCGAACGCCCCGCCCATCGCCGGGACGTTCGTCCAGGTGAGCAGATCGCCGAGCAGCGGCGCGCGATCGCCGGGATCGAGCACCGCCGCCGTGTGCCACTTGCCCAGCTGATCGACGGCGAGCGCGACGAACGCCATCGGCAGGAACGCCGCGCGCTTCGTCCCCAGCACGGCCACCGCTAGCGGAGCTCCCTCGCCGACAATCGCTCGTCGCCCCAGATCTCCGGCGACAAACGTCGCGCCTGCGCGAAGAGCGCGTCCGCCCGCTCGTTGCGCCCGCGCGCGCGATCGATGCCCGCGCGCAGCCCGAGTCCCCAGACGTCGACGGACGGCCCGAGTTCGCCCTGCGCCTCGAAGAGCGCACGGGCCTGGTCGAGGAAGGCGCTCGCCTCCTCCGGCGAATCTCCTTCGAGGTGATGCCGCGCGAGTGCAAGAAACGCGAACGGGTTCGTCGAGTCGACGCGGAGCGCGACCTGATACTTGGCGAGCGCCCGATCCGGTCGACCCGCCTGATCCTCGTCGAGCCCTTCGATGACGAGACGCAGCGATCCGTCGCGCGCCGCATCGTAGAGACCGAGCGCGGACGAAGCGGTGAGGGGACGGACCGTGGGGCCGAAGCCCGGCGCGAGGCGGGGGCCGCCCGCGCAACCGGCGACGGCCACGACCAGCAGCGTGACGAGCATGAGTACGGCGGTTCGCATCGGGCGTCCAATCTCCTCGGGGCGACGCAAGCTCGCACAGAAGCCCGCGCCGAGCACCTCACGCCGCCGGCCCACCGATGCGGAACCGGAGGCGCCGGGCCGACGACCCCACGCCGAAAGCGACCCCGTGGTGCGGCACCCCGCCGCGGCGACCGGCTCCGGCTCCGGCGCCGGACCTTCAGCCACCGAAGAGGCGCCGGAAGAAGCCGCGACCGCCGTCACGGGCGCCGTCCGGACACGTGCCCTCGGGCTCGGTGCCCTCGAGGAAGAACTCGGGGCGGCGGGCGCGGCAGCCGCGGAGGGCGCGGGCCCCCGTCTCCGGTTCGATCTCGATCCGGGCGACGCTGCCGGGCCGCGCGAAGACGCCGCGGATCCGCGCGCCCGAGACCTCCGCCAGGAAGTCCGACCAGATCGGCAGCGCGCCGCGACTGCTCGGCACGCCGATCGGCCGCGGCTCGTCGTAGCCGACCCAGACCACCGCCACGAGCTCGGGGGTGAAACCCACGAACCAGAGATCGACCTCGTCGTCGGTCGTCCCGGTCTTGCCGGCGATCGGGCCGCGCAGCCCGCGGGCGCGGATGCCGGCGCCGGTGCCCCGGTCGACGACGCCCTCGAGCAGCGACGTGGTCAGGTAGGCGGTGCCCGGATCGAGCACCCGACGGGCTCCCGCCAGGGGCCACTGCTCCTGACCGACGCCCCGGTCGTCGAGCAGCCCGATGAAGCTGCGCGGCGTGGGCCGCAGCCCGTTGTTCGCGAAGGTCGCGTAGACCACCGCGAGCTCGAGCGGCGAGACCTCGGCCGTCCCGAGCGCGAGGCTCGGCACGTCCGGGAGCGCGCTCTCGACGCCGAGCCGCCGCGCCATCTCGACGACCTCTCCGATGCCGAGGGCCTGTCCGATCCGCGCCGCGGGGACGTTCAGCGATCGCTCGAGCGCTTCGCGTACGCTGACCGGCCCGCGGAACGCGTCGTCGTAGTTGCGGGGCTCCCAGAGCCCGTCCGGGGTCTCGACGGCGATCGGCGCATCGTCGATCCGGCTGGCCAGGGTGACGAGCGGCCCCGACTCCGGCGAGAGGGCCGCGGCATAGACGACCGGTTTGAAGGCGCTGCCCGCCTGGCGATGGGCCATCGTGCAGCGGTTGAACTGCGAGGTCGCGTAGTCGCGCCCGCCGACCATGGCGAGGATCTCGCCGGTCTGGGGCCGCATCGCGAGCAGGCAACCCTGGAGGGGCTGGGGATCCCCGGCCGCGTTCGTCTTCTGCCCGAGCCGCTTCTCGAGACCGGCGAGCCCCTCCTCGAGCGCGTGGATCGCCGCGCGCTGGATCGCCGGATCGAGGGTCGAGTAGATGCGGAGACCCTCGACCGCCAGCAGCGTGTCGTCGTAGACCTCGGGCAGCTGCTTGGCGAGGGCGTCGAGGAAATAGCGGTCCTGCCCCGACTCGAGCGCGATGGCGGCGGTCGAGATCGGCCGGGCCCGGGCCAGGCGGGCCTGTTTGGCGGTGATCCGCTGCTGGCTCTCCATCAGGCCGATCACGAGATCGCGCCGCTCCTTCGCCCGCTCGGGATGACGGTGGGGCGACAGCGCGTTCGGGCTGGCGATCACGGCGGCCAGCAGCGCCGACTCGTCGATCTCGAGGTCCGCGACCCGCTTTCCGAAGAAGAAGCGCGCCGCTTCGCCGACGCCATGGATCGACGTCGAGCCGCGTCGGCCCATGTAGATCTCGTTCAGATAGGCCTCGAGAATCTGGCCCTTGTCGTACCGGGCCTCGACCATGAGGGCCATCATCGCTTCCGTCACCTTGCGCCGGAGCGTCCGCTCGGGCGTGAGGAAGAAGTTCTTCACGAGCTGCTGGGTCAGCGTGCTGCCGCCCTGACGGATCCCGCCGGCGCGCAGGTTCGCGAGCATCGCGCCGGCGATGCGGACCGGGTCGATGCCGTGGTGCTCCTCGAAACGGCGGTCCTCGACCGCGGTGATCGCGGCGGTCAGATGGGTCGGGACGTCCTCGAGCGCGACGAGGTCGCGCTGCTCGCGGCCCTCGCCGTAGAAGGAGGAGATCGGCTCGGGCTCGAGGGAGACGACGTCGAGCGGACGACCGCGGTCGTCGCGGATCTCGCGCACCCGTCCTGCCTCGAGACGGAACTCGACCTTGCGGTTCGGCTCGGGCAGCTGCGGATGCTCGAAGGCGCGCAGGTGCACGCGCAGGCGTCCCGGTAGCCAGCGGTAGTGACCGACGCCGAGCGGACCCGCCTCGGCCTGTTCGCGATAGCCCATGCGCGTCAGCCAACCGCCGAGGTCGAGCCGCTGCCAGTCGGCCCCGGGATAGATCACGATCGGCGCGGCGTAGACCCGCGACGGGACGGAGAAACGCCGGCCCTCGAAGCGGTCGACGACGATGCGATCGAGTTCGAGAAGCCAGCCGGCGGACCAGAGCCCGGCCGCGAAGGCCAGCGCGATCGTGACGAGCCCGACGCGCCGGGCGGCGACCGAAGCCTTTCGCTTCGGCCCGCGCTTCCCCCGACCGCCCGCCGTCGTGGCGCGCTTCCTCGCGGGCTTCCGGCCGGCGGCCTTCCGCCTCGGCTTTTCCTGGCTGCCTCTCGCCATGCTGCTGGTCCCGACCCCCCCGAATCGTCCGGCGCGTACCGCGGGCGCCCCACGGGACGGTACCGCCGATCGCGCCCGACGACCGCGGGACGCTGCGCCGGGCCCCTCCGGACGGGCGCCACCGACGGCCGCACCGCGCTTCCCGACCCCTTCATGGAACCCGCGAACCGCGCGCCGTTCCTTCGGAATTCCGCGTTCCGCCGGGCGGGGAATTTCCGGACTCCGCGCTTGCTCCGGCGGGCCAGAACCGCGAGAGTAGGCCGCCATGAGCCCTTCGTCCGGACAGAACGACGGCCCGACCCCGGCGGCGAAACCGTGGGGGGGTCGCTTCAGCGAGGCGACCGACCCGACGGTCGAGCGCTTCTCCGCGTCGATCCACTTCGACAGGGTGCTGGCGCGCCACGACATCCGGGGCTCGAAGGCGCAGGCCCGCATGCTCGGTCGGGCGGGGCTGATCGGCGAAGCCGAGGCGGACGCGCTCGTCGCGGGTCTCGACCGGGTCGCGGGCGAGATCGAGGACGGGAGCTTTCCCTTCGATCCGGCGCTCGAAGACATCCACATGAACATCGAGTCCCGGCTGCGGACCCACCTGGGCGCCGTCGCCGGCAAGCTCCACACGGGCCGCTCGCGGAACGACCAGGTGGCAACCGATCTCGCGCTCTTCCTGCGCGACGTGTCGCTGGCGACCCAACGCGGGCTGCTCGAGCTGCGCGGTGTCCTGCTCGAACGCGCCCGCGAACACGTCGACACCGTGCTCCCCGGCTACACCCACCTCCAGCGCGCCCAACCCGTGCGGCTCGCCCACCACTGGCTCGCGCACGTCGAGACGCTCGGCCGGGACGCCGCCCGCTTCCGCGACGCACGGGCGCGGATCGTCCGCTGTCCGCTCGGCGCCGGCGCGATGGCGGGATCGACGCTGCCGCTGCTCCGCGAGGAGACGGCGACGGCGCTCGGCTTCGAGGCGCCGACCCGGAACTCGATGGACACCGTCGCGTCGCGGGATCTCGCGCTCGAGTACATGGCCGACGCGGCGATCGCGATGGTCCATCTCTCCCGCCTCGCGGAAGAGCTGGTCCTCTGGTCGTCGAGCGAGTTCGGATTCGTCGAGCTGGCGGACGCGTATTCGACGGGCTCGAGCCTGATGCCCCAGAAGAAGAACCCCGACGTGCCCGAGATCGTGCGCGGCAAGTCGGGGCGCGCGATCGGCAACCTCGTCACGCTGCTGACGGTCCTGAAGGGCCTGCCGCTCACCTACAACCGCGACCTCCAGGAGGACAAGGAGCCGCTCTTCGACACTGTCGAGACGCTGCGGGACTCCCTCGAGGTCATGGCCGGGGCGATCGCGACGCTCGACGTGCGCGGCGAACGCATGGCCGAGGCCGCGTCGGATCCGATGCTCCTGGCGACGGATCTGGCGGAGTTCCTGGTGCGCGCGGGCGTGCCCTTCCGCGACGCCCACGAAGTCGTCGGCCGGATCGTCGGCCACGTGACGCGCGAGAGCCTCGACCTGCGTTCGCTCGACAAGGGCGCCATGCAGTCCTTCCACGAGGCCTTCGACGCCGGCGCGGACGACCTGCTCGACCTCGAGCGCTCCCTGGAGAGCCGGGCGCTCGCGGGCGGCACGGCGCGGGTCCGCGTCGAAGCGAACCTCGACGAGCTCGAAGGCGAACTCGCTTCGGAACGCGCGGAGATCGAACGGCTCG
>JBCCZJ010000013.1:0-25098 GCA_039187915.1 Myxococcota bacterium
CCTCGGCGGAGCGCTACCGGCCCTAGGCGCGTCCTCCGCCTCTCCACCGCCGTGGCTCCCGCTCGCGTCCCTCCGCGCGAAGCGTTCGCGCATCCGTTCGGCGGCGTCTCCAGGGAGGCGTTCGCGCATACATCAGTCGGCATCTCCACGGAGGCGTTCGCGCATACGTCAGTCGGCGTATCCAAAGCCGCATCGTCGGCACCTACTCTGGGTGATCGATCCCCCTCTCGCCCTGGAGTGATTCGTCGGTATGCCCTCCCTTCGCGCCCTTGGCGCCTGCTTCTGCCTGTTCGTGGGCGTCCTTTCGCCCGGCGCCGGGGGGGCGATCGAGCCTGGGGAAGTCCTCGGTCCGCAGGAGACCCTCGTCACCTTCGTGAACTTCGCGAACGACCGGACGGTCAACGTCTCGGGGGTCGATGCCTTCGACTTCGTCTACGACGCGAGCAACGGGACGTCCGCCGCGGCCTACGTGGCGGAGGCATCGTACGGCCGCGCCTCCCTCGTCCAGAGCTTCCAGTTCGTCTTCGGGCAGTTCGAAGCGGACTACGACGACACGAATTGTCTGGTCCGGACCGAAGCCGGGACGCGCCAGCTCGTCGCGGAGCTGGACAACGCGCTCGACTTCCGGACCCTCGATCGTTGGATCGTGGTCTTTCCGCGGAACCCGAACTGCGGCTTCGTCGGGCTGTCGACGCTCGGCAAATGGGACTTCGAGACCGAACTCGGTCCGGCTTCCTTTTCGGTCGTGCTCCTCAACGGACCGACGGCTCCCTGGGGTCCGCTCGTCGCCCACGAACTGGGCCACAGCTTCGGTGGGCTGCAGCACTCCCTCGATTGGGAGTGCGGGACCGAATCGATCGGGGCCAGCTGCTTCGCGACGGGAACGGATCGCTACGACGTGATGGCCGCCAGCGTGAACGACGGCCACTACACGCCAAGCGGAAAACAGGCGATCGAATGGTTCGACGCCCAGCTCGCGGAAGTCACCGGCGCAGGCGGCACGTTCCTGCTCGAACCGTACGAGACGTCGAGCACGGGCCTGAAGGCGCTGCGGATCCCGGCGGACGGTCCCTACGACGACTACCGCGTCCTCGACGACTACTGGGTGAGCTACCGCAAGCCGATCGGCTTCGACGCCGGCTTCGCCGAGCTCGCGACGGACGGCGCCATGGTCCACCTCGGGACCGAGTTCTTCGACGCGTTCTCGACGGATGCCACCGGGGCCTCCCTCCTGCTCGACGCGAAGCCGGGCGGGGGCTCGCAGGAGGCCGACTCGATGGACGTGCTCCTGGAAGTCGGTCAGACCCTGGTCGATGCCGACCGCGGGATCACGATCGAGACGCTCGGCGTCGTCGGTTCGGCCCTCCAGGTTCGTGTGACCCGGACCCGTTTCTGCGGCAACGGGGTGCTCGACGGTGCGAACGGAGAGGCCTGCGATGGGGCGGCACTCGGCGGCGCGACCTGTGCCTCGATCGGGCGAACCAGCGGCGCGCTCGCCTGCAGCGCGGCGTGTACCTTCGACACGACGGGCTGCGGTCCGGAGATCTGTGCGCCGGGCGACGTCTTCGACGAAGCGACGGGTCTCTGTACGGCCACGTTCCTCGGAGCGGGTCCCTCGGACATGAGTCTCTACCGGAATGCGAGCACCTTCGACTTCGCCCGCACGCTGACGACGGCGACGCTCCTGACGGCCAGCGGCGGCAATCTCGGCACCAATCAGAACTTCAGCGGCACGACCCGCTCGATCATCTCGCGGCTGAACATTCCGTTCGATACCGCGGCGCTCCCGGACGGCGCGGTGATCGCGTCCGCGACGCTGCGGATGCGATACGACCTCTTCGGGGATCCCTACACGAATACGCACCCGACGTCGGGAGACGAGCTGGTCCTCGTCCAGACGAACGACCCGGACCCGACGACGCGCACGCGCTCGGATTACGGTGTCTTCCAGCCGGTCGATCTGCCGCCGGAAGGCGCGCCTCGGATCGACGTGGGTGACACGTACGTCCCGAACGGCGACGTCGACTTCCCGTTGAACGCGACGGGCCTGTCCTGGATCGACGACGCGGGGTACACGCTGCTCGGGATCCGCACGGGGTACGACGTGGACGACGTCCGGGTCCCCACCGGCGAAGAGCTCGATTTCGGCGTGAACTTCGTCTCGGTCGATTCGCCGGTCTCGGGGCCGCGCCTCGAGATCGTCTACCAGCCCGTACCGGAGCCCGGCGGGGTCGGTCTGCTGGCCGGCGGCGCCGTGGGGCTGGTGGCGCTCGCGCGGCGTCGGTCGTTCCGCTCGAGCCGCTGAGGCGGCGCGGCGATCAGCCCGATTGGACCCGCGCGCCGCGGTACATCACGTCGCGCCGCGTCTCGTAGCGCCGTCGCAGCTCCGGCAGGTCGTCCGCGTGTCCCACGACGACGACGGTGTCGCCTTCGACGAGGAGCGTCGCCTCGTCGGGGTTCACGTCGACGGTCCCGTCGGCGCGTCTCAGGCCGACGATCAGGAAGCCGTGGTTGCCGCCGATCTCGATCTCCCTGACGGGGCGGTCGATCAAAGGCGAGTCCGTCACGACGCGGAGCTCCTCCATGCGGAGCCCGAGCTGCTCGAGATCCTGACCGAGGTCGAGGCCCGTCTGCGAGGAGTCGCGCAGCAGGGATTCGGCGGAGGGGCGCACGATCAGGCTCGCGATCCGGTCGGCGCCGATCGCCGCGGGCAGGACGACCTCGACCGCGCCGCTGCGCTCCAGCTTCGACGCGCTGCTCGGGTCCTCGGCGCGCGCGATCACCGGCAGATCGGGGCGCAGTCCCGTCGCCGTGAGCGTCACGAAGACGTTCGCCGAATCGGTCGGGAGCACGGTCGCGAGTCGGCTGGCCTGCGCGATCCCCGCGCTCGAGAGGACTTCTTCTTCCGCCGCATCGCCGTGGACGACCGAGAAGCCTGCCGCTTTCGCGCGCTCGAGTCGCTCCGCGGATTCGTCGATCACGACGATCTCCTGCTGGGCGTCGGCGAGTCGTCGCGCGAGAATCGCGCCGACCCGTCCGAATCCGCAGACGATCACGTGGTCGCGCATCTTCTTGATGTCCAACCCCTGTCTCCTTTCGCGAAGGGCCCGGTTGATCTCCCCTTCGGCGACGAACTGCACGAACCCGCCGACCGCGTACACGGCGGTGGCGTAGCCGGCCACGATCAGGGCGATCGTGAAGTAACGCAGCCCTTCCGGTTCGACCGGACGGACCTCGCCGTAGCCGACGCCGAAGATCGTGATGATCACCATGTACGTCGCGTCGAGGAGCGACCATCCGGCCAGGACATAGCCGCCGACGCCGATTGCACAGGTCGCCACGAAGAGGGCGAGCCCCTGGATCATGTGTCGCATCGTCGACCGCACGGCGACTCCGACGTCTCGGTTCGGGCTAGGCCGGCTCGCCGAAGACGATTTCGTACACGGCGTCGATCCCCGCGTCGTTCACGAAGTTTCGCTGGTCCGCCTGGCTGAGATCGCCACCGATGATCGCCGCCTCGACGACGGCGGCGGGCGGCGCCTGCCAGACCTGCTCCGTGTGGAAGAAGGTCTCGCTGCCGCGCCAGCCGAGCGGTCCGAGTTTGTTCGCGTTGTCGAGCAGGTCCCGCCGCGGCCCGGGGTCGGGAAAGAGCGGGACCCAGTTGCTCGCGTCCTCGTTGGCGGCCAGGCACAGGAAGAAGTGCGGGCCCTGGACGCGGTAGGCGGGCTCGCCCGTGCAGCGCCCTCCTCTCGATTCGAGTTCGTCGGGGTCGAGTCGGAGGACGAGGCCGTCTCGGATCTCGTTCGCGCTGATCATCTGGGGCTCCGTGGCGGGAGGCTTCTCCGCGGGTCGCGCCGAGCATAGACGAGATCGCGGGCGCGCTTCACGGCGTTCTGGCGACGGGAGCGCGCGGGCGGGCGCTCGATGTCGCCTCCGCCGACACAACCACGCAGCTCCGACCCGGGTCGGACGCAGACGGCCCCTGCGCGATCCCGGCCGCGCCGGGTCACCCGTTCCGTTCGGGGCGAACCCGCCGCCGTTCAGGCGATGACGCCCTCGCTCCGTAGCGCTTCGATCCGGTCCGCGTCGAACCCCCAGGCGGACAGGCACGCCGTCGTGTCCGATCCCGGCGCGGACGCGAGGCTCGAGACGCCGACTTCGCTCCGACTGAATCGCGGCGCCGGGGCCGGCTGGTACTTGCCGTCCTCGACCTCGACGAAGACGCCACGCGAGGCGTTGTGCGGGTGGTCGGGCGCTTCCGTCATCGTGAGCACGGGCGCGAAGCAGACCTCGCGTCCCTCCATCACGCTGCACCATTCGTCGCGGGTCTTCGTCTTGAAGATCGCCTCGACCCGCTCCTTGAGCGCCGGCCACGCCGAGGCGTCCATCTGATGGGGGAGCGTCTCGCCCGCGAGCCCGAGGGCGTCGAGGAAGCTCGCGTAGAACTGCGGCTCGATCGCGCCGACCGAGACGTAGCGACCGTCCTTGCATTCGTACACGTCGTAGAAGTGAGCGCCGGTGTCGAGCATGTTCGTTCCGGGCGCCTCGTTCCAGGCGCCCGCCTGGGCGGCGCCGAAGATGGCCGCGGAGAGCAGGGCGGATCCGTCGCACATCGCGGCGTCGACGATCTGGCCCTCTCCCGATCGCGTGCGCTCGAGCAGCGCGGTGACCATCCCGAAGGCAAGCAGCATACCCCCGCCGCCGAAGTCGCCGAGGTAGTTGACCGGCGGCGTGGGGCGCTGACCCTGGCGTCCGATCGTATGCAGCGCCCCGGTCACGGCGATGTAGTTGATGTCGTGACCGACGTCGTTCCGGTAGGCGCCCGTCTGGCCCCAGCCGGTCATGCGTCCGTAGACGAGGCCCGGGTTCCGCGCGAGACAGACGTCCGGGCCGAGACCGAGGCGTTCCATCACGCCGGGGCGGAGCCCTTCGATGAAGCCGTCCGCTTGCTCGACGAGGTCGAGGACGGCCTCCACGCCCCGCGGGTCCTTGACGTTGATCGCGGCGCTCCTGCGATTTCGGCCGAGCACGTCGGCGGGGCCGCCTCCGCCGGAGAGAAAGCCGCCGCCCGAGACGCGGTCGACGCGGAGGACCTCGGCGCCCATGTCGGCGAGCATCATCGACGTGAAGGGCGCCGGGCCGATGCCCACCATTTCGACGATCTTGAATCCGGAGAGCGGGCCGGGCATGGAGTTCCTTTCGAGGCGCCGAGCATCGGGCGCGCCGGAGAGCGAAGCGCGTCGAGCGTCTCCGTCGCCTAGGGCGTCGCGCTCGCGTCCCGGGGAGCGTGCACGACCCGGATCAGATCGTCGACCGGGAATCCGAGGGCCCGCGCTTCGGCGGTCAGTCGCTCGTAGAGCGCGGGATCCATGTCGGGAGCGCGTGCCAGGATCCAGAGGTAGGAGCGGTTCGGTCCGGCGACGACGGACCAGGCATAGTCGTCGCGATCGAGGGCGATCACGTTGTAGCCGCCGTAGAAGGGACCGAAGAACGAGACCTTCAGTCGGCCGATCGACGGCTCGTCGACGAAGTAGGCGCGACCATCGGCGCTCTTGCGTTCGTTCTCTTCCGGGTCGAAGCCGGCGTTCACGACGTCGACGCCCCCGTCCGCGCGAAGGCGGTAGGTCGCGGTGACGTTCGTGAGGCCGCGCTCGAAGGGATGGTCGAGGCGCGCAACCTCGTACCAGGTGCCGAGATAGCGATCCAGCTCGAAGCCGCGCACGACGGTCACGCCCTCGGGCGTGCCCGTGCATCCGACCAGGGCCAGGGCGGTCAGGAAGGGGACGATCGCGCGGATGAGGAGGCGGCGCGTTCCGCGGGATGCGCTCGGGTTCGGCATGCGAGGAGTCTACACGCCGTGTGAGGCGTCGCAGCGCGACCTAATAGCGGAATAACCCCATTCGATCGGCGCCGTCTCTCCCCGAGGGTTCGCCCCTTCCCACGCCCCTTCCCGAACCTAGAGTCCGCCGAGCCGCCTGACGTGACGAGGGAGGAACGATGGCAACGCAGATCGCGACGATGGACGAGGAGCTCGGTTGGCCGATCGCTGACAGGGGTACGCCGGTAGCGGATCGGATCCGGGAGCGGATCCAGAAGTCCGGCAAGCGCTTCCATGCGAACGACAACATCCAGGAGTTCGTCGAAGAGGGCGAGCTGCCGGAGCTCGAGGCCGAGGTCGCCGAGAAGATGCGCGCCGTTCTCGAGACGCTCGTCATCGACACGACGAGCGACCACAACACGCTCGAGACCGCCAAGCGCGTCGCGAAGCTCTACGTCCGCGAAGTCTTCTCCGGTCGCTACATCGCGCCGCCCAAGGTCACCGAGTTCCCGAACGCGTCGCGGCTCAACGAGCTGATGATCGTCGGCCCCGTGACCGTACGGAGCGCCTGCTCCCACCACCTCTGCCCGATCATCGGCAAGATCTGGGTCGGGATCATGCCGAACGAGCACTCGAACCTGATCGGGCTCTCGAAGTATGCCCGGCTGATGGAATGGGTGATGTCCCGCCCGCAGATCCAGGAAGAGGCCATCGCGCAGCTCGCCGATCTCCTCCAGCAGAAGATGCAGCCGGACGGCCTCGCGCTCGTGATGGAAGCGGATCACTCCTGTATGCAGTGGCGCGGCGTGCGCGACATGGACTCGAAGATGACCAACAGCGTCATGCGCGGCTCGTTCCTCGACTCGCCCGAGCTTCGTCGCGAGTTCCTGTCCCTGCTCCACGGTCGAGAGTCGCGCTAGATCGCCGCTCGGCGGAGAAGGGTGAAAGGCCATGTTGAACCGTCTCGTCTACGCGAGTTACTCGGTACAGACGATGGACGAGCGTCTGATCCAGACGGTTCTCGAGCAGTCGCGCATGTCCAACGCCGAGTTCGGCGTGACGGGCATGCTGTGCGTCGATCCTCGGCGGGACCTCTTCCTGCAGGTCCTCGAAGGCTCCCGCAACGCGGTGAACCAGCTCTACGCGAACATCATCCGCGAT
Source organism: Myxococcota bacterium (assembly GCA_039187915.1). Lineage (GTDB taxonomy): Bacteria > Myxococcota_A > UBA9160 > UBA9160 > UBA4427 > UBA4427. The sequence goes on from JBCCZJ010000013.1 coordinate 6,980, forward strand.
CCCCGCCACGTCCAGGTGACGATCCTGTCCTATGAGGAGATCGCGGAACGCAGCTTCTCGGCGTGGCGAATGGGCTCGATCGACCTCGCGAAGGTCAACCCGGGTGTCGTGCTCCGCTATTCCGAGACCGAGCATTTCGATCCGCTGACCATCCCCGGCACCGCCGCGCTTGCGCTGATCCAGAAAGTGGCCGGCGTCAGCGCAGGGGAATCGTCCTAGCGAAGCTCGGGGCGGGAGCGCCGCGCTCGCGGTGCGCCACGCCGGCGACGCGGCCGCGGCGCATCGGGCCGTCCCGTGTGCCCCCCGTCACGCCCGGGCCTGGCTTCGCTGTCCCTCCTCGCGGCAGCTCGCACGCGGAGTGAGCACGCCGCCAAGCGGGTCGGCGCTTCTCGATTCCTTTTCGCGCCCCCGCGCACCCGGGCGGGCGCGGATCCGCTCGCCCCTTCGCGGCACGAGCATTGCACGCTCGCCCTGCACCGATCAGGCCACACCGGGGGGAAGCGGGCATGATGAACTCACTGGAGGCGATCGCCGAACGTGCGACCACGGAGCCGCAGGGCTACGCGTGCGAGCTCGAAGGGGCGCGCCATCGATTGCATCTCTGGGGTCGCTTCGGCCCCGACTGGCTCGGGAATTTCTGTCTCAATCTCTTCGCGACCGACGTCCAGATCGTGGATGCCGAGGCGATGAAGACGAGGTCCGGGCCCTGGGTGGCGAGCTTCCTGCTCGCGTCGGCGGTGCGCGGCCCGCTCCGCCACGACTTCCTGCAGATGGCGCGCCGTTCGCCCCGCGCGATCCCGCCGCTGCCGACGCCGGTGATCTCGATCGCCGTCCGACTCTCCCGCGAAGAGGTCGGCCACGTCTACGCGAACGTCGTCGGAAAGGACTCGAGCGGTCTCGTCGCCCATGTCCTCGAACACTTCGGTCGCTTCGGTCTGCGGCCCCGTCGCTGCCTGATCCACACGCGGGACGGCGAGGTCGACGACTGGTTCTGGCTGGCGCCGGTGACGAAGCCGTCCTCGGCGATCGTCTCCGAGCGCACGCTCGAGCGGGATTGGCGGAACCCGTCCTAGCCGATGCGGGCCCGGCGTCGTCGGGTGCCCCGACCCCGTTCGTGCGGTTTCCTTCCGACCCAATCGGGAATCGAACGCGACGAATGGGCCCGGAATCGCGCGTTTCCGGCGCTGTACACGATCCCGGCCCGTCGCTAGGGTCGATCCGCACCGAGGAGGCCCCATGCGAGAAGCGATCGACGACCGGACCCTGGACGAATGGATGTACTCCATCAGCCTCGCCATGCAGACGCTGGACGGCGACGGCGCGAAGGAGAGCGCTGCGGCGCTCCAGAAGACGCTCGACGAGATGCGTGAACGCCGGACTGCGCTCAGCCTGCGGAAGCACAACGAGACTGGCTACTGAGCCGAGCCTCCCGCGCCCGCAGGCTCGCCCGCGCGGATTCCCGTCGCGCCGACCTGCGCGCCGCCCGCGTGGATTCCGGTCGCGCCGACCTGCGTGAAGAAGAGCGCGGCGCCGATCAGCGAGAAGCCCTTCAGGAAGGACGCCTGCTGGATCGCTCGCCAGGCCTCTTCTTCCGCGTGGAGCATTTCGTAGCCGTGCACCGTCACGGTGACCGGGATCAGGAAGGCGACGATCAGCCAGGCGCCGAGGCGCGGCCGCCAGTCGAAGAGGATCATCGCCGCTCCGGCGAGCTCGACGACGCCCGAGACCACCACCCAGAACTCCCGGTAGGGGATCGACGGGTTCATCAGCGCGACATAGCCGGCGACGTCGGTGAAGTGCGTGATCCCCGAGAGAAAGAAGAGCTGGGTGAACAGCAGGCGGGCCGACACCGTCAGTGCGGTGTGCTGCGGGAGTCGTTCTTCGGCGAGCATGGGCAGCGTTCCTCTTCCGCGTCGCGGGCGCGGATCGATCGGTGAATGAGGGTGCGGGCGGACCGGGCGACTCGCCTCGTCCGCCCGAGGTCGGAACGCGAGGGGCTAGCTGCCGTGCTGCGCGAGCCAGGCTTCCTCTTCGCCCGGCTCCGGCATCACGGCGCCGCCCTCCATGTTCCACTTGGACGGGATGTCGACGGTCATGACGCCGATCTCGGCTTCCTCGAGCCCGAGGGCCGTGGCGACGCTCTTTCTCAGCTCGCTCACGATCTCGGCTTTCTGCTCGTCGGTCCGTCCCCAGCGGATCGTCCCGAAGACGAAGGCCGACTGCCCTTCCGGCAGCTCGTCCGCCGGGCGCTCCGAGAAGAAGGCGTGGACGAAGATGGCGGGCGCGCCGGTCACACCGCAGTGGATTCGGACGACGTCCTTGGCGATCTGGGCGCGCTGGGTCTCGTTGCTCAGGCCTTCACGAATCGCGCATCGATACAGGGGCATGGTCGCTTCTCCTCGCGGTCAGGTTCGCAGCGGGCCGTCGTAGGCCGTGGCCACGACTTCGTTGACGGAGCATCCGGTCGTCTCGACCCAGAGGTCGACGACGGCGTGGAGGTACGCCTCTCGGCGGTCGTTGTCGAAGCCGACCGGGACCGAGCGCACGACGATCGAGCTCGTGCTCGGCTCGCCTGCGGTCCACGCCCAGCCCGGCGCGTGGCGGGTCCAACGGATGCCGATCTCGTCGGGTTCGTCTTCGAAGAATTCACGTCCGAGCCGGCGAAGGCCGGACTCGAGGGCTTCGGTCTCGCGGTCCGCCGCTTGCCCTTCCTGAATGATGCACGCGTAGAGATCCATCTCGCCTCCAGAGCGGTTCGTTCCAATAAGTCTTAAATCTAGACTAGTAGAGTACGCGCTGCAAGCGACGATTTCCGAGCCCGCCACGACGCCCGGGAATCGCCTGGATCGCCTCTGGACTGGTCGATGCGTCCTCATCGGCTAGATTCATTCGTGTCGGAGGCGAACCTCCGTCGCGACCGGATCCCCCTTCGTCTCGAAACCAGACGAGGACCCGGGGAAGGATCGGACCCAGAATGAAGTGGAGCGAAGTCGGAACGCAGGTGTGCTCGTTGGCCCGGGGCCTCTCGGTCGTGGGAGACCCGTGGACCCTGCTCTTCCTGCGCGAGGCCTTCGGGGGGACGACGAAGTTCGAGGATTTCCTCTCGGGTACGGGCGCGAGTCGCGCGATCGCGACCGAGCGTCTGGCCCGCCTCGTCGAGGATGGCGTCTTCGTGCGGACCGCGTACCAGGACGCGCCGCGACGCTACGAATACCGACTGACCGACATGGGGCGGGAGCTGCTGCCCGTCGTCCTTTCCCTCGTGAAATGGGGCGACGACTGGCTCAGCGACGGCGATCCGCCGCCGGCGACGCTCACCCACGCCACCTGCGGCTCTGCCGAAGGCTACGCCCTGCACTGCACCGACTGCGGCGAGCCCCTGGGCTACGACGTGCAGGTGGGATATCGGCCGGGCGTCTGGGCGACCGGCCGGAAGACCACGAAGAAGCGCTTGCGTCCGGCCGGCGGGCGCTAGCGCGGGGGCTGGACGTCTCCGTCCGACTGCGCCCGTCATTGCGCGTCATTGCCCGTCATTGCCCGACGCCGCCCGAGGGTCGCGAGGGTCGGCTAGAACGTCCCCACGATGTTGAAGAAGAGGCCGTGGTGGTCGTAGGAGAGGTCCGTCAGGTCCTCGGAGAAGTCGGTGAAGTTGTAGCCGATGCCGGCCTTCAGGTGATCGCCGAAGTATCGGTAGACCGCGGCGAGCGCGCCCGCGCGACGCTCTTCGAGGTCGGGGAGAGCGAGCATGCGGCCCTCGGCCAGCGCTTCCCAGTCGTCGATGAAGCGCCAGTCGACGCGCACGATCGCGAGGTGGGCGTCGTTGTCGAAGAAGTCCGGGTCCTCGCGGTCGAGGCTGACCTGACTCGAGCGGTAGGCGTAGCGGGCGCCGAGGGTCCACTCGTCGGTCAGGTCGTAGCTCAGGTCGAGCGAAGCGATGTGGCTCTTCTGGAGGAACTGGGCCGACGTCCCGTTCTGGCCGACCTGATCCGTGGTCGGGACGTTGTAGAAGTAGGTGTACTTGAGGAGCGAGAAGAATCGGTCGTGGGCGACGGGTCGATAGGCGTAGCCGAGGATGGCCTCCGTGAAGCCGCCGTCGAAGAAGTCGCCTTCCGAGCTGTCGCTGATCGCGTGATTGAACTTCGCGAGCAGGCGTCCGTCCTCGTCGTGCTGCCAGGTCAGGTTGTTGCGGAAGAGCCAGGTCGCGCGTTCGGCGTGTGAGCCGTCGCCCTGCTCGGTGTCGAGGAAGACGTACTCGACGCCGCTCGACACCTGGAGCGCATCGTCGCCGTAGCCGGCTCGGAGCCCGGCCGCGCGGCGCGTCGTCTCGGCCGAGGTCCGCCGGTCCCGCGTGTCGCCGTCCTCCCAGCTGACGCCGATCGTCCAGCGCTCCGCGGGGGCGTAGTCGACGCCGACCGCGCGGGTGAGCCCGACGACCGACGCGTGCTGGTACTGGTTCTCGGCGTAGACGCTCGCGCTGTCGCCGAATCGCGAGCGCGCGCCCGTGGTCAGGCTTCCGCGCCGCGCGCTCAGCCCGTCGTAACCGCGCTCGCTGTCGAGGGCATAATTCATGTAGAGCTGGGTGCGGTCGTCGTGCTGGTACTCGCTGCCGGCGCGCGCCGCCGGGCCGAGGTCGCCGTGAGAGACCTCGCCCTCCAGGCTGAGACGGTCGCTCACCCGGTATTCGCCGCCGAGGCCGCCGCGATGGTTGCGATCCCGGTTGCCCGTCGAGCGCACCGTGGCCTGGCCGAAGGCGTACGCCGAGACCCGGGCGTCGCCGTCCCAGCCCACCTGCAGCACCGCGTCCGTGCGATCGCCTTCCTCCTGGGTCGCCGCGATCACGGCCGCTTCGTCGCGTCGGTCCTCGTGGCGCGCGCCGGCTTCGATCTGCCAGTCGTCCGCGACACGGACGCGGACGTCGAGCTCTGCCGCCGTCTGGACCAGGCCGTCCTTCTGCTCGGTGTGGTCGGCCTTCGCCCGGACTTCGACGCCCTCGGCCACCGGCACGTCGAGCGTCGCGCCGATCTGCTCGGTGTTGGTCAGGGTGTTCAGGCCGGGCGCGGAATAGCCGGCATCGAGCCGCTGTCCGTAGGCCGTGAGGCGACCGCGGAGCGCCGGGATCCACTCGGCGAAGTCGAGGCTCGCGTCGGCCCGGTAGGCGTAGGCGTGATCGCGGCGAAGCGCGTCGTCGACCGCTGCCTCGAAGTCGAAACCGCCGTCGTTCGAGAGCAAGGACGTCGACAAGCGCCCCTCGCTCCGGCTCGCCTGGAGCTTCAGCCAGGAGTTCGCGCTGCGCCGGAGCGTGAGGTCCGCCGCGTAGAGGCTGCTGTCCGTCGAGGAAGCCTCGTTCCGATTGAACGTGAAGCCCAGCTTGGCGACGTCGCCGAACCAGTAGTGCGCGCGCGCACCGGTATTCAGCACGTCGACCTCGTCGAAGCCGGGCGTGAATTCGTACTGGACGACCAGCCAGACCTCGTCGCCGCTCAGACCGTCGTTGCGGACGAGGAGCCGGTCGTCGGCGATCGCAGAGAGCGGCTCGCTGAGGAGCACGCGGCCCTGGAGGTAGTCGATGTCGTAGTCGAGCTCCGGCTGGAGACGAGCGACCTCGCGGACGATGCCCGTGGCCTTGTCGCGGACCTCGATCCGCAGGCGCTCCGAGCCGATCAGCAGGTCCCGTCGGTTCAGGAAGTAGAGGGAGCCACCCGTCCCGCGGAATTCCTCGCGACTGGGCACGGTCCCGGGCTCCGACGCGAAGACGTCGAGGAGCGCACGTCGCTCGCCGAACGAGGTCAGCTCGTCCGACTGCGCCCGAAGGTTGGCGCCGTAGAGCCCGCGCTCGACCAGAGCCAGCTCGTTGTCGTCGTAGCGGACGACGAAGTTGCCCCAGAGGAGGTGATCGTCCCCCTTCTCGAGCTTCACGTAGAACTTGCCGAGCGTCGGCGCGAGCTCTTCGATCGAGCTGTCGTCGCCGAAGGTCGGGAGGTGGTAGTCCGGGTCGAGTCGTCGGAACAGCGAGCGCGGCGACTTGTCCAGGAAATTCGTGAACAGGTCCTCGACCGGCCCCTCGCGGGTGTCGGCGCTGGCCGTGAGCGACCAGTCCTCGCCCCACTTGCCGTTGGTGAAGAAGGCCAGCCGTCCGTTCGCCCAGGCGTCGAGGTCGGTCCCGTTGTTGCCGCCGAGGGCGTTGGCCGGCCCGTCCCCGAAATCGGTCGCCAGCGTCAGGTCGGCGAGGCCGACGAAGAACCAGTCGTCGCGCTCGAGCTCGAGATCGCGCAGGAAGAGCTCGCCGTTGCCCTCTTCGTCGAGGACGGCCACCTCGACGGTGTGGAGGCCTGCCGGCAGCAGGACCTCACCCGTGAAGCGCCCCTCGTCGTTCACCGGCAGCTCGGTCCCGGCGAGCCAGACCGAATGACCCTCCGGAATCGCGTCGCCCGAGATGCGGATCGTGCTCGTGCTGCCGAGCGGGATGTTACGGTGGACGCGGTCGCTCTCGCCGTAGCCGGCCCGGAGCGCCTCTTCCTCGGTCGCCTCCGGCTCGAAGGGGTCGAGCGGTCCGGCGCCGTCGCCCTCGGGCGCGAGCCAGAGCGACTGCGGGGCCGTCTCGTCCCATCGGCCCGCGGCATCGTAGACCCGAAGCACCGCCGCCAGTGCGACCCGCGGCGAGCGGGCCAGCGAGGGGTCGGGGGTCCATGCGGCCTCGCCTTCGTCGTCGATCCCGAGGATCGCGATCGGTTCGCCGCGGACCGAGACGCCGCGCTCGAAGAGTCGGACCTCTGCGCGCTCGATGAAGTGCGGGTAGTTGTTGTAGGCGCGGAAGCGGATCGGCCCGCCCGTCGAAGTCGCGGGCGTCGACGAGAGGCTGAGTCGTCGTTCGGCCCCGAGGTCGTCGAAGCGGAAGGCGATCGCGGCTTCGTCCAGCGCGACGTCGGTACAGCGCTGGATGTCGGCGGAGCTCCGCTCCGGGTCGTCGATCGGCACGCCGTCGACGGTGATCCGCATCGGGTTCAACGAGAGGGGCGCGCGCGGCACGAGCTCGCGGGTCAGCGGGAGGGCTTCGATCCCGTCCTGCGCGTCGTCCACCGCCGACTCGTCGTAGACCACCTGGACCTGCACGTAGTCGTCGTCGCCCTGGAGGAAGCCTCCATTCACGACGTCGTCGGCGTGCACGAAGCCCCGCCCCTCGTGCTCGACGCGGGCGTCGTCGAGGGCGAGGAGCGCCTGGAGCTGCTCCTTCGCGCGCCGCGCCCGCGACGCGGAGAGGCCGATGTCGTCGCCGTAGACGTCGGCAACCCGACGCGTCAGGCCCTCGTTCCGCGTGTAGCCGACGAAGCGGACGCGCGGCGAGCGGCGGTCGGCGACCTCGGCGAAGGCGCGCTCCAGCCGGCTCGCGAATCCGTCCGGGAGGATCGCCCGGCCGTCCTCGATCGAGAGCGGCGGGAGTGCGCCTTCCGAGGGGTCGTGCACGCGGGTGATCGAGGTGTCGCCAGCCTCGTCGTTCGGACAGAGCTGGGGCTCGTCGGGCAGCTCGAGGAGCGCGTCGTCGTACCAGAACTCGACCTCGATCCGGCGATTGAGGGCGCGGCCCCGCGGCGTCGCGTTCGACGCGACCGGCTGGCGCGCGCCGAGGCCGTCGCTCTCGATCGCGTCGGCAGGGAGGGACAGGGCCTCCTGCAGCTGGAGGGCGACGCGGCGCGCGCGGGCCTTCGAGAACGCGCCGGCGTCCCCGTAGATGCGCGCCGCGCGGCCTTCGAGGGGCCGGTCGTCGGTGTGCGCGAGGATCTTCACCGTGACGTTCCGTCGGTCGCGAAGGTTGCCGAGGGTCTCGCGGACCTGCTCGACGAAGCGCGCGGGCAGACGGGCCGACTCGTCGCGGTCCGGCAGCGGCGGGATCAGGTTGCGCACGCGCGCGCGCTGGGCGTGGCCTTCGCGATAGCGCAGCTTGCAGACGGTCTCGGTCCGGCAGACCTTGAAGCGCCGGACGTCCTCGCGAACGACGACGTCGCGGGTCGCGGCGACTTCGCGCGGCTCGTCGTACCAGATCTCGACCTCGACCCGGCGGTTCCGCGCGCGGCCCTCCGGCGTGTCGTTCGTCGCGATCGGCTCGCTGGCGCCGACCCAGGAGAAGTCGACCGACTCCGGCGGGAGCGAGAGCGTGCGCTGGAGCCATTCCGCCATCTCGCCGGCGCGCTCGCGCGAGAGACCCTCGTTGTCGCCGAAGCGCGCTTGCAGGGCGGGGGAGAGCGCCTGATCGTCGGCGTGTCCGACGAGATGGAGCCGCACGTTCTGCAGGTGCTGCATGGAGGCCAGCCGATCGCGGATCGTCTCGACGACGGCTTCGGGGAGGTCGACGCGCCCCGACTCGAATCGGATCGGCGGGACCACGTCCTTCAGCTTGATCGTCTCGAAGGCCTCCTCGACGGTCGCGCGAGACTCCAGTCGATCGGACGTCGTCTCCGTCGCCTCTTCCGGGTCGAGGGCCCAGAGCGTGGTGGGTTCGTCGTTCGGGAGGTGGCGCTCCGCGACCTGCCCGCCTTCCGGTGCGAGCGCGTCGAGGCCGGGCGGCGGCCCCGCGTCGACGCTGGGGAGGGCGCGGCCGATCGCGGTCGTCTCGGCTGCGGTCGGACGCGGGCGCGCCGTGCGCTTCTCGCGCCCGTCTCCGCGACGGAAGATCTCCCGCTCGATCTCGAGGTCGCCGCCCTCGCGCGCCCGCCAGCGCGCGCGCACGTCGTCTTCGACGGCGTCGAGGCGATCCCGCACGAGCGCCTCGTCCTCGCGGTCGGCCAGGTAGGAGAGCCGCAGGATCGACGCTTCCTTCTCCAGCTCGTCGAGCAGGAGCGGCAGTCGGGAGGCCCAGTGGGTCCGCAGCGTCGCGCGTCCCGGTTCGAAGACGGCGTCGGAGAGGTCGAGACCGACGACGCGCTGAATGGCCGCGCCGAAGTCGAGCTCGAGGGTCTTGCCGCGGGTCGCGCGGGCGACGCGGGTCTGGCGGGTCGTCGTCCGGTAGCCGCTCGGCAGCGTGCGATCGTCGAGCTTGAGGACGAAGTTGCTGCCCCGCCGCTCGTTCGGGACGATCGCGCAGGTGATGTGGAAGCGGCCGTGGCGGTCGGTGCGGACGGCCAGCCCGCGGAGCGTGAAGAGGCGCACGTCCGGCAAGCCGAGTTCGCCCGGCCCCTGGCGTCCGTCGCGGTCTCGGTCGTCGAACACCTTGCCGATCACGTCGGTGCAGTCGAAGGTGGGGTCGGGGGAGACGCGGACCGTGGCGCTCGCCTGGGCCGAGACGGCGCCGCCGGTGACGGTGTTGAGGACCAGGGCGCGGTTCGTGAACTCGCCCTCGGTCACGCCGGCGCCGACCGCCAGCAGGAGCACGATCGTGCGCGGCGTTCCGGGTGCGAGCGAGAGCCCGGTCCAGGTCAGCTCGTTGCCGAGGCGGGTCGGCTCGGTCGGGACGCCGTCGAGTCGCGCGGAGCCCTCGACGTAGCGGAAGCCGGCCGGGAAGCGGTCGATGATCTGGAGATCGCCGAGGGCGACCCCGAGCGTGTTGTCGACGACGATCTCGTAGGGCACGAGCTCGCCGCGGACCACGTCGATCTTCGGCGTGGTCTTGCGGATCGCGACGGCGCCGCCGAGCACCGGGTCGATCGGGATCGCGTTGTTGAAGATCTGGTTCGTGCCCGCCGCGGCGCTGCTGAGCGTGAGGTGGAGCTGGTAGTTCGTCCCGGCGGCGCCGGACGCCTCGGTCGGGACGTTCGCGTCGTCTCGTACCTCGCAGTGTGCATTCGTGGCGGGGATCGCGTCGACGCCGACGGTGCCCGGACAGGTCGGCACGGAGAAGGGAAGCGTCGTGGCATCGGACTGCGGCGGGATCAGGGCGGAGACGGCGTCGGTAAAGGAGCCACCCGTCGGCACCTGTGATTCGATCAGGTAGCCGCCGCCGTCGGGACACGACGGGCCGAAGACGAGATCGAACTTGTACCAACCGCTCGGCGGCGTCACCTGGTTCTGCTGGTTCGGATCCGCGAAGCAGCTCGTCGGGAGCAGGGCGCCGGAGCCGACCGCGCGCATGCGAAGCGTCGCGCCGGCGACCGGCGTGCGCGCGATGGCGTCGTAGACCAGGCCGTTCGGCGTCACGGGGAGGTTCAGATCGGTCGCGATCCCGCCCGAGGCGAGGACGATCGCCGAGACGAGCTGCTGTCCGTCCGTGTAGGGCGAGACCGTGGCGCCCATCGAGGCCGTCGCGGGTCCCGCGCCGGGCGCGCGGAAGCGAACGGCATAGGCGTCGCCGCTCACGTCGTTCGGCGGGATCCCGCGAAACACGTAGGCGCCGCTCGCGTCGGTCGTCGCGGTCTGGAGCGCCGCGCCGTTCCGCAGCAGCTCGACCGCCCAGCCGGCCTGCGCGAGATCGGTGGTTCCGCCCGGCAGATCGTCGAAGTCCTGGTCGTGCCAGACGCTGCCCGCGAGGGTACCGACGCCGGGCGTGCCGCCGACGGTGATCGTTGCGGTCGCGTCGGCCATGCTCGCGGCGCTCCACGTGACGGTGGCCGTGTTCGTGATCGGCGTGCCCATCGCCGCGACGACCGTGACCTGGAAGCGAAGGGTGAGCGCGGCCCCGACCGGGAGATCGCCATAGGTCGCGCCGTAGTCGGCGGTGATCAGCGCGCCGCCACCGTCGTTCACGCCGGCCGTCGCGCCGTCCAGCACGGCCGAGCCGGGCACGTAGGTCGTGCCGGCCGGGATCGGGTCCGTGACGACCACGTTCGTCGTCGGCACGCTGCCGATGTTGCGGACCGTGACGGTGTACTCGAGCGTGCCACCCGTGAGCGCCGGTCCACCGCCGACGACCGCGACCTGCTTGGTGATGCTCACCTGCTCCGCGCCGCCGACCACGACGACCGTGGGCTCGGGACCCGTCGCCGGGTTGCCGTCGCCGTCGGTCAGCGTGTCGAGCAGCTCGTCGGTCGAGACCACCGCCTGATTGCTGATGATCCCGCCTGCGGGCGCCGTCGCCTCGACGTCGAGGTCGAACTGCACGACCGCGTTCTCGCCGGGATTCAGGATTCCGGCGCCCGGAGCGGGCAGCGGGGGCGTCGCGTCCGACGAGGAGATCGGCAGTCCGCCGATCGCGGCGAGGGGGCCGTCCGCGCCCGGCGGGTCGGGGACGGCGTCGCCGTTCAGCAGGGTCGAGCCCGGCACGTAGTCGGTGTACGTCGGGACGGCATCGGAGAGCACGGCGTTCGTCGCGGGCACGCTGCCGTCGTTGTAGACCGTGATCGTGTATCGGAGCCGATCGCCCGGATCGACCTGACCGATCACGCCGCCGTCCACCAGCAGCACGACGCTCTTCGGCGCGAAGAGCAGCGGGGCGCCGCCCACGACGTCGCGCGTAGGGTCGTCCGGCACGTCCGTCCCGGGATCGTCCGAGGGCTGGTCGATCACCCCGCCACCGGGCGCGCTCACGAACGCCTGGTTCGCGATCACCGTCCCGTCGATCACCCCGTCGTCGACCCGGACGTCGAAGACGAGGGTCGCGACGTTGTCCGCCGCGGGCGCCGCGTCCGCGCGCATCGCGCCTGGCGTCGGGTCCTCCGGCGCGGAGAGGAGGAGGCCCGCGGAGAGCGGAGACGCGTCGCCGGGCGCGTCGGCCACGGCGAGTCCGTTCAGCGTCGTGCTGCCGGCCACGTAGGTCGTGTTCACCGGGATCGCGTCGCGCAGGATCGTGTCGGTCGCGTTCTCGCTGCCGACGTTCTTCACGGTGATCGTGTACCGGAGGCGCTCGCCGGCGAGCAGCACCGCCGGATCGCCGTCGAGATCCTGCGAGACCTTCTCGACCCGGAAGACCGGCGCCGATGCGATCGCCACGATCGTCGGGTCCTCGTCACCGGCCACGAAGGGATCCGCCGCCCCGCCGATCCCCGGGTCGTCGCTCAGCCCGAAGGCGACGTCGGCGATCAGCACTTCGGCCTGGTTCGTGGCGACGGTGCCGTCGGCGATCGGCGTGGCGAGGGTGACGTCGTACTCGATAAGGAGACTGCTGGTCGGCGCGAGCGTGAGGTCGCGGACCTCGACGAGCCCCGTCCCGGCCCCGCCACCGTTCACGTCGAAGCCGCTCGTGTCGGCGCCGGCGGGGACGGTCACCAGCACGAGCGAGCCCGCCTCGAAGAGCGGCGCGCCGTTCAGACGGTCGATCTCGTCGCGCACGTCGAAGCCGCCGAGCGCGTTCGGCGAGCGGTTCTCGAAGCGCAGGCGATAGCGCAGCGAATCGCCGGGCATCGCCGCCGTGACGGGGTCGCCCGAGACGGGATCGACGACCGTCTTCTCGAAGAGGTAGTCGAGGGGGTCCGTCGCGACGGTGTGCGCGTCCTCGTGGTCGGTCGTCCCGACGGTGCCGTCGGTCAGCGTGCGCACGTAGGTTCCGCGGAGCGGGTTCGAAGGCGGGTCGTCGAACCACTCGGTCGCGCCGGCGACGTTCGTGAGCGCGACGCCGCCCTGGGTGTCGCCGTCGAGCTGCGCGCGATAGGTGAGGATCAATCGCTCGTTCTCGCTGACGACCGCCGCCGCCGAGACCATCGTGAGGCTCAGCTCGCAGGTCGGCGCGCCGGCGAAGGTCGCGGTGAAGTCGACGCCCTCGACGAGAGGCCCCTTGCCGGGGACCGGCGTGAGGCCGTCCGCGGCGAAGACCTGCGCGCCGGTCACCTCCGGAGGGACGTCGCAGAGGCCGCCCGTCGCGCCGTCGGGCAGTCGGTCGAGGACCGTGGCATTCCAGGCGTCGTTGGGGCCCGTGTTGCGGACGTCCAGGACGAATTCACCCGGCTGGGCCAGGGTCAGGGTCGCCGGGCCGGTCTTGGTGACTTCGAGGACGGGGGGCACGAGCGCGAAGTCGGTATCGAGATCGGCGGTGTTGACCACGCCGCCCTCGCGCGTGATGAACTCGCCGATGGGATCGCCGCTCGGATTCAGGAAGCTGAGTCCCAGCGTGTAGGTCTTGCCGTCGATCGTGAAGGTCGTCGGATCGGGGGCCTCGAAGAAGATCACGCGGTCGGTGCAGCCCTCGCCAGGGGGCGTCGGGTAGGGACACGGATCGAGGTTGTTCTGCGTCTCTTCGTGGTTGAAGGTGAAGGTGAACGTGAGCGGGCCGGTCGGCGTGCCGTCAATCGCGAAGTCGAGGACGAAGTCGAGCTCGACCGAGGTGAGGGACGGATCCGGGACCGTGAAGTTCCGGTGGGAGAAATCCGCGACCGGGAACGCGTTCGGGTCGGGGATCGTGATCGTGACGTCGTAGCCACTCTGGGGCGAAGCGCCGCCCCAACTGATGCTCGAGGTCGGCACGCCATTCGTGATGGCGGGATCGCCCGTCTGCACGCCCGGCATGTTGTCCTGGGGGTTCCGCCAGGACGCGGTGGCGGACGTGAAGGTCACGACCTGCGCGGCGCTCGTCGTGGGCAGCGCGAACAGCACGAGCGCGGCGAGGACACGCAGTGCCCTGCCGAATCGTCCGGCGTTCTCTCGATCCCACGTCCGCATCTCGCGCGCTCGTTTCACTCCGAAGCTGGAGCGGGATCGCGCGGCGGAACGAGAGAGCCCTCGGAATCGGGCCTCGATTCGTCGGCGGTCCCGCTGTCATGGGGCCCTCGTGGACCCGTTAGACCGGTGACTTTGCGTCGCCACCTTTCGATGGCTTTGCCCTTGTCTGAATCACTGCGTCGGATGCGCTGGAGCACGCCGACGCTCGAATTTGCTGGTTCTTCTCCTGACCGGTACTTCAGCTCGCCGGCAGGAAGTCGATCGGGTAGACGATCGTGACCGGCGGGATGCCTTCCTTGGCGCCGAAGTCGAAGGTCTTCACGCGCTCGACGACGCGACGCGCGAGTTCGGGCGCCTTCATGTCGGTGGACTTGATCTCGCAGAGCGACACCGATCCGTCGGGCTCGATCGTCATGCGCAGGACGATCTGCCCCCGCAGCGTCGGATTGCTCCGCAGCGCCCGGTTGTAGAGTCGGTAGAGCGCGGACTTGTGCCGATCGAACACGATCTGGATCTCCTCGTCGGTCCGGGAGCCGGAGGGACCGCCGCCCGCGAGCGGGCGATCGCCGTTCCCGCCGCCCGTGCCGATCGAGCTGGTCGCCCGCTCGATGGCGACGCCCGTCAGCCGGTCTCCGGTGCCGCCGGACCCGCGGCTGAGCTCGGCGACGTTGATGCCGCCGCTCGAGCCGGCGGCGCGCGACGCGACCACCGCCCGCGCGGGCAGGTCGGACGCCGAGCGGCGGTCGTCCGTGATGCGCGCGTTCGAGCCGAGTCGATCCGCGGTGTTCGTGTCGGCGAGGCCGGAGAGCTGTTCGCTGAAGGCGAGCAGACCGCTGCTGGCGATGTCCCGCTTCTTCGCGGCGGGGCTGGACGCGCTCTCGGGCGCGGCCTGCTCGGCGACGGTCGGCGACTCGCTCGGAGCGACCGGCTCCGCTTCGAGGGGTGAGGTCGGCTCGGGCTCGCGGATCGGCACCGCCTGGGGGATCTCGACGCGCTCTTCGCGGATCAGCTGGGTGAGGCGATCCTGCTCGTCGAGGACCTCCCAACGATCGGGGATCGGAAGGTCGATCAGGGGCAGGAGCAGGCCGATCAGCAGGCTGACCGCGAGCGAGGTCGCGAGGGTCCTGCGGAAGCGAGCGTCGTCCTCGCCGCCGCGCGCCCAGGGCATGATCGACGCCCGGATCGCGATCGGACCCGGGTCCCGCTCGATCTCCCACTCGTTCTGACGCTCTTCGACCTTGCGTTCGAGCTCGAGGATCTCGCCGGCGACCCAGTCCGCTTCGTCCTGCTTACGCTCGATCTCGTCGAGGATCTCCTCCCGGCGCGACTCGATCGACGCGACTTCTTTTTCGAAGGCGTCGATCCGCGAACGGACCTGCTCGAGATGTCTCGCCGCATCGACGTCCGCCGGCATGGCCCGCCAGAAGAGGTCGGCGGCACCGAGGGCGTCGAGCTGCTCGAGCGATGCGCAGACCGTCTCGAGATGGACGAATCGCGCGCGCTCCGTCTCGAGGTCCTCGAGGCGGGCATCGACCTCTCGCAGCGAGGCGACGGTCGTCTCCAGGTCCCCGCGCGCGCGCTGGAGCTCGTCGCGGAGATCCTGACCGTGTCGTTCGTCGGCTTCTTCGATCATGGGTCCGATTCGTGCGGGCTACCGGCTGGCCAGCTTCTGGGCCTCGCTCGCCTGGAGGACGGCGAGCGAGATCTTCGTGTAGCCCTGCTCGGTGCACGTGGACATCACGCGCTTCACGATCTCGAAGGGGACCGAGCGGTCTGCGAGGACGGTGACTTCGCGACTCTGGGCGACCGCCTGCGTGCTCGTCCCGATGACGTTCTGGCGCAGCGCGCGCAGGCGCTCGGCGATCGGGCCGATCGAGGCGCTCTCCTGCGCGTAGAGGGCTTCGATCGTCGTCGCCTTCTCGCCCTGGACCGTGATCTCCTCGGGGCTGACGAAGATGACGACGGTCTCCCGCGGCTTCTCCTCGACCGTCGAGGCGGGGAGGGTGATCTGCTTGGGCGTCTCCAGGACCTCGTTCGTCGCGGAGTTCACGAGGAGGAAGAACACGAGAATCGTGAACACGTCCATCAGCGACGTGAGGTTCATCTTGGGGACGGCGCGCTGGTTGTGGCGCGACATTCGCTTCATGCGGCGCGAGGCATTCACGGGGCGTCTCCGATCGAGATGTTGGTGAAGAGCGCGACGCGCACGGGCCCGTCTTCGGTCTCCGCCCGATCGCCGTCGTCGGTCGGCTGCGGTTCCCCCGCGACGACGTCGCCATAGGGATCGAGCGTGGCGCTCCGGACCGCGTCCATCACCTGGATGAGATGGTCGTACTCGACCTGGGGCTCGAGCAGGACGGAGGCCTGGTCCGCCTCGGGATGGTCCCGCTTGAGCGAGACCGCGAGCTCGTTCAGCATGGCGAGGTCGTAGGCATCGTCGACGGCGGGGATCGTCGCGATGGTGACCCGACCGTTCGTGACCTCGAGGCCGGCGTCCCGGACGATCACCTCGATCCGGAACGTGGGCTCGTCCGCCTCGGCGCCGCCCTGACCGGACGGCATGTCGAGCTCGACGATCGTGATCCGGGAGAACACCGCGGTGATCAGCAGGAACGGGACCAGCACCACCATCAGGTTGAGGAAGGTGGTCATGTCCAGCTCCGAAGGCTGGGCGTTCGCGCGTCGGTAGTGATGACGTCGCGGCACCTGGATCAGGCCTCCACCCGACGCTTCGAGTTGGTAGAGATCACGTTCAGCGCCTTGACCGACGCCATCTCGAGGCCGTTGATGATCTCGGTGGTCTTGGCGACCAGGACCTGGTTCGTGATCAGCAGCGGGATCGCGACGATCAGGCCGAAGGCCGTGGTGTTCATCGCGACCGAGATGCTCGCCGAGAGGAGGTCCGCCTTCTCTGCCGGATTCGCGTTCGCGACGGCGGTGAACGCCGAGATCAGGCCCATGATCGTGCCGAGCAGGCCGAGCAGCGTCGCGATGTTGGAAGCGAGGGCCACGTAGGGCGTCCGCTTCTCGAGGTTCGGAATGATCTCCATCATCCTCTCCTCCATCGCGATCTCGATGTCCTCGCGACGCCGGACCACGCCCTGGAGGTCGAGTCCCATGTTGAGCAGGCGACCGACGGTCGACTCGTCCTCGCTCGTCAGCTCACGGGCTCGATCGAAGTCGCCGTCCACGAGGGCCGGTTCGACCTGGGACCAGACCGACCGGTTCCTCGCCGTGATCCGCGAGAGCGTCACGTAGCGCTCGATCGCGATCGCGGCGCCGACCGCGAAGACGATCAGGATCGGGTACATGAAGGGGCCGCCGGTCAAGAAGAAGCCGACGATCGAGTAGAACGTATCCATGGCGATTGCCTCCTGCATCGCGCCGCCGTCGCCGCTTGCGGGCTCGGTCCGACGCGAGGGTTCACGGGTGGCCGAGAGGGCCTAGCGAGCGGGGTCTCCGGTTCGAATCTCGTGGTACTCGAGGTTCCGGCGGAAGACGTCCGGATCGAGCGCGGAGCGGTCCTGTCCGAAGCGGCGGGTCAGGTCGAGGTCGTCGCCGAGGTCCGACGACTTCCAGGGGACGATGACCAGCGACTTCGGCGACTCGTCGTTGCCGAGGATCGACATGCCCGAGACGTGCTTCTCGTCCTCTTCGGCCTTCGGGCTCTCGGCGAGGACGGGCGCAGCGAGCGCGAGGCTCGCGATCGCGAGGAGCGCGACGGCCGAGGTCGAGAGGATCGATCGATGCATGTCGCCCCCCTACTGCGCCGCTCGTTGTTCGAGATCGGCGACCCACACGGCGACCTGCGCGTCGTCCGGGACGATCTCGAGGTAGCGGCGGTAGTGCGCGAGCGCGCAGCCGAGGTCCTCGAGGAAGAGATCGCAGAGGATCCCGAGGTTCCTGTGGGCGAAGTGGAAGTCGTCGTGGAGCGCGAGGGCGCGTTCGTAGCTGTCGCGCGCCTCTTCGAGGCGACCGAGTCGGCGGTAGACGATGCCCAGCTCGTTGTGCGCGACCACGTGACGCGGATGAAGTTCGATCGCGGCGAGCAACGCCTGCTCGGCCTCCTCGATCCGGTCGGCGCGGCGCAGCGCGATCGCCAGGTTGACGCGCGGACCGGCGTGACCCGGCAGCGCCTCGGCGGCCGACTCGAACGCGGGGATCGCCGAATCGAGGTCGTCCTCGGCGAGCGAAGCCGCGGCCTCGCGGAAGCGGGCGCGATCGCCGAGACCGCTGCCGCTCGGCTCCGTGATCCGGAAGCCGTCGTCGGTCCGGACGAGGGTGCCGCCGGAACCGCCACTGCATCCGAGGAATCCCACCAGGCCCAGCGCGAGGGCGAGAGCGCCGACGCGAGAGGAGGTGCTGCGAATGAATCCGACGCTCATCGGGCCGTCCCCCCGAGCGCCTCGTCGGCGTCGCGCGCGGACGTCTCCGGACCCGGCGCGTCGATCGCCGCAGGCGGCGTCGTCGCGTCGATCGCCGCAGGCGGCGGCGCCGCGTCGACCGTCTCGGACTGCGCGAACGCCGATGTCGCGTCGGCGTCCGTCGTTTCGGTCGGGTCGGCATGGGTCAACACGTCGACGGGCGCCTCGTCGGTGCCCTCG
>JBCCZJ010000014.1:0-24572 GCA_039187915.1 Myxococcota bacterium
CGTCTGGCTCGGGAAGCGGGCGAAGGATCCGGAGGCGAAGCGGCGGGTCGTGCGCGGGGCGGCGAGGGCGCCGCGCGGTGAGGTCCGGCTCCAGCTGGAAGGAGTCTCGCGGCGCGAGGACGTCCAGGGGCTGATCGGGCTGCTGGTCACCGCGTCGCCGGACCTGCTCCCTGCCCTCCCGGAAGGCGAGTTCTACTGGTACGAGCTCGTCGGCTGTCGGGTGGAGTCCGCTTCCGGCGAGCCCGTGGGCACGGTGCGCGAGATCTGGGAGACCGGTGCGCACGACGTGCTGCTGGTGCAGGACGAGGACGGCGTGCGTCGGCTGGTACCGACCGCGGAGGCGCTGCTCGAGTGCATCGACCTCGAGGCGCGGCGGATCGTCGTCGCCGACGTGCCCGGACTGCTCGAGCCCGTCTGAGGGAGGGCACCATGCTCGAGATCGACATTCTCACGATCTTCCCCGAGCTCTTCGGGCCCTTCCTGGAGACCGCCTTCGTCGGCATGGCGCGACGGGACGGGGCCGCCCGGATCGACGCGTACGACCTCCGGAACTGGACGACCGACCGCCACCGCTCGGTCGACGACACGCCCTACGGCGGCGGCCCGGGCATGGTCATGACCCCGGAGCCGCTCGTCCCGGCGATCGAGGCCCTGGCCGGTCCGAAGGGACCGGAACGGCGGGTGCACGTGATCTGCCTCTCGCCGCAGGGGCGTCCCCTCGATCAAGCGCGCCTGGCGGGCCTCGCGGCCGGTCCGCCCCTCCTCTTCGTCTGCGGCCGGTACGAGGGCATCGACCAACGGGTGCTCGACCTGGCCGTCGACGAGGAGCTGTCGATCGGGGACTACGTCCTCTCAGGCGGCGAGATCCCCACGATGGTGGCGATCGAGGGCCTCGTCCGGCTGCTCCCCGGGGTGCTGGGCAATCCGGACTCGATCGAGACAGAATCGTTCCGCGGGGGGGGCGTTCTCGAGGGACCGCAGTATACTCGGCCGCCGATTTATCGGGGCCTGGAAGTCCCCACGGTCCTCCGCTCGGGGGACCACGGCGCCATCGAATCCTGGCGCCGCGACCAGGCTCTCGACAGAACACGCGCTCGAAGGCCCGAACTCCTCGGCGCTCCTCCGGAAATCCGAACGGAGGCCGGCGGCGACCGGAAGGCCAGCGCGCCGAACGACCGACAGGAAGACTGATCCCGCGTGGGCCGACCGGCCGGCGCGAACCCATCCACCCCGCTCGCCACCGACCCGCGGATCTCGTGATCCGACGGGCTCTCCGTTTCGAAGCGCGACCGGCGAGACCGGAGCGGGCTTCGGCGCGGACCGGCGCCGCGGGGCGACGAAGAGATCCGAAGGACTCGAAGGAAAAGACCGATGCGAACCCTGGACTTCATCGAGAACGAAACGCTCCGCCGCGACCTGCCGCCCTTCAAGGTCGGCGACACCGTCGCCGTGCACGTGAAGGTGCGCGAGGGCGACAAGGAGCGCATCCAGGTCTTCCAGGGCCTCGTCATCCGCCGCCGCGGCGCGGGCGCCAGCGAGACCTTCACCGTGCGGAAGATCTCGAGCGGTGTCGGCGTCGAGCGCATCTTCCCGGTCCAGTCGCCGCTGGTGACCAAGGTCGAGATCAAGGCGCGGGGCTACGTTCGTCGCGCTCGCCTCTACTACCTGCGCGATCTCTCGGGCAAGAAGGCGCGGCTCCACAGCAAGGTGCGCGACCTCTCCGGCCTGATCTCCGAGGAGGAGGCCGAGGCGCTCGCGAACGCCGCCGACGCGCCGGAGGCGGCACCCGCGGTCGAGGCCGCGCCGGAGGAGACCGACGAGGCGACGACCGCGAAGGGCGGCAAGAAGCTCAAGGGCAAGGCCCTCAAGAAGGCGAAGGCCGCGGAGAAGGCCAAGCGCATGGAGCAGCTCAAGGTCCAGGAGGCGGAGCGCGCGGCGCAGAAGGCAGCCGAGCCCGAGCCGTCCGAGGACGCGGCCGAAGAGGCCGACAGCTCCGACAACTCCGACGCCGAAGACAGCAAGGACTGAGTCCAGCCGCGTTCATCGGGGCGTCAGAAGGCGGCCTTCCAGTGTTCGATCGACCACCGTGCATCCGAAGGATGCGCGGTGTCGTCGTTTCGGGGGGGCGGCGCGCGGAGGTCGTCTTCGTTTCGGGGCGCCAGCACGCCCCGGGTGTCGTCGCGTAGGCAGGTGACGACGTCGAAACGGAGGCTCGCGCAGCGGCGGCGCAGCGCTGGGTGGGCCGCGAGCCAGGCCGCCGCGCCGCGGCGCAGTCGCGCCTGCTTTCGTCCGTCGACCGCTTCGGCCGCCGCCGCGTGCCGACCGAAGGCGCCGCTCGGGTCGCGGCGCCGCGTCTTCACCTCGACGAACACGAGGGTGCGTCGCTCACGCGCGATCAGGTCGATCTCGACCCGGTCCGCGCGGACGTTGCGCGCGACGATCTGATACCCTCGCGCCTCGAGATGACGCGCAGCGCGCTCCTCCCCCTCGCGCCCGAGGGATCTCCGGGCTCGGGACATGCCGGATCGGCCTCCTTGCCCTGACGCGGGCGACGGTCGGGACGGTCGGGGTGGCGGCAGGGTAGGGATGGGAACGCTCCACATCGTCGCGACACCGATCGGTCACCTCGAGGACGTGACTCTGCGGGCACTGCGGGTGCTGCGCGAAGCGGACCGCGTCCTCGCGGAGGACACGCGGCGCACGCGGGTCCTGCTCGACCACTTCGGCATCCCGCAGCGGCCGACGTCGCTCCATGCCCACAACGAGGCCGGCCGGATCGAGTCGGTCCTCGCGGCCCTCGCCGACGGACAGGACGTCGCGCTCGTGTCCGATGCCGGGACGCCCCTGGTCTCCGATCCCGGCGAGCGGCTCGTGGCGGCGGCGGTGGAAGCCGGTCACCGCGTCGAGGCCGTGCCCGGGCCGTCGGCGCTCCTCACGGCGCTCACCGTCTCGGGTTTCGCGACCGAGCGTGTGCTCTTCCTCGGCTTCCTGCCGCGCAAGGCGGGCGCGCGGGCGCGCATCCTGGAGGCCCAGCGCGGCCGCAGCGAGACCCTCGTCCTCTTCGAGTCGCCGAAGCGCGTCGCCGCGACGCTCGCCGAGATCGCGTCGATCCTCGGAGATCGGCGCGCCTGCCTCGCCCGCGAGCTGACCAAGCAGCACGAAGAAGTGCTGCGAGACGCGGCCTCGGTGCTCGCCGCGCGCCTCGAGACGGCACCGCCGCGCGGGGAGTGCACGCTCGTGATCGAAGGGGCGGACGAAGCCGAGGAGGCCGCGGCGCGAGCCTGGAGCGACGACCAGGTCGACGGCGCGCTCGCGCAGGGGCTCGCGGCCGGTCGTTCCGTGAAGGACGTGTCGAGCGAGCTCGCGGCGATCACGGGGCGTCCGCGTCGGGCGCTCTATGCCCGCGCGGTCGCGCTCCGGGAAGCGTCGGCCGGCGAACGGGGCGAGTCATGAGTCGGGTCGCCACGCTCCTCGGGCTCGTCGGCCGCGCGCCGACCGTCCTGCGTACCGTCGCGGCGCTGCGGCCTGCGCAGGCCCGGGCGCAGCTCGCCCATCTGTGGACCGGCGTGCGGGCGCCGGTCCGACTCGACGGGGCGGACACGACGCTCGCCGTCGCGGCGCCCGCGACGCCCTTCCTGCCGCCCGCGCCGCACGTCGGCGTCGAGGCCGGGCCGGAAGGACGCCTCGCGCTCGAGCTGCTGGCGCTCGACCTCGCGCTCTCCCCGGGCGAGATCGACTGGACGACCGACCGCCACGGCCCGCTCTTCGCCTATCACCTGCACGAACAGGCGTGGCTTCGACACGCTTCGGTGTCACCCGGCGGGCGCCAGGCGGTGATCGAGGACTGGCTGGCGAACCATCCGTCGGGCATCGGGTGGGATCCGCATCCGATCTCGCTCCGGCTCCTCTCCTGGGGGAAGCTGCTGCTCACGGAGGGCGCCCTGCCGGCGGACGAAGCGCTCCGGGCGCGCCTACGGCGATCGATGGCGGACCAGGCGGAAACGCTCGCCCTGGGGCTCGAGGTCCGGCTCCAGGCGAACCACCTGCTCTCGAACCGGATCGGCGTCGTGTTCGCGGGGCTCCTCTTCGAGGGCGCGTGCGCGGATCGCTGGCGCGCGGAGAGCGATGCGCTGCTCGCCGAATTCGCGTCCCAGATCCATCGCGACGGCGGCCACGAGGAACGCAGCCCGATGTACCACGCGCTGATCCTGGAGAACGGCCTCGATCTGCTGAACCTGGCGCGCGCGACGCCGCGCGCGCCTGCGGGCTTCGTGACGGCGCTCGAAGGCGTGCTCCGCCGCATGGTCGAGGCGCTCGCGCTCTACACGGGTCCCGACGGGCGGATCCTCCTCTTCGCCGACGCCGCCTGGGACGTCGCGGCCGAGCCGGCGTCGCTCTTCGACTACGCGATGCGACTCGGCGTGGTCGACGCCGTGCCCTCGACGGCGGACGGCGTGCTCCGCTTCGGCGAGTCCGCCTACCACCGCATCGAGCAGGGCCCCTTCGTCCTCGTCGCCTCGACGGGCGGGCCCGCGCCGCGGCATCAGCCGGGGCACGCCCACTGCGATGCGCTCGCCTTCGAGCTCTTCGTCGAAGGGCGGCGGCTGGTCTCGGACACCGGTGTCTTCGAGTACCGACCCGGCCCGCGACGCGACCGTGCCCGTGCGACGACGAGTCACGCGACGCTGGCCTTCGACGGCGTCGAGCAGTCCGAGGTCTGGTCGGCCCATCGCGTCGGCGGCCGGGCGCAGGTGGAGCAGGGCGCGCTTGCCGCCGACGGCTTCGTCCTCGCCGTCCGTGGCTGGTCGCGCGGCGCGCCGCGGCACGAGCGCGCGGTGCACGTCTCGCCCGATCACGTCTCGCTCCGGGACCGCGTCGCCGACGCCGGTCACGCGGTGGAGAGTCGGCTTCCGATCGCGCCTGAGTGGTCGGTCGAGGTGTCGGGGGACCGCGCGCGCTGCCGGCACGAGGCCGGTGATCTCGAGGTCGAGATTCGGATGGATGGCCCCCTCGTCTGGACGGTCGAACGCGCCGCCTTCTACCCGGGCTTCCACCGCGAGGTCGAGCGCGACGTGCTGGTCGGCCGCGGACACACCGCTCTCACGTCGACGATCGGGTTCCGGATCCTCTAGCGCCGGCGCACCGCGGGTCCCCACCTCGTCCGCGCCCGCCGCGCCACGGGGCAGGGCGCCCGCCGTGACTCAGTCGCCGGCGAGTCGCGCCTCGATTCCGGCCTCGTCGAGGATCTCGACGCCGAGGTCCGTCGCCTTCTTGAGCTTGCTCCCGGCGGCTTCGCCGGCGACCAGGTAGTCGGTCTTCTTCGACACGGAGCCGGTCACCTTGCCCCCGGCCGCCTCGATCCGCTCCTTGAAGTGGCCACGGGGCTTCGACAGCGTGCCGGTCAGGACGAAGACGAGTCCTTCGAGCGTCTGGGCCGGGGCGTCGTCCCCGGTCGGACGAGGCGCGGGCGCCTCGAGCACGAGGCCGAGCTCGAGGAACCGCGCGAGCTCGGCGCGATTGCCGGGATCCGCCACGAAGCGGCTCACGCTCTCCGCGATGGTCGGCCCCACGCCCTCGATGCCGGCGATCCGCTCCGCGCTCGCCTCGAGCAGCCCGTCGAGGGTCTCGAACTCGTCGGCGAGGAGCTCGGCCACGGTCTCGCCGACGTGGCGAATGCCGAGCGCGATGAGCAGCCGCGGCAGGGTCGTCGTCCGGGCACGGTCGATCGCCGCGATCAGGTTCGCGGCGGACTTGGCGCCCATGCGATCGAGGCGCGTCAGCGCCTCCTCTTCGAGGGCGAAGACGTCCGAAAGGCGCGCCACGAGGCCCGCCTCGACGAGCTGGTCGACCAGCTTCTCCCCGAGCCCGTCCACGTCGAGCGCGCTGCGGCTCGCCAGGTGGCGGAGGTTGTTCTTCAGCTGCGCGGGACAGTCGAGGTTCGCGCAGCGCGTGACCGCTTCCCCTTCGAGCCGGACGGTCTCGGACTCGCAGACCGGACAGGTGGTCGGCAGCGTGCAGCGCGAGAGCGTCCGCCCCTCGGCCCAGGCCTCGTGCCGCCGGTCGAGTCGCACGCGCACGATCTGCGGGATCACGTCGCCGGCGCGCTGGATCACGATCCGGTCGCCGACACGGATGTCCTTGCGCTCGATCTCGTCCTGGTTGTGGAGCGACGCGTTCGAGACCGTGACGCCGCCGACCCGCACCGGCGCGAGCCGCGCGACCGGGGTCAGCGCGCCGGTGCGTCCCACCTGGAACTCGACGGCTTCGAGGACCGTCTCCGCCTGCTCGGGCGGGAACTTGAAGGCGATCGCCCAGCGCGGTGCGCGGGCCAGGGTGCCGAGGGCTTCCTGCTGCGCGAGCGGGTCGACCTTGAAGACGGTGCCGTCGATCTCGACGGGCAGGTCGCCGCGCTTCGAGAGCAGCGCTTCGTGATAGGCGATGGCGGCGTCGACGCCGGCGCAGATCTCGATCTCGGGGCTGATCACGAAGCCCCAGTCGCCGAGCAGCCCGAGCACCTGGCTCTGCCGCTCGAACGCGTCCGGGCGCCCCTCGGCGAGGGCGTAGCCGCGAAACTCGAGGCTGCGCAGGCGTTCGTAGTCGACGTCGTGGATCTGGCGCAGGCTGCCCGCCGCCGCATTGCGTGGATTCTCGAAGGGGCGGAGCTCGCGCTTCACGCGGGCCGCGTTCAGGCGCTCGAAGGCGGCGAGGGGCAGGACCATCTCGCCGCGCACGCTCGCGATCGCGGGCGGATCCTTCGTGGCGAGGGTCTCGGGAATCGAGGGCACGTGCCGCAGGTTCGTCGTCACGTCCTCGCCGGTCTGTCCGTCGCCGCGCGTCAGGCCCTGGACGAAGCGGCCCTGCTCGTAGATCAGCTCGATGCCCGAGCCGTCGAGCTTCGGCTCGGCCATGTAGTCGAAGGCGCCGATCTCGTCTTCTTCCCGTCCGGTCTCCGACGCGAGCATGCGTCGGATCCGAGCGTCGAACGCGCGCATCTCGTCCGCGTCCATCGCGTTGTCGAGAGAGAGCATCGGCGAGCGATGGGGCGCGGTCTCGAAGCCTTCGGCGGGGGCGGCACCGACCCGCTGCGTGGGCGAGTCCGGCCGAACGAGATCGGGGTGGGCCGCCTCGAGGTCGAGCAGCTCGCGGCGAAGCGCGTCGTACTCGGCGTCGCTGATCTCCGGCGCGTCGTCCTGGTAGTAGAGCGCGTCGTGCCGCCGCAATGCGTCCGAGAGCGACGCGATCCGCTCGCGCGCCTCGTCGGCGTCCTGCGCTTCGCCTGCCTTCGCCTTGCTCTTGCGCGCCGCCACCGGTCCGCCGGGCTCCTCGTCCTGCGCCTCGAGAGCGCCTGCCTTCGATGTGCACGTGAGCTGCGTGGGCGCGGGCTCGGGGGCGGCTGCATTGAAGGGAAATCCCATCAAGGGGGCTTTCCAGGGGGCCGATGAGTCCACGAGCGCACGCGTGACCCGGCACGAGCCGGGAACGCGGACTCTACCACTGCCCCCCGGTCGCGCCGACCACCGGGCCAAGCCCTGTTGGACCCCCCCCGCATGCCCGGCCCCTCGGACATCGCCTCCCTCGACGAGGCCCGCGACCGGATCGCGGTGCTCGAAGCGCGGCTCGACGATCAGGCCCGGGCGCGCGCCGAGCTGATCCATCTCGTCAGCCACGAGCTCCGCACGCCGATCACGGTCATCTCGGGCTTCGGGCGCCTGCTCCAGAACGAGGGGCACGGTCCGCTGAACGACGAGCAGCGACGCTTCGTCGGCGAGAGCCTGAAGGCCGTGCATCGTCTCGACGACTTCGTGGGCGATCTGCTCGAAGCGCGCGCGGACGCCGCGCATCCCTTCGACGTCGAACGCGCGCCCGTGGACCTGCACGAGGTGATCGAGGCGCCCCTCGAGGCGCTGGTGCCGATGCTCGAAGAGCGCGGCATGAAGGTCGAGGTGCGGCTGCGGGCCAGCGCGCCGGTGCTGCCCCTCGACGCGCGTCGCATCGAACAGGTCGTGACGAATCTGCTGACCAACGCCATCCGCTACGGGCGGCCCGCCGGCGTGATCCGGATCGCGAGCGGCGACGCCCTCGATGATCCCGGCATGACGCGCGTGTCCGTCGAGGACGACGGGCCGGGCATCCCGGTCGAGGATCGCGAACGCCTCTTCGCGCCCTACGTCAGGGGTGACACGGGCGAGGTTCGCGGCCTGGGCATCGGCCTCGCCCTTTGTCGACGGATCATCGACGCCCACGGCGGACGGATCCACGTCGAAGCGGGGGACCTCGGCGGCGCGCGTTTCGTCTTCGCGCTGCCGGGCGCGTCCCCGTCCCCGGATCGCCGTTCCGAAGCCGCCCCGGCCGGAATCGCAGGAGTGAATCGATGAGCGCCCGACCCGATCGCGCGACCTCCGACGAAGAAGCGCCGCGGCGGCTCCGCGCGCTGATCGTCGACGATGCCGAGGGCATGCGCGCCTATCTCGCGACGCTCTTCGAGCATCGTGGCTTCGACGTGGACACCTGCGACGACGGCGCGCGAGCGCTCGCGCTGCTCGAGAACGGCGCCGATCCGGACCTCGTCCTGCTCGACGTGATGATGCCCGGGACCGACGGGCTCTCGGCGCTGGCGACGATCCGCGAGAACTGGCCCGAGCTGCCCGTCCTGATGGTCTCGGTCGTCGGCAAGGCCGGGACGATCGTGCAGGCCATGCAGCTCGGGGCCGCGGACTACCTGACGAAGCCCTTCGAAGAAGCGGAGCTCGATGCGGCCCTCGACCGGCTCGGGCTGCACAGCGCGCCTCGCTCGGCGTCGACCGCGGCGCTCGGGGTCGGTCAGAGCGTCTGGGTGAGCCCGGCGATGCGCGAGATCCGTGCGGTCATCGAGCAGATCGGCGACACCGACGTGACGGTCCTGATCCAGGGCGAGAGCGGCGCCGGCAAGGAGGTCGTCGCCCGCGAGGTCCACGCGGTCTCGACGCGCGCGAGCGGCCCCTTCGTCAAGGTGAACTGCGCGGCGCTCCCGACCGATCTGCTCGAGAGCGAGCTCTTCGGATACGAAAAGGGCGCCTTCACCGGCGCGAACGGCCGCAAGCAGGGCAAGTTCGAGCTCGCCTCCGGCGGTACGATCTTCCTCGACGAGATCGGCGAGATGTGTCCGTCGCTCCAGGCGAAGCTCCTGCAGGTCCTCCAGGATCAGGAGTTCACGCGGCTCGGCGGCAACCGCGAGGTCCGTGTCGACGTCCGCGTGGTCTGCGCCACGAACCGGTCCCTGGTCGACATGGTCGCGAGCGGCGACTTCCGCGAGGACCTCTACTTTCGGCTGAACGTCGTGGCGATCGACATCCCGCCGCTCCGGGACCGCCGGGAAGAGGTCCCGCTGCTCGTCGAGACCTTCCTCTTGCGCTACGCGACGCTCTACGAGCGGCCGCGGGCAGGCCTCTCCCAGCGTCTGATCGAGGCCTTCAACGCCTACGATTTCCCGGGCAACGTTCGGGAGCTCGAGAACATGATCAAGCGGGTCGTCGTCCTCGAGAGCGAGGAGTCGATCCTTTCGGAGCTGAGGCGTCCGCGCGCGGACCGCGAGGGACGACGGGCCGAACTCGATGCCATGCTCGAGGAGATCGAGGAGACCGCCGGCGAGTTCCCGCTGAAGGAGGTCGGTCGGCGCTTCGCGCTCGAGGTCGAGCGCGAGGCCATCGAGCAGATGCTCCAGCAGACCGGTTGGAACCGGAAGCGCGCCGCATCGCGCCTCGGGATCAGCTACAAGACGCTGCTCCAGAAGATCCGCGATTGCGACGTCGAGGTCCGCGGCTGAGCGCGCGGGCGCTGGCGCCGGTCTAGCGGCTGCGGGCGAGCGTCGCTTCCAGGAACGAGGCCATCCGTCGGGCCAGATCGTCGCGGATGAAGCCCTCGTCGACCCAGCGTCTTCCGGACACCGCGCGTTCCCGCGCCTCCTCGGGCGCATCCATCACGCGCTCGATCGCCGCGACCATCTGGTCCGGGGCCTCCGGATCGATCACGAGCGCGCCCTCGGCCTCTTCCATCATCCGACGGATCTCGCCCTTCGCGGCGAGCACGACGGGGCGTTCCTGCGCCAGGAACTCGAAGATCTTCGAGGGGATCACCGTCTCGAAGACCGGGAGGTCGCGCAGCATCACCAGCAGCAGATCGATCGAAGCGATCCATTCGGGCATCGCCTCGCGCGGCTGGAGGCCGAGCATGACCACGTTGTCGAGGCCGCGCCGGGCGATCTCGTCCTCGAGCTTGCCGCGGTCGGCGCCGTCGCCGATCAGGACGAAGCGCAGCGTCTTCCGCTCCTTCATCCGTTCGGCGACGTCGATCAACAACGTCAGCCCGTGGGCGAGTCCGAGCGTGCCGACGTAGGCGACCGTGAAGTGGCCGTCGAGATCGTGCTTCGCGAGGAGCGAGCGGTTCGGCGGGCGGGGCTGGAAGAGGGCGGGGTCGATCCCGTTGTAGATCAGCTCGATGCGATCGTCGGGAACGCCGCGCTCGCGGATGTGGCCGCGGAAGGTGCGCGTGTTGACGACGACGCCGGCAGCGCTCCGGTACAGCCACTTTTCGAGGCCCTCGAGCGTCGACAGGATCGGACCCGGGCCGAGCTGCCCGAGCTCGACGACGGACTTCGGCCAGAGATCCCGGATCTCGAGGACGAAGGGACGGCGCTTCAGCTTCGAGACGATCGCACCCGCGATCCCGACGAAGAACTGCGGGCTCGTCGCGACGACGAGATCGGGGCGGTCCGCGCGAAACGAGGCGAGGATGGCCGTGACCATGAACCCGAGGTAGTTGACGACGCGCTTCGCGAAGCCCGAGTTCGGCGTGAGGTACATCCAGGTCCGGAGGACGCGGATTCCGTCGATGGACTCCTCCTGGAAGAGCCGGTTCTCGTAGCCGTCGAAGATCACGCCCCGCGGATGGTTGGGGACGCCGGTGATGACGGTGACGTCGTGGCCGTCCTGGACCCAACGGCGGCAGTGTTCATGGGTCCGGTTCGCCGGGGCGTTCACCTCCGGCGGGAAGTAGTGCGTGATGAAGAGGATCTTCATGCCGGCAGGGCGGGTCAGTTCGGGACGAAGTCGTCGAGCCTGGGGGTGACGACGCCCGCGAACTCCTGGAAGGTCGCCTCCGCCGCTTCCTCGTCGCCGTGCTCGATCGGGATCGTGAAGCGGACGAGCGAGCCGTCGGTCCGGCCTTCGCGGGCGCGATCGAGGAACATGTAGAGGATCTTGTGGTGGCTCTGGGCGATCACTCGACCGCGCGAGTGATACCAGAAGTAGACCAGCGCCCGGTGGTTGCCCTTCGCGATCACGAAGCGCTTCGCCTCGCCCTGGACGCCGTCGGCGACGCCGTTTCGCGCGAGCGAAATCGGAACGACTTGCGAGTCGATCACGTCCCAGCCCGAGCCCGGCAGGCAGTGCTCGGGCGGATGGATCGCCGTGGCCTTGCCCGAGTCGCGGTCCCGGGTCTGGCGTTCGTGGTAGCCGATGTAGAGGTGGCTCGAGGCCCGCTGCTCCCGGTTCACGAAGTTGCACGAGATGTAATCGGTGACCATCAGGTTGTCGATCGTCTTCTGATCGATGCTCTCGCGCTCGACGCAGCGCCAGTCTTCGAGTCGGTCCGGAAAGAGCGAGAACTCGGCCCGGTTCGGGATCACTTCGGCGCTGCCGAGGTACCAGTACACGTACCCGTTGAGGACGAGGAAGACGAAGGCGGCGGCGATCTTGGCGGTCATGCCGGAGCATCTCCTGAGGCGTCGCCCGAAGCGCTGGAGCGTTCTCGGAGACCCGTGAGGAATTCGATCAACCGACCTTCGCCCAACAGGATCACGAATGCGAGGAAGAAAGTGATGACGCCCTGGAGGTCGTGGATCGTGCCAGAGGCGAGGCTCTCGTCGTAGTGGGCGAGGTAGCCCGTCAGGGCGACCCGGAAGGCGTTGACGAAGATGGCGATCGGGATCGTCGAGGCGACCAGGACCAGCTGGACCCAGAGGACGCCGGGCTTGAAGAAATAGGCGAAGACGACGCCGAGGGTGACGAGCGCCATGAGGCTCCGCAGGCCGCTGCAGGCTTCGTGGACGAAGAGCTCCGTATGGGCGAGGTGGATGATGTTGCCCTCCACCAGCGCCGGGATCCCGATCTCCTGCAGGCTCATGACCGCGGACTTGGCGGCGATCAACTGGAGCGGGAACGCGATCGTGTTCACGAGGGACTGCGGCAGCGGGACCATGAGGAAGAGGAAGAAGAGGGGGAACGCGAGGATCCGGAAGATCTCCTTGCCCAGCAGGAGCAGCACGAGGCCGATCAGCGTGAAGATGAAGCCGGCCCGCATGGTCATGAGCTCGGTGCCGAGGCGACCGATCGTCAGACTGGTCACGCCGATCACGAGCGGGAGCAGGCCGAGCCACGATCCCTCGATCTTCGCGTCCTCGAGATCCCATCGCTTCTGGTAGGCGAAGTAGATCGCGAGCGGCGCGATGATGAAGCCGTGCTGGTAGTCCTCGACCACGCTCCAGTGGTGGACCATGTTGCGCAGGATCGGGAAGTAGATCCCGAAGAGCGCGACGATCGTGCCGCAGGTGACGTAGACCGCCTTGCGGCTCTCGGTCTCGTCCCCGATCACGTCGGTCGTCATTCTCGTCGCATCAGCCATCGCTGGAGGGGTTCCGATCAGTTTTCGCGCGACGAGAGGACGTCGCGCTCGAGGATGTCGACGATGCGAACGGCGGCTTCTCCGTCCCAGAGCGCGGGGCGTCTGCCCTCTCTCGCGGGGCCGCTTCGGAGCCGCTGGATGGCGGCGTCGATGTCGTTCGGATTCGTGCCGACGATCTCGTTGGTTCCTTCGGTGACCGTGACCGGGCGCTCGGTGCTCTCTCGAAGTGTAAGGCATGGGACGCCTAGCGCGGTGGTTTCTTCCTGGATGCCACCGGAATCCGTGAGCACCATCTGAGCATCCGTCAGCAAACGCAGGAAGTCCAGGTAGCCCAGCGGATCGGTCAGATGGAGGTCGGGTGTCGCACCGCCGAGGTTCTCGGCGACGGCCTTCGCGGTCCGCGGATGGATCGGGAAGACGACCGGGATCTCCTCGTTGAGGCGACCGAGGACCTCGAAGAGCTTCGCGAGCTGCTCCGCGTGATCGACGTTGCTCGGGCGATGCAACGTCAGCACGGCGTATTTCCCGGGCTCGAGACCGAGTCGGTCGAGCGTGTCGAGCTCCTGCGCACGCGCCTTGTGGGCCAGCAGGGTATCGATCATGACGTTGCCGACGAAGTGGATCTTCTCGGCCGGGATGCCTTCGCGGAGCAGGTTCTCCTCCGCGGAGGGCTCGGTCGTGAAGAGCCAGTGGGAGACCGAGTCGGTCAGGACGCGGTTCACTTCCTCTGGCATGTCGCGGTCCCAGGAGCGGAGGCCCGACTCGACGTGGGCGACGGGGATGTGCAGCTTGATGGCAGCCAGGGTCGCTGCGATCGTCGAGTTGACGTCGCCGACGACGAGCACGACGTGCGGCTCGCGCTCGATCAGCAGGTCCTCGATCTTCATGAGGACCTGCGCGGTCTGGTGGCCGTGGGTGCCGGAACCGACGCCGAGATTCACGTCCGGCTCGGGGATCCCGAGATCCTTGAAGAAGGAATCGGACATGGCTTTGTCGTAATGCTGTCCGGTGTGGACGAGGATCGGCTCGAAGCGGTCGGCGCGCCGAGCGAACTCGTGCATCAGGGGGGCGATCTTCATGAAATTCGGGCGAGCGCCGGCGACGCAGAGGACGCGGATCTTTTCGCTCGAGGGGGGGACGGCGGCGGTCATGCTCTCTTCCTGGCTACCCGTGAGAGGGAAGGGAGGCCAGCGCGGTTCGGTCGGGGCGCTGCCTCCGGACCGGACCGTCCTCCTTCGGGGAATTTCGGGATTCGGGACTCCCTTCTTTAGCATCGGCGCTCGATCCCGCAGAGGCTGCGTCCTCCCCGCGCCCTAGGGGGTTTCCAGGGTGCAAAAGAGGGGCAACCTCCTGAAATCGATGGGGTTCCCCGCGGAATTGATCCAAAGGCTGCCAATCCGATCGCCGATGAGGGAAACGGGTTTCCCACCGGGACGCCGAGTATCCATATCTGGAATTCTTTTCCACATTGTGACGAAAAGGATGTCCACCAATGGCTATTCTGGGGTCACTACCCGGAGAGAATCCCGCCAGCCTGGAATTCGAACAGAGTTTGGCCGGCGCAGCCTTGCGTCAGCGGGAAAGTTTTGTGGCGAAAACGAATCACCCTTCGTTCTCGCTCCGGGAGTTTCAGCCCGAAGATGAGTGAACGGACGACGGTTCTCGTGATCGATGACGATCCGGGGATCCGCGAATACCTGGAGACGCTGGCTTCGCGCCAGGGCTACGGCGTGTACTCCGCCGAGGACGGCGAGAGTGCGCTCGCCGAGCTCGAACAGGTTCGTCCGGACATCATCACCCTCGACGCCGTGCTTCCCGGAATCGACGGGCTCGAGACGCTGCGGCGTTTGAAGCAGCGCGCCCCCGAGATCCCCGTCGTCATGCTCTCCGGGCACGGGCAGGCGCGAACGATCGTCGAGGCGATGCGGCTCGGTGCCGCCGACTTCCTCCGCAAGCCCTTCGAGGTGGAGGAGCTCGAGCTCGCGTTCTCGAAGGCGCTCGAGAACCGCGCCCTCGAGGAGGAGGTGCGTACGCTGCGCGGTCGCGTCCGCAGCGACGTCGACGGCCTTCTAATGGGCGGCGACAGCCCGAAGATGCGCGAGGTCAAGGAGATCATCGAGCAGGTCGCGGACACCGACATCACCGTGCTCGTCCGCGGCGAGAGCGGGACGGGCAAAGAGGTCGTGGCCCGCGCGCTCTTCCAGCTCGGGAACCGACGCAGTCGTCCCTTCGTCAAGGTGAACTGTGCAGCGCTGCCCTCGGAGCTCCTCGAAAGCGAGCTCTTCGGCTTCGAAAAGGGCGCGTTCACCGGTGCCCAGAAGCGCAAGCTCGGCAAGTTCGAGTACGCGAACCAGGGCACGATCTTCCTCGACGAGATCAGCGAGATGGCCCCCGGTCTCCAGGCGAAGCTCCTCCAGGTGCTCCAGGACGGAGAGTTCTCGCGTCTCGGGGGCGAGAGTGACGTACGGGTCGACGCCCGGATCATCGCCGCGACGAACCGGAACCTCGAGGAGGCGGTCCGAAAGGGAGAGTTCCGGGAGGATCTCTACTACCGCCTCAACGTCGTCACGATCCAGATCCCGCCGCTGCGCGACCGGATCGATGCCGTGCCGCTCCTCGTGGAGCATTTCCTGCGCATGTACAACGAGCAGTACAACAAGAGCGTCGAGAAGCTGTCGACCGAGACCATGCAGGTCCTGGTGGACTACCACTGGCCCGGCAACGTCCGCGAGCTGGAGAACATGATCAAGCGCATGGTGGTGCTCGGAAACGAGTCGACCGTGCTCCAGGAGATCGCGCAGCGCGGGCCGCTGAACGGCAACGGGCACGCGTCGCTCCACGCCGCCGGCACCAGCGACGATCGCAGCGCGGACGACCTCGACCTCGTCGCCCTCGGCGCGGACTTCGCCCATGGCGGCGAGCTCGACCTGAAGGCGATCTCGAAGCGAGCCTCGCAGATCGCCGAGAAGAAGGTGATCGAGCGTGTGCTCGCGCAGACCCGGTGGAACCGCAAGGAAGCCGCCGAGCGACTGCAGATCAGTTACAAGGCCCTCCTCTACAAGATGAAGGAAAACGGCCTGAGCGAAGGACGTTAGGCAGGGCGCGGGAGCGTTCCGGCCCTTTCGGAGAACGATGATGATTCGCGTTGACCACATGACTCGTTTCGCGCTCGTGGCGATGACCGCGCTGGTGCTCGGCTGTACCGGCGTCGGCCAGTCTCCGCCGCCGGAGACGGAGATCGGAGCCCGGGAGGAGTACGTGATCGGGATTCCCGACGTGCTCCGGATCGTCGTCTGGCGGAACCCGGAGCTGTCCGTCGAGGTTCCGGTCCGACGCGACGGCATGATCTCCGTGCCGCTCGTCGACGACGTGCAGGCCGAGGGGCTCACGCCGGAGGAGCTCAAGGAGGTCCTGACCGAGGCGCTGGCCGAATACGTGACGGCACCCGACGTGACGGTGATCGTCACGCAGACGAACAGTCACACCGTGACGGTCGTCGGCGGCGTCGCCCGCTCCGGGCAGATCCCGCTCACCCGCCAGATGCGGGTGCTCGAGGCGATCGCCACGATGGGCGGCTTCAACGCCTGGGCCAAGAAGGACCGCATCAAGGTCATCCGGAACGTCGACGGCAGGCTCGTCGAGTACGGCTTCAACTTCGGGGCCTTCTCCGCCGGCAAGGCGCCGGAATCGAATCTCCTGCTGAAGCCCGGTGACACGGTCGTCGTACCCGACTGAACGAGGCTTCGAACGTTCGCATGCGCATCGGCGCATCACTATTGGGATTGGGAATCTTGCTGGCAGCATCCGCCACAGACGCACGAGAACTCGAGTTCTATCTCGAGAATCGGATCGGCGGCGACTCGAACGTGTTCCGCCGTGAGCAGACGAGCGCGCCCGGACGTCCCTCCGTGAAAGGTGGTGCGGTCTACGAGATCACTCCTCGCGTAACGTTGCGCGACAGGGGAGACGCGCTCGAGTACGAGTTCACCTATCAGCCGACTTACGAGCAGTTCTTCCTCCTGGAAGGCAACAACGGCGTCGGCGACGTAAGCGGCCTCGACCATTCGGCGTTCGGGGAGCTTTCGTGGCGCGTCTCTCCCTCGACCTTCGTCGCCGCTGAGGGGGCTTATTTCCGCCAGCGCCGAGTGCGCGAGGAGATCACCGGCGTCGTGGCATCGGATCGGACGCTCGAGGCGAACGACAGCAATTTCATCGAGCGCGGGCGAGGCAGCCTCGACTTTCAGCGCTCGCTCAACGGACGGCTCTCGCTGACGGGAGGCTACGGCTTCGATTCGCTCGACCCCAACGAGGACGAGCAGAGTGACACGATTTCCCATCGCGGGAGCCTCGGTCTGAACTATGCGCTCGATCGACACACGCGCGTCGGGGTCACTTTCAATCTCCGCGATCGCAATACGAGCGTTTCCATTCCGGCCACGACGCCTCCTCCGGAGACCTTGACGTTTCGGTCGAACACGAGGACCTACGACGTCTCGCTCTCGATCTCTCGCTCGATCTCCGAGCACTGGGACCTCTCCGTGGCCGTGGGCCCGTCGGTCCTCCGAACCGAGGACGAGAACTCGTTCACACCCGGCACGACGTCGAATGACGACAATTCGATCTTCGCTCAGGCTCTCAGCACCTACCGGTTCAAGAACGGCGAGCTCCAGTGCGCCTATATCCGCTCGGAGTCGGGCGGCGGTGGAGGCGCGGCCGCGTCGTCGATCTATGACGACGTGAGCTGCCAGGCGATCTGGACGCCCTATCGGGAGTGGACTTTCCGCGTCGAGGGTGGCTGGAATCGGCGCGAGTCCGTGCCGTCCAACTTCCTGAGCGGACTGGAAGTCCGAACGGACCGTATCTGGGCGGCCGCTTCCGCGACCTACCGGTTCTCGAATCGCCTCTCCGTCATCGGGAATCTGCGGTGGGCGGACCAGGCCCAGGACGAGTTCCGCTTCTTCTTTGTCAATCGAACTGTGTTGAGGGACTTCATTCTCGGCAGGGTGGCCGTCCGGTACACGTTCGAACCCTACGTCTTCTAGGACGACGAATCATGAATATCGATCAAGGTAACGGCAATCAGGTCATCGATCTCCTCGGCTTCTTGCGAAGGCGCGGGAAGTTCGTCGCGATCGTCGCGGGCGCCATCATCCTGTTGACGTTCTGGCTGACCATGGCGCTCTCCAACCTCTACACGTCGTCGGCGTTGATCCTCGTCGAGCCGCAGAGCGTCGACGAAGACCTCGTGAACTCGGGCGTCCGCGAGAGCGACTTGAATGAGCGTCTCGGCCTGATGACGGCGGAGATTCTCAGTCGGGTCCGCCTCTCGAAGATCATCGACGACCTGAACCTCTACGAAGAAGAGGCCAAGGATCTCCAGCGGATCGAGGTCGTGGGACTCATGCGCTCCTACATCAGCGTCATGCCGGTTCTTTCGGAGCTCGAGGAGGACCAGCGTCAGCGGGACGTCCAGTTCAACACCTTCAGGATCACGTTTCGCCACGAGGACCCGCGAACGGCCGCGAACGTCGCGCAGCGGATCGCGAACGACTTCATCAATGCGAACATTGATTCGCGTACGAACGTCACGAAGAAGAGCCTCGAGTTCATGGAGGACGAGATCGAGTCCTTGACCGAGCAGCTCTCTGGCGTCGAGGGCCGGATCGCCGCGGTGAAGGCGGAGTCCCCAGGGCGGCTGCCGGAAGACTTCGAGGCGAATCAGAGGATGCTCCAGTACGCGATGGCCGACCTGCGCGACGCGCAGCGGATCCTCTCGTCCGCCGAGAGTGACGCGGCGTACTGGAAGAATCAGGCGCTCACTGCCTCGTCGATGACCGGTGGCGGCGACCCGGCGAGCCCGCTGCACCGCAAGCGGCTTCTCGAGATCGAGCGAGCCTCCCTGCTTGCCAAGGGCTTCACTGCGCGCCACCCAGACGTCGTTCGTGTCGAGGCCGAGATTGCACTTCTGTCGGACCAGATCAACGCCGCCGGTGCCGCCGCCGGGCAGGGCGAGGATGCGCCGCAGTCGATTGGCGAGCAGAACGCGCGGGCCGAGCAGGGGCGCGCCGAACTCCGTGCGGCGGCGTCCCGCGAGGACATCGAACGATTGCGAGAGCAGATCGCGGGGCTCGAGACGCGGCTCGCCGAGACGCCTGTTGTCGCCGAGAAACTCGACGCGCTGAATCGGCAGTACGAGGGGCTCTACCGTAGCTACCAGGATTTCAGCACCCGTCTCCAGCAGGCGGGCGTCCAGGCCGACCTCGAGCGGCGTCAGCTCGGCGAGAAGTTCCTGATCCTGGAGTCCGCGGAGCCGTCTCCCGAACCGTCCTCCCCGAATCGAATCCTGATCCTCGTGCTCGGTGCAATCCTCGGGCTCGGCATCGCCGTCGGCGTCGGACTCATCGCGGAGCTGGCGGATACGTCGATTCACACGTCGAACGACCTGCAGCAGAGTCTCGGGATCCCGGTCCTGGTATCCGTCCCACGCATCATGCTCGAGTCGGACCGGGCTGCCCGGTCGCGACGCATCCTGCGCGAGACGCTGGCCGCGATGGCGGTCGTGCTCTTCGTCCTCATCGGCGGCGGCACGACCTACTACTTCGTGAACATGGCCGGTAAGAGCGTCGAAGAAGAGACGCAGGTCGAAGCCACGACCGAGGAGGCGAGTCTGCCCCTCGGCGGGGTCGACCTCGGATAACGGGCAGGGAAGACGATGTACACCGAGTACTACGGGCTCGTTCGTTCGCCCTTCGAGATGACGCCAGACCCCTCGTTCCTGTACCTGGGGGAGGCGCATCGCGAGGGATTGGCGACGCTCGTCTACGCGGTCAATTCGGGCAAGGGCTTCGTCATGCTGACCGGCGAGGTCGGCACGGGGAAGACCACGCTGCTGCACGCGCTGCTCGGCCAGCTCGACTCGAACACGAACTCGGCGTTCATCTTCAACCCGCGGCTCGACCCGATGGGCTTCTTCCGGGTGCTCTTCGAGGAGCTGGACATCGGTCCGCCTTGCGAAACGAAGGCGGAGTATCTTCTGACGCTCAATCAGTATCTGATCGACAAGCTCGCCGCGAACGAGCGGGCCTTGCTGATCGTGGACGAGGCCCAGAACCTCTCCGCCGAGATGCTGGAGGAGATCCGGCTGCTCTCGAACCTCGAGACGCCGACCTCCAAGCTGATCCAGATCATGCTGGTGGGGCAGCCGGAGCTGCAGGATCTCGTCGATCAGCCGGAGCTCCGGCAGTTGCGCCAGCGCATCGCCCTCCGACATCATCTGCGGCCGTTCGATGCCTCCGAAATCGTCGAGTACGTCCAGGAACGGCTCGCCAAGGCCGGCTACACCGGCCGGGGCATCTTCAAGAAGAAGGCGCTCAAGGAGCTCTTCGAGATCACCGCGGGCACCCCGCGCATGATCAACAACATCTGTGACGGGGCGATGCTCCTCGGCTACGCGCGCCAGGAGACCACCCTCGGTCCGGAACACATTCGCGAGGTCGCCCACGACCTCGGACTCGTCAGCAAAGACGCCGTCGAGAAGCCCGATTCTTCGCGGGGCGACAAGGCCCCGAAACGGCGTCGTCGACGCCTGCTCCGTTTCCGACGCTAGTCGCGGACCGGGTCGCTAGGAGAGAGAGAAATGCCCAAGCACTACGAAGCACTGCAGCGTGCTGAGGAGGAGCGCCGTCGCAAGGTGACCGGCGTCGACTCCCCAGTGCCCGCCGCGGTCCCCTTCGAGAGCGCCGCGCCGCCGGTGGCCCCGCCCAGCGCGAAGCCGCCTGGTTTGCTTTCGCGCCTGTTCCGAGGGCGCGCGGAACCGGCGAAGGAAGAGGCCGGAGAAGCGAGCAAGCGCCGCATCGCGCTGCTCCAGCCCGACTCCTACGTTGCAGAGCAGTACCGGTCTCTGCGCGGTCGGATCGATTCTCTCGCTTCCCAGCGACCGCTGAAGACACTCGCCGTCACGAGCGCGAACTCGGGCGAGGGCAAGTCGACTTGTTCGGTGAACCTGGCGACGGTGACCGCGATGAGCGTCGGTCGCAGCGTGCTGCTGATCGATTGCGATCTGCGCCGCCCGAAGGTCCACTGGACCCTGGGTCTCCAGCCGCAGGTCGGCCTCGCCGAGGTCCTGCTGAACGAGGCGACGGTCGAGGAGGCGGTTCTCAAGCTCGACGGCGTAAACCTCGACGTCCTGCCGGTGCGTTCGGTGCCCTCGAACCCCTCGGAGCTCCTTGCCTCGCCCGAGATGCGCAAGCTCACCGAAGAGGTTGCCGGTCGCTACGATCGGGTCTTCCTCGACACGCCCGCCTGCCTCGGACTGCCGGACGCGAAGAGCATCTCGGAGCTCTGCGACGGCCTCGTGATGGTCGTGCGCGCGGGCGTCACGCCCAAGGAGGACGTGCGGGCGGCGCTCGACATCCTCGATCGTCGCAAGGTCGTGGGCATGGTCCTGAACGGGTCCGAGGCCACGCGCGAACAGTACGGATACTACTAGCTCCGGTTCACCCTCCTCGAGCTCACGCGGAAATCCTCCCCTTGGACAACCTTCACGCCCTCGCG
This sequence comes from Myxococcota bacterium, assembly GCA_039187915.1. Lineage (GTDB taxonomy): Bacteria > Myxococcota_A > UBA9160 > UBA9160 > UBA4427 > UBA4427. The sequence goes on from JBCCZJ010000014.1 coordinate 21,211, forward strand.
ATCGTCGCGGTTTCGTCGGCGGTCGCCTTCGCCGCGACGCCCTTCGTGATCCGCTTTGCGCGAGCGATCGGCGCCGTGGACCGCCCCAACGAACGGAAGGTCAGCAAGCGGGCGGCGATGCCCCTACTCGGCGGACTGGCCGTGGCGTTCGGCTGCGCGGCCGGCATTACCGTCGCGCTCGCCATCTGCAGCGTGACGGATCTCGCACGCGGGGTCGTCGGATTCGGCGGCGGCGCGCTGGCGTTGATCGCGGTCGGTCTCTACGACGACCGCTTCGAGGTGCGGCCCTACGTGAAGCTCCTCTTTCAAATTCTCGCTGCGGGGATCGCGATCGAGGCCGGCTTCCGGATCGACTACTTCACGAACCCCGTCTCCGGGGACACCCACCCCGTCCCGCTCTTCATCGCGTGGCCGATCTCGCTGCTGTGGATCGTCGGCGTGACGAACGCGCTCAACCTGATCGACGGCCTCGACGGACTCTCGGCCGGCGTCGGCGGGATCATCGCCGGCACCCTCACGATCATCTGCTGGCAGGCCGAGCAGTGGCTCGGCGTGGTCGTCGGCCTCGCGCTCTTCGGCGCGCTGCTCGGGTACCTACCGTACAACTTCCCGCCGGCGCGCATCTTCCTTGGGGATACCGGAGCTCTTGTGATCGGCTTCGGCCTAGCCATCCTCGCCCTCGAGGGCTACCGGAAAACAGCGCTCCTCGCGTTCCTCGTGCCGCTGTTGGCGCTCGCGATCCCGATCCTCGATACCGTGCTCTCGATCGTGCGAAGACTCCGAAGCGGGCGGGGTGTCTTCTCTCCGGATCGGCTCCATATGCATCACCGCCTCCTCCAGCGGGAGGGCTCTCACAAGAGCGCGGTGCTGATGCTCTACTTCCTGACCGCCTGCTTCTGCATGATCGCCGTGTCGTTCTCGCAGATCGACGGCTGGATCGCCTTCCTCTATTTGGCCGCCGTGGTGGCTGTCACGATCCGTTTGCTGCGCAATCTCGACGCATTCTCGCTCGAAATCCTGACGGAGCCCACGCCTACCGCACAGGCCGATCAGAAGGATGGAAGTACGCCGGGGCCGAAATCGGCGGTGCCGGCTTCAGACGAGGTTCCGTGCGAATCGGAGCCGGCTTAACCGTGCCTTGGGAAATCCCGTCGCGCTCAGGTTCCAAGCATCGAGGTCGATACGACCTGTGGACCACCGAGGTCAGAGAGGTCTTCGCGTGAATATCGCTGTCATCGGAACAGGCTACGTAGGGCTCGTGACCGGCGCGTGTTTCTCCGAGTTCGGGCTGAACGTCACCTGCGTCGACGTCGACGAGGCGAAGATCGAGGCGCTCCGGGCCGGAGAGATCCCGATCTACGAGCCGGGCCTCCAGGAGCTCGTCTCGCGCAACGTCGCGGACGGAAGGCTCGCGTTCACGACGGACGTCGAGCACGCGATCGCGCAGTCGCTCGTCCTCTTCATCGCGGTCGGCACGCCTCCGAACGAAGACGGCAGCACCGATCTCTCCCGGGTCGAGAGCGTGGCGCGCCGCGTCGGGCGTGAGATGGACGGCTACAAGGTCGTCGTCACGAAGAGCACCGTGCCGGTCGGCACCTCCAAGTTCGTCCGCGATTGCATCGACGACGAGCTCGAGAAGCGGGGCGAGACGATCCGCTACAGCCTCGCCTCGAACCCGGAGTTCCTGCGCGAGGGCGCCGCGATCGGCGACTTCATGCGACCGGACCGCGTGGTGATCGGCACCGACGGCGACGACGAGCAGTCTCTCGCGATCATGAAGGACCTCTACCGCCCGCTCTACCTGAACGAAACGCCCTTCGTGGAGACCACGATCGAGACCGCCGAACTCTCGAAGTACGCCGCCAACGCCTTTCTGGCCACGAAGATCTCGTTCATCAACGAGATCAGCGTGCTCTGCGACACCGTGGGCGGCGACGTGCAGGCGGTCGCCCGGATCATGGGGCTCGACGGCCGGATCGGGAAGAAGTTCCTGCACGCGGGACCCGGCTTCGGAGGCTCGTGCTTCCCGAAGGACACGAAGGCCGCGGCGCATTTCGCGCGCGCTCTCGGCCACGAGCTCGGGATCATCGAGGCTTCCATCCGCGCGAACGATCGTCAGCGCCTGCGCATGATCGACAAGGTCGTGGCGGCCCTCGACGGCGACGTCGACGGGCGCGTGGTCGCGGTGCTCGGTCTCTCCTTCAAGCCCGAGACCGACGATCTCCGGGAGGCGCCCGCGATCGACATCATCCGTGAGCTGCAGGCGCGCGGCGCGACCGTCCGCGCCTACGATCCGGCGGCGCTGGAAGAGGCCGGGGCGCTGCTGCCGGGTCTCGTCTGTTGCGGCGATGCCTACGAGGCCCTCGATGGCGCCGACGTCGCGGCGATCGTGACCGAGTGGAACCAGTTCCGGATGCTCGATCTCGAGCGGATGAAGGAACGCATGGCGCGGCCCGTGCTCGTCGACATGCGCAACATCTACGACGCGGCGACCATGCGCGGCCTCGGATTCGCCTACACCGGCGTCGGCGTCTGAGCCGGCCGTCGCCCGACGCGGGCGACGGGCCACCCGCGGGAAGCGGGAAATCGTGACGCCGGGACGGATTCGTCACAAGCTCCAGGCTTCTGTGACGATGATCACTAAGCCAACGCGGGGTTGGGACGTACGATCCCGGGAGCGGCGAGCGATTCGCCGAGGGTCCGCGGGCGTGGGATGACGCCTGGCGCGGGCCTCCACCGCGACGAGGTTCGAGATGCAAACGACTGGCCCGGTCCGCAAGGACGTCATCGATTCCCTGCGTGCGATTCCGCTCTTCGGTCGGGTCTCCGAGGCCGACCTCGAAGAGCTGTAGACGCATCTCATCGATAGACGCTTTCCGAAGAACGCGACCGTCGTCGAAGAGGGCCTGCCGGGCGATTACATGTACGTGATCCGCCAGGGCCGGGCGAAGGTCACGAAGGCGTCCGAGGACGGGCGCGAGAAGATCATGAACTTCCTCGAGGCGGGTTCCTTCTTCGGAGACATGGCGCTGCTCGGCGACGAGACCCGCTCGGCCAGCGTCAAGACCCTCGAGGAGTCGGTCCTGCTCGCGCTGTCCCGCCGCGATTTCATCGACCTGCTCCGCCAGAGCCCCGACCTGTTCCATTCCCGCTGAGTCCACGGCTACGTCCCTCGACGATGTCAAAGCGCTGGAAGCGGTTCTGCAGTTCTTGGAGCGTCTGATCGAAGAACTGCTGCTCTTGGCGCACGACAACGCGGTTGCCAAACGTGTCTCCGATCGCGCGGATCACGTCGCCCGTGTTGGGGTATAGAAGCGTGAAGACCTCGGTCTCTTTCGAGAGGAACGACGACAGGTCGCCTC
>JBCCZJ010000015.1:0-24323 GCA_039187915.1 Myxococcota bacterium
CGCGACGGGCACACCGATCAACGTGATCATCTCGACCCTGCCGACGATCCTGATCGCCACCTCCGGGACCTACCTCGTGTACGCCCTCGGCCTGCTCGCGAAGCTCCAGCACGTCGAGCGCCCGGGGATCGCGTTGGTCCACCTGCTCTGGAAGCCCGTGCTCCTGTCGTCGGCCTCGACGGCGATCGGGTTCGGCTCGCTCCGCGTGATCGGCATGGAATCCGCCGGCGACCTCGGCATGGCGCTCTCCGCGGGGATCGTGGCCGCCGCCGCCGGGACGCTGCTCCTCGTCCCCGCGCTGATCCATCGCTTCGACATCACGCTCGCGCCTCGCGAGACGACCTGGCTGCAGACGCTCCCGCAGATCGGCGTGCGCGCTGCCCGACGCCCCTGGGCCGTGCTCGCAGCGACGGCCCTCGTCCTGGCGATGGCGCTTCCCGGCCTCGCGCGCCTCGAGCTCCATACCGACACGCTCCAGTACTTCGCGCCGGACAACCCGGTCCGTACGGGCGCCGACTTCTTCCAGGACGAGCTCTCGAGCGGCTTCCTGCTGAACGTCGTGATCCGCTCCGAGGAAGAAGGCCGCGCGATCGCCGCGGACACGCTCGCGTTCGCGAAGACGCTTCGCACGCAGATCGAGGCGATTCCCCAGGTCGACCGGACGATCTCCATGCTCGACTACTTCCAGCTGATGGACGCGGCCATGCGGCCGGACGCCGTGCCGGACGCGAATCCCGGCAGCCGCGCGCGGGCGAGCCAATACCTCCTGCTCTACGAATCGAGCGGGGATCCCGACGACTACGAGCGCTACCTGACCTTCGATCGCTCGGCCCTCAGCCTGATCGTGAGCATCCACGGCGGATCGACCGTCTACCTCGACGCCGCCGAGGCGATCGCTGCGACCGCCGCCGCCGTCGCGCCGGAGGGCGTCCGAGTCGACACGCTCGGCACGACCTTCCTCTACTCGAAGGCGATGGAGGACCTCACGCGGGGCATGCTGCAGGGCCTCGCGGTCGCTGCGGGCCTGATCATGGTCGTCCTCGTCGTCGGCCTGGGCTCGCTCAAGCTCGGCCTGCTGGCGACGATCCCGAATCTCCTGCCGATCGTCCTCTGCGGCGGACTCTTCGGCTGGCTCGGCGTGCCGATCTCGATGAGCACGAGCCTGATGGGCTGCATCGCCCTCGGCCTCGCCGTCGACGACACCAGCCACGTCGTCGGCCACGTCTCGCCCCACGAGTCCCTCGAGAAGCTCTACGGACTCGTCGGCGGTCCCATCGTGCTCACGACCCTCGCCCTCTGCTCGGGCTACGCGGTCCTGCTCGCGAGCGAGTTCGCGACGGTCGAAGTCCTCGGCGCCTCGGTGATCGCGACGCTCCTGCTCGCGCTCGTGGCCGATCTCCTGGTCCTGCCTTCGCTGCTCGTTCTGGCCGGCGTCGCGCGCACGGAGTCCGAGCGCCTCGACCGGATCGCGCCGCCGCCCAAGACGCGAAGCAGCCAGCCCCTGCACGCCGCGCCTTCGGAGCGAAGCACGGAGGCCGCGACCGCTCCGCCCGGATCGCTTCGAGCGCAGAGCGTGGGCGGTCGCCCCTGAGTCGGCCGATCGGCACCGCCCGCACGAAGCCCCGGGCCTCGCCCGCTCGAGCGAGGCCCGGGGTTCCTACGCGCGGGACGACGGAATGCGCTACCGACTCCGCCGTCGTGGGGGCACCGTCGCGGAAACGCGGCCAGAGGAGGCAGCGTGGAAGTCGACGTCGAGGCCATCGGTCGAGTCGTGAGCGGGGTCGCCACCTTCTCGCTGATGCTGATCATGCTCTCGATGGGACTCGCGCTCGAAGCGGCCGACTTCCTCCGCGTGCTCCGCCGGCCCCGGGCCGCCGTGCTCGGGCTCTTCGGCCAGCTGCTCTTGCTGCCTGTCGTCGCTTTCGGCCTGGCCCATCTGCTCGACCTCGACCCGATCCTCGCGATCGGGCTGATGGTCCTCGCGGCCTGCCCGGGCGGCGCGACCTCGAACGCGATCAGCGTCATGGCGCGCGGCGACGCGGCGCTCTCCGTCAGCCTGACCGCCGTCTCGAGCTTCGTCGCGTTCCTGACGGCCCCCTTCGTGATCGGGCTCGCCCTCGAACAGTTCCAGGTCGACGGACGCTCCCTGTCGATCCCGTTCGTCGAGTCGTCTCTGCAGATCTTCGGCTCGACGGTCCTTCCCGTCGTGCTCGGCATGTTCCTGCGTGACCGGGCCATCTGGCTCCGCACGCGGCGCCGGCAGATCTTCAACGTCGGCCTGACGCTCGTCCTGACCTGCTCCGGCATCCTCCTGCTCGGCCGCTTCACGCTCCTCGACTCCGGTCAGGCCGCGCTCGCGGCGGTCGCGCTCAACGTCGTGATGATGGCCCTCGCGTGGGCGATGGCGCGCGCGCTGCTCGACGACGAAGCCGCGACCCGCTCGATCACGATCGAAGTCGGCCTGCAGAACGTCTCCCTCGCCCTCGTGATCATCGTGAGCTTCCTCGACGTCCTCGAAGCCCTCGCACCGACCCTCTTCTATCTGCCCTGCGCCTACGTGACGGGCTTCGGCTTCGCCTGGCTGGTGCGACGTCGAAGCGCGGATGAACCGGAGGGCACGCGCACGGCCACCTGAGCGGGGCGAAGCGCCGGCGCGCCCGACCCGGACGCCGCACGCCAGAATTCGCCTCCTCCGCGCTCCAGGGTGATCCCCATCACCCCGATTCCCGCCCCTCTCCTCGACATGGCCAGCGCCGCCAACGAAGGAGGGGCGCTCCGTCATGCATCGGTCTTTCACGCGCGCGATTCGTTCGTCCGGACACGCGCTCGCCCTGCTCGTCGCGTGGAGCCTCGTCGGTTCCCCGGCGTCCGTCGCTGCCCAGGAATGCGCCGCCTTCGACGCCGATGGCAACGGCACGGTCACGAGCGCCGATGCGGCGCCCCTCTCGCTCGAGTTCGAACTCGGCCGATCGTGTCTCGGCACCGACTTCGGCGCCGCGCTCGCCTGCCGCGGACGCGACGTCGATCGCAGCGGCGGCGTCGACGGGGAAGACCTGCGCCACTTCGACGACGTCGCCCTCGCCCCGCTGACCCTCTGCTGGAACGCGCCCGTCTCGACCCGTTCCGAGTGCGCGCCCTTCGATCTGGATCGCGACGGCTGGATCGGGCCCGCCGACGCGGCGCCGTTGATCGCGTTCCGCGATGCGATCGGGCAATGCCTCGGCGTCGACCTCGCGTCCCTCGCCTGTGCACCGGCGGACCTCGACGGGGACACCGCGGTCTCGGTCGCCGATCTCTCCCTCGTGCTCGATCGGTTCGACGCGTTCGAGGCCTGCTTCGCCCGCGCTTCTTCGGAGGGGACGACGCGCCGAGCGCTCTGGATCGATCGCGACCGGCTCCTGTCGCTGCCGACCGAGGGCGCCGCGTGGGAGCGGCTCTATCGCGAAGCGACCGACCCGACGTCGACGCCTCGCCTCTCCGACCCCCTCGACCGCGCCGACACGCGCGCGCTCGCGCAGGCGCTGGTCGGCGTCCGGCTGGGCGATCCGGCGTTCCTCGACGCCGTCCGCCGGACGCTCGCGCGCCTCGTCTCCGAGGAGAGCGAAGCGGGCGCCGACGCCCTCGCCGTCGCGCGCAATCTGGTCGGCTACGTCCTCGCTGCCGACCTGATCGAGCTCGGACGGCTGGATCCCGCGCTCGACGGCGCGTTCCGTGCGCGCCTCTCCGCGCTGCGCGACCGGGACCTCCGTGGGCGGACGCTGCGCTCGACCCACGCCGAGCGGCCCAACAACTGGGGCACCCATGCGGGGGCTTCGCGGGTCGCGATCGCCCTCTATCTGGGCGACGACGCCGATCTGGCCGACGCCGCCCGGGTCCATCGCGCCTGGCTGGGCGATCCCGCCGCGTCGAACGCCGCCTTCCGCTTCGGGGATCGCTCCTGGCAGGCCGACCCGACACGGCCGGTCGGCGTGAATCCGCGCGGCGCGCGGATCGCCGGAGTCGACGTCGACGGCGCGCTGCCGGAAGAGATGCGCCGCGGCGGCGCCTTCGCCGATCCGCCCGCCCGCACGGGCTACGCCTGGGAGGCGCTTCAGGGGGCCACCGTCACGACCGAGCTGCTGGCGCGCCACGGTCATCCCGACGCATGGCGTTGGGGCGACGACGCCCTCGCCCGCGCGGCGACCTATCTCGCGCGCCTGGACGCGCGATTCGGGGGATGGTCGGCGACCGGCGACGACCGATGGAACGTCTGGCTCATCAATCGTGCGACCGGACTCGACCTGCCGACCGAGGCCGGCGTCAGCGTCGGCAAGAACATGGGCTTCACCGACTGGACGCACGCGGACTGACGGGAGCGAAGGCCGGGCGGCGGCGTCGGGGCGAGACCCGCGGCTTCTCCACTGCGAGAGCGACCGGAAAGAGCACTCGCACCTGAGGCTGAGCGGGGGTCACGAAAGCCGCGCGCGAACGGCCAACAGCGTCGCTACGAAAGAAAGACCCCCTGGACTCGAAGGCATCGAGTCCAGGGGGTCTTTCGGGACGTTCGTCCGGCGAGCGGGCCCGGGGGCGGTCGCGTGCGGGTCGCGACCGTGTCGCCTCAGTCGCGCGGTCGGCGCTGGCCGGCGAGGAGCACGAGACCGCCGCCGAGGAGCAGCGCGGTCGAAGGCTCGGGAATGACCGTGAAGATGCTGTTGGCGACGCCGATCGGCGTGGCGGTCGTCACACCGGTCAGGGCGCTCCCGCCGAACTCGCCGGAGAGGACGCTGATCTCCGTGTCGGTCAGGAAGAGGCCGAGACCATCCGCCGAGGTCGTGCCGTCGAGACCGACGCAGAAGCCGGGCGTCGCGCGGCAGTCGATCAGGTCGAAGACCGGCGCCGTCGCGACCACGGCCGAGATCGCGGTCGTCACGTCCGCCGTGATCGTCAGGTTGGCGCCGTCGACGACGAAGTTCTCGAGCACGACCGAGGCCGGGCCGGCCGAGAGCTGGAGGCCGATCCCGTCGTGGAAGATCTCGACCGTCGTGAGGTCGACGGCGGTCACGCCGTAGGAGACGGTCGGGCTCGGGAGGAGGCCCGAGGTCGTGAGCTCCGCCGCACCGGTATCGAGGCCGAGCGGGGTGACCGTCAGCCCGAGCGCGCCCGTCAGCGTGTCGAAGGACGACAGGTAGATGGAGGTCGCGCCGGTCGCCGGCTGCGGCAGAGCCGAGGCCGTCGACGCGAACGAGAGCAGGCCGCCCATCGCGACCAGGGTCGTCACGAAAGCGGAGGAAAGGAAACGAGAGAGAGAGGGAACACTTCGCTGCATGGGAATCTCCAGGGCGCGATCAGGAACGGACCGCGGGGTTTCCCGTGCCGCCCGCCGTCCTTTCGTGGCGGGGCGGTCGCGAATGTGGCAGCGAAACTTGCGACGCCGGCGCGAAAAAGTTGCATCCGATCCCGGGTGTCCCGCGGAGTCGAAGAGGTCCGTTCTCGCTGTCCTCTGCGTCGCCGTGCTGCCCGCCAAGACAGCCACTCCGGCGTCGGGGACGGCGGGGGCGGGCCTCCCGTGCGCGAGACGGCCCGGCGGCGGCCGCCGCCGACGCCCCTCGCCCTGCCCTGCGCGTCCGCGCGGGCCGCGACGATCCGTTCGATCGGTGAAGTATCCGGAGCCGTGGGCTCCGAGCGTCTGCCGGCCCGCCTAGGGACGCGGTGCGAGAACGGCGATCCGGTCGCGAGTCGAGACCACGGTGCCCCCCGGCCGCTCGACGGTCACGGCGAAGAGCGTCGCGCGCGCCACCGGGAGTCGGGGATCGATCGGAACGAGGACGTCGGCGCCGTCCGCGTTCGCCGGCACGTCGAAGATCCCTCCGTCGACCGGAAAGCGCTCGTCGCGTGCCGCGTCGAAGATCCAGAGCTGGTACTGGAACGCGTCGCGATCGTTCGCGGCGAGCCCCTGGAAGCGGAGCACCCCGGCCTGGCGGGCGTCGGACCAGACGACGTCCCCGACGACCCCGCCTGCGGCCGTCGGGTCGTCCGTCGACTGCCAGGCCAGGCGCACGGCGTCGCCGGCGTCTGCCAGCAGGGCGGCGCGGATCTCCCGCGTCGAGGGGACCGGCTCGACGACCGGCGCCGTCGGGGAGACCGCCTCGCCCGTCGCGTCCCCGGCCGCCGTCGGGGAGACCGCCTCGCCCGTCGCGTCCCCGGGCGCCGACGGGGAGACCGCCTCGCCCGTCGCGTCCCCGGGCGCCGTTCCGACACCGCGCAGCAGCAGAACGAGCAGCGCCGCCGCCGCGACCCACCCGGCGCCGGCCCAGATCTGCGCCCGCCTGCGCGCACGCTGCGGCGACGCGGGCACGGGGGCGTCGGTTCCGGGACCGCGCGTGCGCGCGAATGCGCGGGCATCGTCGAGCAGCGCGGTGCGGAGATCGTCCGGCAGCGGCTGCTCCTGCGTCTCGAACTCTCGCGCCATCAGATCGGCCACGACCCACTCCGATTCGGAGAGGTCCTCGATCTCCCGCCCGGCGAGCAGGGTCTCGAGCTCGGCGCGCTCGTCCGCGTCGAGCAGACCGAGCGCGGCGTCGGCGAGGAGGGCCTCGAGGCGATCGGGATCGTTCATCGCCACTCCTCCCTCGCCAGCGATCGCCGGATGCGGTCGAGCCCGCGTCGGGCGTGGGACTTCACGGTGCCGACCGGCAGCGACAGACGGTGCGCGATCTCCGTCTGGCTCATGCCGTGAAAAAGGGAGAGATCGAGCACATGGCGCTCGGCCTCGCTCAGCCGACCCATCAGCCGCTCGACGGTCCGCACCTCGGCGCCCGCGCTCGTACTCGCGCGCGCCGCCGCATGCGGCACGGTCCCCGGCGGCGAGCCAGCGGCCTCCTCCGGGAGCTCGACCTCCGCGGGCCGGCGCCGAATCGAGCGCCAGCGATCGATCAGGCGACGGCGGGCGACCATCGCCACGAAGGTCCGCTCCGAAGCCCGATCCGGGTCGAAGCGCCCCGCCGCTTTCCAGAGCGCGAGGAAGGCTTCCTGCGCCCCGTCCCGTGCATCCTCCTCGCACGCGCAGAAGCGGCGCGCGAGCGCCCACACGAGCGGTCCATAGGCGTCGATGCACCGTTCGAACCCGTCGGGTTCGCCGCGGGCGACGCGATGGAGCAGGGGCTCGTCCATGAAGAGGTCGCGGACTCCACAGGGGGTGCTCGTCGGAGTCTAGGTCCTCGGGACGAGCGGGTGAAGCGCCCGGCGCGACGCCCTTCCCGCCCTCGCCGAGCGCCGGAAGGGCCCGGTCGGAGCGCGCCGCAGGGCCGGCATCTCGTCTACACTCGGCCGCGTTCATGGTCCCTCCGCAGCCCACCCTCTGCGGCGGACGCATTGCGGGCGCACGGTCGCCCAGGAGAATTCCCATGACGGATGTGGTCATCGTCGGTGACGGCCCGGGCGGCCTCAGTGCCGCGCTCTTCCTTCGCCGCGGCGGGCTCGGCGCCCGGATCTTCGGCCAGGACAAGACGGCCATGCACTGGGCGATGCTCAACAACTACCTGGGCATCGAGTCGATGGTCGGCACGGACTTCCACGAGATCGCGTGCGCCCAGGTGAAGGGCGCCGGCGCCGAGATCGTGCACGCCCGCGTCGAGTCGATCGCGAAGACCGACGCCGGCTTCGAGGTCACGCTCGAGGGCGGCGAGTCCGAGACCGGCCGCTACCTGATTCTCTCGGAAGGCCAGCAGCCGCGACTCGCGCAGCAGCTCGGCCTCGCCCACGACGAGGCGTCGGGCATCCAGACCGATCGCAACAGCCGGACCAGCGTCGACGGCGTCTACGTCGTCGGCCGCGCGTCGCGACCCGGACGCAGCCAGGCGATCATCAGCGCCGGCGACGGCGCGGCGGCCGCGATCGACATTCTCTCGACCGAGACCGGCAAGGCCTACTGCGACTGGGACGACGCGCCGAAGAAGTGAGGCGAGACCGGGTCGCGCCCGCGCGCCCGCCCGGAGAACGCCCGTCCCGGCTCCGAGTCGGACGAGCGGCCTCCGACAGGCTACACATGGGGCCATGTCGAACACGAACTCCGAGGGCGGAGACGTCCGCAACGCGTTCTGGCTGCTGGCCGGCGGGGTGGGCCTCGCCAACGCCGGTTGGGCCGCTTTCCAATGGCAGCAGCTGCTGATCGCGCGATCGGGCGGAACCGCCTTCTGTCCGCTCGGCGACGGAACGCAGTGCGGCCAGATCTGGGACAGCGCCTTCGCCTCCGCGATCCAGAGCAACACGGTCCTGCCGATCGCGGCCTGGGGCGTCGTGTGGGGCGCGGCGGCGGCGGGCCTCGCCATCGCGGCCTGGTTCCGCGGCGACCCCTTCCGGACGGGCGCGATCGTGACGGCGGCGGCGGGCCTCGCGTCCGTCTTCATCCTCGGCGCCGCGTCGCTGGCCTCGGGCGGGATCTGCTCGACCTGCGCGATCACCTACGCCGGCGTGCTCGTCTACGCGGGCATCGTCTTCTTCGCGACGCGCCCCTGGCCGGCACTCGCGCTGGGCCCCGGTCTCGCCACCGCAGCGGGCGCGGTCCTCGTCTTCTATGCGTTGCTCTACGGCCCCGCCGCGGATACGCCCGGCCGCGCACAAGACCGGATCGAGACGCTCGTCGCGGAGCCGTCCGCGACCGACCCGCAGACCGGCGCGCCGAGGAGCCCGCTCGAGCGCTATCTCACCCGGCTGCGCGGCCCCGAGCGTCAGGCCCTCGCCGACGCCCTGCTCGCCTATCGCGAAGCCGAGCCGCAGGAGATCCCCACGGCGCGCGCGCTCTACGGACCGGCGGAGGCGCCCGTCCGCATCAACGACTGGATCGATCCGCTCTGCAGCCACTGCAAGACGTTCCACGAGACCGTCGCCGCGCTGGTCGGCCGGGTCCCGGCCAGCAGCTTCTCGCTCGAGACGCGGCACTTCCCGCTCGACTCCGCCTGCAACGCGCTGCTGGACGGACCGCCGCGGTACCCGGTCCGCTGTGAGATCGCGCGCGGCATCATCTGCATGGAAGACTCGGAGGATCACTTCGGGTTCACCGGCGAGGTCCTGAAGAACCAGCAGACGATGGATCGCGCCCAGCTGATCACGATCGCCGGGAAGTACGGGTCGCAGAACACGTTCGAGGCCTGCCTCAACGACCCGGCCACCCAGACCAAGCTCGAGGCGGACGTTCAGGCGGCGGTGCCCTTCGCGCCGCGCGGCACGCCGCTCGTCATCGTGAACGGGCGCCCCGGGGTCGCCTGGGGTCCCTTCCTCTACGCATTGATCCTCGCGAACGGCGACGCGAGCCATCCGGCGTTCGGCGCCCTGCCCCGGCCCCGGCCGGCGAACGCCGCCCTCTGAGTCGCGCCGCCCGGACCGCGGCCCGACGGGTCGACGGGCGAGGGAGCGCGGCGGCCACGCGCACGCCGCTCTGGGTCGCGGCGGCCGGCGCCGCTCTCGCCTTCGGCGTGCTGCTCTTCCATCCGGCCTTCCAGGCGGACCCGCAACGGCGCCTCTCGTTCCTGTTCGACGAGATCCAGCACTATCTCCTGTTCGCCGCGGGCGCCTTCGTCCTGTTCTGGCTCGTCCTCGACCGCCCGCTGGCGAGGCGCAAGCTCGCGCGTCACCCGCGCCCGGCCCTCGGCCAGGTGATCAGCGAGTCGGTCTTCAGCATCGCCTCGAAGCTCGTGATGGTCGCCACGAGCATGTGGATCTCGTACGTCGCCTACACCGGAGGCGCCGCGGACCAGCGCTACACGGACCTCGCCGAGTACGGCTACGCCTACTACGGCTTCACGCTCTTCGCCGTCTTCTTCGTCCACGACACCTGGTTCTACTGGTTCCATCGGCTCATGCATCGGCCCGAGCTCTTCCGAACGATCCACAGGACCCACCACGAGAGCCGGGACCCCACGCCCTTCACGACGTTCCACTTCCATCCCCTGGAAGCCGTCCTCGAGGGCGTGGCCGGCAAGGCCATCATCCTCCCGCTCATGCTCCTGCCCTGGCACACGAGCGTCCCGATCGTCTGGGCTTCGGGCATGGTCCTGTTCAACACGATCGCGCACCTCGGCTACGAGGTGTATCCGTCCTGGTGGCACCGCGTCCCGATCCTCTCCGGCAAGACCACCGCGATGCATCACTACCTGCATCACCAGCGCGTGGCCGGAAACTACGCGCTCTACTTCCGCTTCTGGGATCGGCTCTGCGGCACCGAGTTCCCGGACTTCGAGGCGCGCTACGCGGATCGATTCCGTCGCGAGGCGCGTCCTCCGACGGCACCCCAACCGACGGCACCGCAGCCCCCGACGACCCCCGCCCCCACGACGCCCCCCGCCCCCACGACGTCGACCGTTTGAGAGCGCGCGCGTGATCGAGATCGAAGTTCCGGTGTTTCCGGATCCCGAGCATTACGACCAGCGCATGGCGACCGGTTGGTTCCGCAGCGGCCCGATCCTCGTGCGCGCGAACCTGCTTCCCCTCGACGAGCAGATCCGGGGCCTCGTCCAGATCCGGCTGCCCGTCGACGACCCGACCGGCGCGAGCCGGAGCGCGCGTCGGCGGTTCCGGCGCAACCGCGAGCGCTTCCGCGTCGAGTTCGGTCCGGCGAAGGTCGACGGCGCGCGGTCCGCGCTCTACGAGAAGACGAAGGCGCGCTTCATGAGCTTCGTGTCGAGCGCGCTCGAGCCGCTCGTCCTCGGCGAGAACCGGGACGTGTTCGACACGCGCGAATGCGCCGTCTTCGACCAGGACCGGCTGGTCGCCGTCAGCTACTTCGACGTCGGGCGCGAAGCGGTCGCCGCCCAGCTCGCCCTCCACGATCCCGACTACGCGGCGTACGGCCTGGGGACCTACACGCTGCTCGAAGAGATCGACTACGCCCGGACGATCGACGCCGTCTACTACTACCCGGGCTACGTCGTGCCCGGGCAGCCGCGCTTCGACTACAAGATGCAGATCGGCCGGGTGCAGTACCTCGAGGGAAGCCAGTGGCGGCGGCGCGCCACGCCGCCGCGGCGCGTGCGCGCGGCGGAGCGATTCCGGGCCGAGATGAAGCGGCTCGGACGCGCCCTTCGCCGCCACGGCCTGCCCGACGATCCGAAGTTCTACGCAGGCTTCTGGCTCGGCCTCGTGCCCGAGTTCACGGACCAGCCCTACCTCGCCGGACTCGTCGTGTGGACGCTCGGCCGGACCTCGACGGGCGAGCTGCTGCTGATCGAGCTGACGACGGATCCGCCTCGCTATCGATTGACCCTGGCGGCCCACCTCGACGCCATCGATCTCATGGAGGAGTACGACCCGCTCGGCGAGCGGGCGGATGCCTACGAACTCCGGGCGCTCGTCGAGGTGGAATGCCTGACGACCGGCGACGCGGCGCCCGAGATCGCCGCCGCTGCCGAACGGGCCACCCGCGCACTCGACGTCGCGTAGTCGGCGTGCGCCGGCCGGCGGCGCAGGCGTGCCGACCCGCCTCAGGTCCCGCAGAAGGTCTGGCGCACCGCCTCGTCGCGCGTGGGCGCGCGCGTCAGGTCCTCGAAGCGCGGGTCGTCCTCGAAGGGCGACGCACTCGACTCGACGAGCCGCTCGAAGGGAGCGAGGTCGCCCTCGCGGGCCGCCTCGATCGCTGCTTCGATCCGATGATTGCGGGGGATGCGCGCGGGATTCGTCGCGTCGAGCGCCGCCCGCACGTCGCCGGCCTCCCGCCCTTCCTGGGCGAGCCGGGCCCGCCAGTCCCCGGCCCAACGCGCGAAGGCCTCCGGATCCTCGAACCCGGTGTCCCGCGCGATCGCGCGATCCTCATCGGGACTCGCTTCGACGACCCGGCCGAGGGCGCGGAAGGTCCGGGTGAAGTCCGCGTGCTGCTCCGCCATCGCATCGAGCAACCCCGTCGCCAACGCGAGACCGGCCTCGTCCATCTCGACGAGGCCGAGCTTCGCTCGCAGGACCTCGCGCCAGTGGGTCTGGAAGGCGGGCTCGAAGCCGTCGAGAACGCGCTGCGCCGCGGCGATCTGCGCCGCCTGCCCCTCCCCGAGGAGCGGCAGCAGCGTCTCCGCGAAACGCGCGAGATTCCACGCGGCGATCCCCGGCTGGCGCCCGTACGCGTAGCGCCCGGCATGATCGATCGAGCTGAAGACCTGGCCCGGGTGATAGGCGTCGAGGAAGGCGCAGGGGCCGTAGTCGATGGTCTCTCCCGAGATCGTCGTGTTGTCCGTGTTCATCACGCCGTGGATGAAGCCGACCCCGAGCCACTGGGGGACGAGCACGGCGTGAGCCCGGACGACGGATTCGAAGAGCGCGAGCGCGGGCCGGTCCGCGCCGGCGGCCTCCGGATGGAGTCGCTCGATCGCGTAGTCGACGAGCGTCTCGACCGCCTCCTGATCGCCGCGGCTCGCGAAGAACTCGAAGGTGCCGACCCGGAGGTGGCCGCGGGCGACGCGCGTCAGGATCGCGCCGGGCAACGGCGTCTCGCGATAGACGTCTTCGCCGGTCGCGACCGCCGCGAGCGCCCGGGTCGTCGGGATACCGAGCGCGGCCATGGCCTCGCTCACCACGTACTCCCGCAGCACGGGCCCGATCGCCGCGCGCCCGTCGCCGCTCCGCGAGAACGGGGTGGGCCCCGCGCCCTTCAGCTGGACGTCGTAGAGACGGCCCTCCGCGTCGGGCCGTTCGCCGAGCAGGATGGCGCGGCCATCGCCGAGCTGCGGCACGAAATTGCCGAACTGATGGCCGGCGTAGGCCATCGCGAGCGGACGGACCGACGCCGGGACCGCGTTGCCCGCGAGCATCGCCACGCCCTCCGGACTCGCGAGCCAGTCGGGGTCGAGGCCGAGGGCGGCCGCGAGCGCCGTGTTGAGACGCAGCAGCCGCGGGGCCGCGACCGGCGTCGGAGCGATTCGCGCGTGGAAGCGCTCGGGGAGCGCGGCGTAGGTCGATTCGAAGCTCGGCGCGGCCATGGCGATACTCTCGCCTGCGCGAGCCCCCCTGACAAGCGAAGCGCCCGTCCACCGGGACCGCCCGGTCCGACTCAGACGGGGTCGCCGGGCCGCGCCGGCCAGCCAGCGCTTGCGAGAAACGCCGTGCCGGCGGCCCGAACCGAATCCGGGAGCATCACGTCCGCAGGCACCCGCGGATCGTAGTCCGGATCGATCCCGCGGATCTCCGCGAAGCGCCGCAGCATCCCGGCCTCGTCGCCGACGATCCCGCGCCCCGCGGCGAGCATCGTCCGCGCGTAGACCAGCCGGGGCGCCGCCTCGATCGCGGCTTCGAAGACGTCTTCGGCCGCGTCGATCCGACCCGACATGAGGAGCGCGATGCCGTGGGTCGTGCGGATCATGGGCTGGAGCGGATCTTCCGGAGCGAGCGCCTCGAGATCGCGGTGGGCCTCGATCGAAGCCTCGGGGCGACCGGCCGAGGTCAGCAGCAGCGCGCGCAGCCAGAGCGGATAGATCATGCGCGGCGCGAGCTCGACCGCCCGCTCCACGCTCGCCAGCGCCGCCTCCTTCTCGAGCCGCACGAGCTGCGCGATCGCGCGCCCCACCGGCGCGAGGGGCTCGAGCGGATCCAACGCTTCGAGCGCGCGACTCGCGGACGCGAGCTTCTCGGCGGGGACCGCGCCATCGGTCGCGCGCGAGAGGAGGTGCAGATGAAGCTGGCCGTAGAAGACGGCGCCGTAGGCGACGGCCAGTCGGGAATCGAGCGCGACGGCTTCCTCCGCGAGCCGCGCGCCCTCCTGGAGCCCCGTGACGTCGTTGCGCGCGAGATGGGCGAAGGCCGTCTGCACGCGATCCCAGGCGTCCCGACTCTCCGCGTCCCCCTCGACGATGCGGAGCCCGCCGATCTGGAGCAACGAGGGTTCGAGCGTCGCGACGATCGTGTCGACGATCTCGTCCTGGACGTCGAATCGGTGGCCCGACGCGCGATCGTAGTGCTGCGCCCAGAGATGGCGTCCCGACTCGCTGTCGATCAGCTGGACCGTCACGCGGACCTGGTCCCCGGCCGTACGCACGCTGCCCTCGACGAGATAGCGGGCGCCGAGGGCCCGGCCGATCTCGGTCGCGTCGACCGACCGCCCGCGATAGGCGAACGACGAGTTCCGCGACACGACCGGGAACCAGCGCCAGCGCGCGAGCCGCGTGATGAGATCCTCGCTGATCCCGTCCGCGAGATGGATCGCGTCCGCTTCTTCGGAAAAGGACGCCAGGGGTAGGACGGCGAGCGCCGGGCGGCCGGTGACGGTCGGCGCCCCCGCCGGCGCGCCGAGGCCCATCTCGTGATAGGCGTTCGTCGCCTCGGTCCGGTTGGCGACGCCGAGCGACTCGAGGATGGCGGCGACGTGGACGCGGACGGTGCCGGTGGAGATGCCGAGCACCTCGCCGATCTCGCGATTCGTGAGGCCCTTCGCCATCACCTCGAGGACTTCGCGCTGCCGAGGCGTCAGCCGATGGGCCTCGTCGTTCGCGGACGCGTTGTCGATCGGCATGGTCGAACCGGAACTCCGAAGGCGGCGGGGCGTCGGGCACGCGCCCGAGGCTTCCATGGAAGGTAGCCAGGGCACGCTGCCGGTTCCGCGACCGATCGGCGATCCCACGAAAGGAAACGCGCGTTCGAGGCGCGGAGTGTGATCTCCACCCTACCGCGCAGCGCGATTCTGGCTCACCCTGTCGGCCGACTCAGGAGGGATCCCCATGCTCAGATCGATCGTTCTCGTCTTCGTCCTGCTCGCCCCCGCGCTCGCTGGCGCGCAGACGCCCCAGGGCATGCCGCCGGGCATGGACCCGAGCGCCCTCATGCGGCAGTTCCAGGATCCCGCCGCGATGGAGCGGATGCAGCGGGAGGCGGAGAAGGCCGAGGCCTGTTTCGCGAAGATCTCGAAGGCCGAGCTGGAAGCGCTCGAGCGCAAGGGCAAGCAGGCCAACGAAGAGATCGACGCACTCTGCAAGGCCGGCAAGGAGAAGGAGGCGCTCGCCAAGGCGATGGCGCTCTTCGTCGAGATGAAGGGCGACCCGACGATCCAGCAGCTCCGCAAGTGCTCCGAGGGCATGACGGAGACCCAGCGCATGATGGGCAACATGCCGTGGTCCCAGGTCCCGGGCGTGGACGATGAAGAGCCGACCGACGATGACATCTGCAGCCACCTGAAGTAGCCGCAGACGACATCGCCGAGGGACACGCGCCGCGGACGGCGCGAGGTCAGTCCTTCCAGTCCTCGAGGAACTGCTGGAGATTCGCCGCGGCCCGGAGCGCCTTCGCCGGATCGGGGCCTTCGCTGTCCGGTCCGCCGCCGGGACTCAGCCGCGAAGCCGCGAGCCAGGGCCCGATCTCCGGATGCTGGCTCCACTGCACCATGTTCTTCATGTGTTCGAGCGTGTTCGAGAAGTAGTCGCGGGTGGCGTCGGGATGCGGGATCACGCCCGCCAGCGCGTTCTTTTCGTCGACCGGGGCGGCGAGGGTCTCGATCATCCCGAGCAGCGCGGCACTGAAGACCTGCTGGCAACCCCGCACGGTCTGGAGCGTGATCCGTCTCTCCGCGAAGACCGGCACGACCGGTCGACGCTCGAGCCCATCCGCCGTGCAGTCGACGTAGAGCACGTTCGGCCCCTGCTCGAGGACCCCGCCGTCGAGCTCGAGGCCCGACTGCGTCACGCGCGCGACGCGGCCCATCCGGACGACCTGCTCGATCCGCCGCAGCTGCTCGAGCTCGGGCTCCGAGACCGTGGCGCAGCGATACATCGAAGGCTCGACCCGGGGATCGATCCGCAGCAGCTGCCCCGCGGCTTCGAGCCGCAGGAGCGCGTCGTGCGCAGACGCGGCCTCGGCGAGCAGACCCACCTGCTCGCCGACCCGGAAGCCGTCACCCGGCTGCGCGACCGCGCGATTGATCAGCCACGAGTCGCGGGGCACGATCCAGGTGATCTCGGCCGGATCGACGTGATTCGCGAGCAGCCACAGGATCGCGTCGAAGGCCGTCTTGCCCGCGCCGATGATCGTGTAGCCGTCCGCCGGCCGATCCTCTTTCGGCAGCGCGTTCGGCGGGACGACCCGCACCCCGTCCTCCACCGCATAGCGCGGAGGATGGGTCGAGGGCACCGAGACCTTCATGTAGGCCGCGTCCACGATCGCGCGGCGCGCGTGCACCTCGAAGACGCGACCGGACGGCGTCGAGACCGCGCGCTCGCCGTCCCAGGACGTCGAGGGGTGGAACGCCACGCGACCGGAGGGCAGGAAGCGGCGGTTCATCAGCTGGTCGTAGTAGGCGCAGACCTCCGTACCCGAGGCCAGCTCGGCGAGGCCGGCATTCCAACCGGTCCGGTCGATCGCGTCGGTCCCGAGCTTCTGGGAGTTCACGCCGTAGAAGTGGGACGGCTGATGGAGCCGGACGAAGGGATAGGCATCGTTCCAGTGGCCGCCGGGCCGCGCGCGGCGATCGAGGATCGCAACCGAGGCGTCCGTGCGGGTGAGGATCTCGTCGGTGAAGGCCAGCCCCATTGCGCCAGCGCCGATCACGACGTAGTCGGCTTCGATCAGGCCTCCCACGACAGCACCTCCGCGTTCTGCGGCGGAACGTCGCCGGCGGCGACGCGCCGGTAGGCCGCCTCGACGGCGTCGGCGCCGGCGCCCCGCTCGAGCGACAGCCAACCGCTCGCCCAGCCGGCAAAGGGTTTCCACACGCCGGCGAATTGCGCGTGGTAATCCGCCAGCGTCGCCTCCGCAGCACACGCCTCGGCGACGTTCGGAACGAA
This sequence comes from Myxococcota bacterium, assembly GCA_039187915.1. GTDB lineage: Bacteria > Myxococcota_A > UBA9160 > UBA9160 > UBA4427 > UBA4427. Next base: position 16,722 of record JBCCZJ010000015.1, read on the forward strand.
GAAGAAGCGGGGCGCGGGCCCGGGCATCGGAAGCGGCTCCGCCGAGGGCGCGCGATGGGTCGCGCCGACCAGGACCGAGTCGACCAGTCGTTCACCCAGGGCCACGTGGGCGGCCGACGTGGCCGCCGCGTTCCCGGCCAGGTCGACGTAGGCCACGCGGTCCGCTGCTTCCACCGAGGCGAGCGCGTCGTAGGTCAGCACGCGCGCGTAGACGCCCAGCGACTCGACGAACGCCCGGTTCGCCTCGGACGTGATCCCGACGCAGCGCGCGGGCCCGTCTCGATGGGCGAGAGACCACGCGAGCGAGAGCGCGGTCTTGCTCGACGCGCTCGAGACGAAGACTTCGTCGACGAGAGGAGCCAGCTCCTCGGCCAACCGCCAGCCCGTCATCAGCAGCGCCCAGAGCACCGGCTGGACCTCGGCCGTGTCCTCCGAGAAGAGCGGATCGCCGGCGCAGCGGTAGTAGCGGTTGTACCAGGGATGGAGCGCCGTCCGGTGGGCCGTGGCGTCGGAGAAGCAGAGCGGACCCGCATCGACCGGCCTGAGGACCCACTCGGAGGCCAGCGGCAGGTAGCCGAAGATCCGCTCGCCTTCCGGGATCCCGTCGCAGCGGGTCTCCGTCACGCGGGCGAAGCCCCAGACCGGCACGCGGCCCCAGCCTTCTTCGGCGGGGAAGTAGGCGTAGTAGCCGAGCGCATCGCCCGTCGCCGCGTAACTGATGTTGTTGGCGGTCAGCCCGAAGGTCTCGACCGCGACCCGGATCGCGCCCGCCTCGAGCGCGGGGGGCGGCGTCGTCGTCCGCCGGATTTCGCCCGGGTCGGTCCGGGCCGTCAGGATGTCGGTGCGCATGGAGCCTCTCGTGCGGGTGCGGCTGCGGGTCGCTTGAGTTTCCTGCTTCCTGCCGCGATTGCCATACGCCCCGGCCGGAATTCCGCGATTCCCGATCACCTGCAGGCGGCGACCGGCCGATACGAAGAGCCATCTCCGAGCGAGGCTCCGTCATGCCCCCCGACCGCCGCCGCCTGGTCCTCTACTCCGGAGGCCAGGAGCGCAGAAACCGCCTGATCCACGAAAGCCTGCTCGACCTCGTCCTGCGGCGGAGTGGCCGTGGCGAGGGCGAACCGATCCGCATGACCTACGTCCCCTTCACGGCGGACGGCGCCCGCCCCTTCTTCCGGCGATTCGTGAACCGCTACGCCCGCTTCGGCGCGACCGACTTCCACTGCGTCGCACCGGACGACCCGATGCTCGCCCGCGACGGGCCCGAACGGCGCCGGGTCGTGGCCGACCTGATGGCGAGCGACGTCGTCTACCTGGCCGGGGGCAACACGTTCCACTTCCTCCATCACCTGCGTCGCTCCGGACTGCTCGCGACGCTCGGTCGGTTCGCGCGCCGCGGGGGCGTCATCGCGGGCCTGTCCGCCGGCGGGATCCTCCTCACGCCACACGTCGGCCTCGCGGCCTACCCCGCGTTCGACCGCGACGAAGACGAGATCGGTCTGCCCCGCCGAGCCTGGCGCGCCCTCGATCTCGTCGACTTCGAGTTCTTCCCGCATTTCCGTCGTTCGAAGCGCTACCGCGACGCCCTGGCGCACTACTCGGAGACCAGCGGACGCGCGCTCTACGCCTGCCGCGACGGCAGTGGCATCGTCGTCGAGGGCGACCGTTTCACGGCGCACGGCGAAGTCTGGCTCTACGACCGCGGGCAGGAGCGCCGCATCGGCGGCTAGCCCACGCGCCGAGCGACGCCGGCGCGGACGTCGCCACGCCGCGCGACCGCGCAGGGGAGGCTAGGCGTCGAGGGCCGCCGCCTCCTCGTCGATCCGGGCCCGCACTTCCGCGTGGCGCTCCCGCGTGATCGGGAAGCCACGCAGACAGAGCGCGCCCACGCCCATGAGCACCGCCGGCACGATCCCGTAGATCGCCATCAGGCGCGTCTGGATCTCGCCGGGCACGACCTCGGCCGACGGGTCGTAGCCGCCCGCCGCGGGCAGCGCGGTGCCGAGGACGACGCCGAGGGCGAGCGAGAGCTTGATCACCATGCCCCAGACGGCGAAGAAGAGTCCGCTGCGCTGCTCCCCGCTCTCGAGCGTGTCGACGTCGATCACGTCGGCGGCGATCGAGTTCGCCAGGAACAGGATGGAAGCGAAGCTCGAGCCGCGCAGCACCACCAACGCGATCAGGACCCAGGTGTCGCCTTCACGCAGGAACGCGAGCGGCACGCTGAAGGCTGCGAGCCAGAGCGCGGCGCCCATCAGCGCCTGCGGCTTGCCGAACCGGACGGACACGCGGAGCCAGACCGGAACCGCCAGCAGCGTCGCCACGTTCTCGAGCAGCGCCATCAACGGGAAGCGCGCCTCGTCGAGCATGACGTCGGCGAGGACCAGGCGGTGGAGCGTGCCCTGGATCGCGATGCCCGAGACGAAGAGCAGGACGCAGGCGACCATCCGCACGAAGGCCGGGTTGCGCGCGACGAGCACGAGCCCCGCAGCGAGTCCACGCTCCTCGATCCGGACGACCTCGGGCTCGCGCTCGCCGACGAAGGTCAGACAAGCGAGCATCAGGACCGGGAGCGCCACCCCCATCGCGATCGCGATGTTGTGGAGCTGGAGCGCCGCGTCGTCGATCCCCTGGAACGAGAGCACGACCAGCGCGGCCAACAGCAGGACCTGCCCGAGGGTCGCGATCGCCTCCCGCCAGCTCGCGATCCGGGAGCGCTCGTCGTAGTCCGTCGAGAGTTCGGCGCCCCAGGCCTTGTGAGGCAGATCGATCAGCGTGAATCCCAGGTAGAGCGCGGCGGACCAGCCGAGCAGGTAGGTCGAGGAGACCTCGTCGCCCGGCACGAAGATCTTCCAGAGCGAGAGAAGGAAGATCGGGAGACCGAGCGCCATCCAGGGCTTGCGACGGCCGAGGGGCGTCCGCAGTCGATCGGAGAGCCCGCCGATCAGCGGGTCGGTCACGACGTCGAGCAGCCGCGAGACCGCGATCGCTCCGCCGACCGCCGCGAGCGGAACGCCGAGATCGTCCGAATAGAATGCGGGGACGAAGAGCACCATCGGCAGCGCCGCGACCGAGGTCGCGAACGACGGCGCGGAATAGGCGACGAGTCGGGCCGCCGAGAGCCGTTCGCCCGGCGCCGTGCTCACCCCGCGTTCTCCGACGCGGCATCGAGCTCGGCCAGCCGCGCGCGCGCCTGCTCCCGGATTCGGAGGTCCTCGGCGAGGAAATCGGCGCGCGGCTCCGTCTCGATCGCGCGGAGCAGCGCCGCGCGGGCCTCGACGTCGCGCTCGGGCTCGAGGTCCAGGATCGTGAGCGCGAGGATCAGCGGATTGCCGGGGTGATCCGGATCCAGCGCCATCGCCCGCTCCGCGAAGGGCATGGCCTTGGCGCGATCGACCCAGCCGGACACGAAGGGAATTCGCGGGAACTTCGTGTGAAGCCGGGCGAGCAGGCGAAGCGAGCCGCCCCGATCGACGCCCTCGTCGAGCGCGAGCGCGCGCTCGGCGAAGTCGTGCATCCGGGTGGCCACGCCCTCGCGAACGAGCGCGAGCGGCCCGACCCGCGCCAGGCGGGTCCCCCAGGCGATGCTGCTCCAGAAATAGATGCGCGCGCGATCGAAGGACGTGCCCTCGACCCGTTCGAGGAGCGCGACGCTCTCGCGGGCGAGCGCGATCGCCGCCTCGGCGTTCCGATCGGCTTCCGGCGCGTCGAGCACGGCGAAGTCGATCGAGTAGTGCAGCGCGCGCATCAGCTTCCAGCGCGGCTCGAGCGCGTCCGGCCTGGCTTCGACGGCGCGCCGATACGCGTCGATCGCGCGGCCGATCGTTTCGGGCGCGGCTCGCAGCCCTTCTTCGTCGAGTACCCCCGCGCGTTCGGCCCACGCTCGGTCGCCGGCCGCGAGCGACGGATCCGATGTGACCGTCTCCGCGGTGGACACGCGCACCGCGGCCAAGAGGGAGAAGAGCACGATCGCGAGGGGCGCGACGCGCCCGCCGGAGCGGGACCGACGTATCGGGATGCTCGACGGATGCGTCGGCACGACACGGGCGCGGCGGGTCGAGGGCATGCTGGGGCGGTCCATTAGGCGCGGACCGTAGCCCTGATTTCGAGGGGCGGGCCGCCGGCCGTGGGTCTGGAGACCCAGCGCGCGCGAGCGCGCCCCTGCGCTCCGCCGACCCCGGTATGCTGGTCGTTCGACCCGCCACCCCCGAAGGAGCTGCCATGCCGGCCAACCCGCCCGAAGACACCCCGCGCGTCACCCCCTACCTCCTCTACGAGGACGTCGGCGCCGCGCTCACGTTCCTGTCGAGCGCCTTCGGCTTCGCGGAGCGCATGCGCATCCCGAACCCGGACGGCAGCGTCGGCCACGCCGAGGCCGAGCTCGCCGATGGCGTGATCATGCTGGGCTGCCCCGGCGCCGACTATCAGAACCCGAAGCATTGCGGCCACTCGACGAGCCAGGTCTACGTGTACGTCGACGACGTCGATGCCCACTTCGAGCAGGCGCGCGCGGCCGGCGCGATCATTCTCGAGGAGCCGGCCGATCAGTTCTACGGCGACCGGCGCTACGGCGCTACGGACCCCGAAGGCCACGTCTGGTACTTCGCCCAACACGTACGCGACGTGGCGCCCGAGGACATGCATCCCTAGGCAGGGTCCAACGACGCCCCGTCGCCCGCCCCCCCTCTCTCCGGACGCTAGACTCGGCCGAACCGAGGAGACCCGCCCATGTCCGAAGCCGTCGACCAGAGACTGCCCTTCCACCTGCGTGGCAACTTCGCCCCCGTCTTCGACGAACGCGACGACCACGTGCTCGACGTCGAGGGCACGATTCCCGACGAGCTGAACGGTCTCTTCCTGCGCAACGGCGCGAACCCGTCGTCGGGGCGATCGGCCCACTGGTTCCTCGGCGACGGCATGGTGCACGGCCTCCGCCTCGAGGGAGGCAAGGCCCTCTGGTATCGGAACCGCTACGTGCAGACGCCCTCCCTCCGCGACCCGGGCGTCCCGCGCATCTCCGACGCGGGCGTGATCGACCACGCCAACTCCAAGGCGAACACTCACGTGCTCGGCCACGCGGGTCGGATCTTCGCCCTCGAGGAAGGCTCGTTCCCCTACGAGCTCGATGCCCAGCTCGACACGCTCGGCCCGTGCACCCTCCCCGGCCCCGGCGGCGAGATCGACACGGCCTTCACGGCCCACCCCCACGTCTGCGCCGAAACGGGGGAGATGATCGGCTTCGGCTACGGGCAGCTTCCGCCCTACCTCGTCTACTACCGCGTCGACCCCCAGGGACGCGTTCTGCAGCGCGAGGAGATCGAAGTCCCCGGGCCGACGATGCAGCACGACTTCATGATCAGTCGGCGCCACGCGATCTTCATGGACCTCCCGGTCGTGTTCGACATGCAGCTCGCGTTGAAGGGCACCATGCCGTACCACTGGAGCGACGACTACGGCGCGCGCATCGGCATCATGCCGCGCGAAGGCCGCAACGCGGACGTGCGCTGGTTCGAGGTCGACCCCTGCTACGTCTTCCACACCGTGAACGCCTGGGACGTGCAGGAAGACGGCGCCGAGAAAGTGGTCCTCGACGTCTGCCGGATCAGCGAGATGTGGCGCGAGTCGAACGGTCTCGGCTTCGAGGAAGCCGAGCAGTCGCTCCACCGCTTCGAGTTCGACCTCACGAACGATCGCGTGACGGAGACGAAGCTCGACGATCGCAAGATGGACTTCCCGCGGATCGACGATCGCCGGGTCGGCCTCGAGAATCGCTACGCCTACACGCTCCAGATGGACGACCGGAGCGGCTACGCCGGGCATCTCAAGTTCGATCTCCAGACCGGCGGAAGCGAGTTCCACCCCTACACGGGGGGCTCGCCCGGCGAGCCCGTCTTCGTCCCCGCGGCCGGCTCGGCGCCGGACAGCGACGAAGGCTTCGTGCTCTCGTACGTCTACGACGAGCGCAGCGGGCGCAGCGAAGTCCAGATCCTCGACGCCGCGCGCTTCGAAGCGCCGGCCCTCGCCCGCATCAAGCTCCCCGTCCGGGTGCCCTTCGGCTTCCACGGCAGCTGGGTGCCCCAGGGCTGAGCGCGCCTCCCGCGCCGTTCATCGTCGCGGTCCCTGCCGTCCGTCGCGGCGTTGGCCCTCCGTCGCGACGCTCGCCCTCCGTTACGACGCTTGCCGCCCGTCGCGGCGCGAGGCAGCCTGCTTCGTCGGCGTTAGAGTCCGAAACGGCGATCAAGGCAGGCGCGCGCGACTCCGATCTACAGGGCAAGCACGGCCTCCCCCGCTTCGTCAGGAGACCCGCATGCAGACCGCGACCCGACCCCCGACGCGTCCCCGTGGCCCCCTCGACGCGCTGACGCGTCGTTTCGCCGCCCCGATCACCGCGGGCGTGACCGGCGCGCGCAGCGCCCTCTACATGGCGGAGTCCATCCCGCTCTTCGCGCTCCAGCGGCTCTTCGGCGGGGAGATGAACGCCGGACCGCCGCGCCTCGAGAAGGCGCAGCGCGAAGCCGTGCTGGGCGCGCTCCGATCCCTCGGCGAACAGGACGCGGAGAACATCGCCGAAGGGCTCTACCCGCTCTCGATCTTCCTTCCCGAGCGCACGCCGCTCGACCATGCCACGCGCTACGCCCGGCTCCTCGCCGACAGCATCGGCGCCGCCACCCGCAAACGACAGAAGCGGCCGCGGGAATTCGCAGGCCGCGCCGCCGATCTGGCCGCGGAGCTCCCCGACTACTACCGCCGCAATTTCCACTTCCAGACCGACGGCTACCTGAGCGAGACGTCGGCGGATCTCTACGAACACCAGGTCGAGATTCTCTTCCGCGGCGTGGCCGACGCGATGCGGCGACAGGTCATCCCGCCGCTGAAAGCGCATTTCGGCGACACCGACGGGCGCGGCCTGCACTTCCTCGAGGTCGCGTCCGGCTGCGGCACGGCGACGCGCTTCGTGGCCATGGCCTTCCCCGAAGCCCGCATCACCTGCGTCGATCTCTCCCACCCCTATCTCCGCGCCGCGCGGCGTCGCCTCGCGCGCTTCGAGCGCGTCGGCTTCATGCAGGGCGACGCGACGGACCTCGACCTCCGCGACGGACGCTTCGACGCGGTGTTCTCGGTTTTCCTCTTCCACGAGCTGCCCGGCGGCGAGCGCGCCCGCGTGCTGTCCGAGGCGGCGCGCGTGCTGCGCCCCGGCGGACTGCACGTGGTCGCGGACTCCCTCCAGTACGGCGACGTGCCCGACCTCGACTGGGCGCTGGACGCCTTCCCCGAGCAGTTCCACGAGCCCTTCTACCGCGACTACGCGCGCCATCCGATCGAGCCGATGCTCGAAGCCGCCGGCTTCGAGACACCGACGACGGACACGGCCTTCCTGACCAAGATCGTCCGGACCACCCGTCCCGACTGATCGGACGGATCGCTCGGGCGCCGCGGGCCCGCGCACGACGAGAGCGAACGATGCGCGCGAAGCCCCCCGCCCTGCCCGCCCGACGCCATCTCGTGGGCTCCAAATGGAGCGCCGCGAAGCCGGTCGACCGCGAGAAGCACTTCCGGGTCGTCCGCCTGCGCGTCGATCCGGAGGGTGGGCGCGGGACGGAG
>JBCCZJ010000016.1:0-24087 GCA_039187915.1 Myxococcota bacterium
AGCGGCTAGGCGCCGCCCGCGAGGTAGGACTCGATCTCCTGACCGAGGTGCTCCGGGTTGAAGCCGAAGGGACCGATGCCCGGGTTGTACACGACCCTTCCGTCGCGCCCGATCAGGTAGATCCGCGTGGGCTTGCCCGTGTACAGGGTGCTCACGTGATCGTCGATCGTGTCGACGTACACCGTCATCTCGCCGTCGAGCAACGTCTCCTGGCAGGCGTTCGCCACCGCGCGCCGCTCGTCGAGGGTCGTCGGATCGACGATGTCGGTCCGCACGCGTGCGTCGAAGAGGTCCATGACCGCCCGCTGGGTCCGGGTCTCGCCCAGCCACCATTTGTCGGAGGGGTGCGCTTCCCTCACGTAGACCGTGATGAACTCGACCCGGTTGCGGTACTTCCGATAGACGTCCTTGAGACTCACGGTCCCGTCACTGAAGGGCGGTCAGGTATAGCTGCCGAAGACGAGCGCGACGGGCCGTTCACCGCGGAACGTCGCGAGGCGGACGGGATTCGCGCCGGTCGTGTCGGACAGCTCGAAGTCGGGGGCGAGATCGCCGACTTTGGGCGAGCGCGAATCGTGGTCGAGCTGCCAGGCGAGCTCGTGCTGCCGCCAGTCCAACGCCTTCGTGGCGACGTCGAGGAGCTGCCGTGTGGGATCGCGCCCCTCGTAGAGGGCGAAGACGGCGACGAAGCCGCAGGCGACCGCCACGGCGAAACGGCGACGGCCCCCCTGTCCGGGAAGACGTGACAGGAAGAAGGCGACGCCGCCGCCGCTAGCGAGCGCGAGCAGCGTGATCGAAACGGGAGCCTCGGTCGCGAGCGGCGCGAGGAGACCGAGGCCGACGGACAGGGCGACGAGGCCCGCGGCATGTCGCCGCTCCGGCGGAACGGAGGCGAACCCGAGCCGCCCGGCCCCCGCGCCCAGCTCGCCGGGCCCGGCGAGAAGAAGGAGCAGCCCCTGGATTCCGAGGAAGCTCGCGCTCGCGATCTGCAGCGCCGCGAAGAAGACGTGGATCAGAAGCGGCACGCCGCTCGTCAGGAGGCTCCACGCTTCGACGACGGTCTCGTACTCGCTCTCCATCGGACTCTCCCTGACCTCACTGGCGCCGCGGCGCGATCCGCCCTGCGACCGCATCGGGAATCCGACCCGTCGCCGCCATCCAGGCGATCAGGTCTCCGAACGAGCGCTCGGCCGTAATCGGCGTCGGCCCGATCAGTCTACACGCCTCGGCGTCGTCGACCGGGACGCTCCGCGTCAGGACCGCCGCCGCTTCGCTCGTCAGCTGGATGGGCCGGCCCAGCAGCCCCAGGACGTCGCCGATCCGCCCGATCGCGCGGAGCAGTCCGCCGGGAAGACGCTGGGCCCGGAGATCGCGCCCCGTCAGGTCCCTCAGCAGGCGATGGTAGTCGGCGTGCTCGACGAAGAAAGCGGGCGCCATCATGCGCGCGGCGTGAGGGGCGCCACCGAAGATCGACACGAAGAGACGCGCGAGATCGCGGACGTCCGTCGACGGCAGGCCCCCCTCGGTCACGAGCACGCGTCCCGAAACGAGCGCGTCCGCGACGAGCTTCGGACCGACCGAGAACGTCGGGTCATCGGGCCCCTGGACCGCAGCCGGATAGACGATGGTGAGGGGCAGGCGTGACTGCGCTTCGCGCGCGATCCGTTCCGCGTCCGCCTTCGTGGCCGCGTACATCTCGGCGGGCCGGGCCACGTCGTCGCTCGCCCGCATGCACGGACCGGGCGCCGGGAACAGCGCCAGGATGCTCGACACGTAGACGATCCGCTCGAGCGGTGCCCGCCGACTCGCGCGCTCCGCCGCTTCGAAGACGCGTCGCGTACCCTCGACGTTGGTGGCCCGGAGCGCAGCGGCGTCCCGCCGATCCGGGGAGAAGCGGCCCGCGGCATGGAGCAGCCCGGCACACTCGCTGAGCGCATCGTCGAGCGCTCCCGCGTCCTCGATCGAGCCCGTCACCACCTCGAAGTCCGCAGCCCGCCGACCGAAGGGCGCGAAGACCGCGTCGAGCTTCCTCGGATCCCGGACGAGCAGGCGGACCGCATGACCCGCCTCCAGGAGGGCGGCCGCAGCGTGGCAGCCGATCAACCCGGTCGCGCCGGTCAGCAGGATCTTCATCGGACCGGGTCCCCCGTCAGTAGATGCGCCCGACGTAGTGACCCCAGAGGTCGAAGAGGAAGAGACTGATCATCGCCGCCGCCGACGCCTCGAGAAAGGTTCGCGTCCACGTCCATCGCGCCTGGCTCATCGACTCGTCCAGGCGGAAGACGCTCGGGAAGCTCGCCACGAAATACATCGAGTAGATGATCGAACCCCAGAGCAGCATGGCGTCGAGATCCTCGTACCAGACCGTCGTGCTCGCCGCCTGCGTGATGTAGAGCCGCGTCTCCGCCCAGGCCCAGAAGAGCGCGGAGACCAGGACGATCGCCACCCAGGCCGCCCGCCGCGCGTTCTGCGAGAGCGCGTCCGTCATGTTCCAGACCCGCCGCATGCAGACGACCGCGGCGGTGTGGTAGACGACGAAGAACGCGGTCGCGTTCAGGTACATCCCGAGCGGGACCTTCTGGAACATCTCCGCCGCCGTCGCCTCGTCCGGACCGACGAGCGCCGCATCGAAGTAGAGCGACACGTCGTCGTGGCGATAGCGAAGCCCGAGCAGGTCGAAGAAGTACTCGGTGTGGAAGTACGTCACCCAGAACACGAAGACGAACATGTAGCCGTTGAACTTCGCCCAGTAGCTCTCCCGCCAGGGCACGCCCGATCGACGCCGCAGCCACCACGGAAGCAGGACGCAGTAGGGGACCCACATGCCGAGATTCTGGACGACGTGCCAGAAGTCGTTCGTGTCGAGCCAACCCATCCCCTGCATCACGCCGTTGTAGAGAAAGAACACGGGGATGAAGGTGAGGAAGAACTTCTCGGCCCAGGCTTTGTCGGGGTTCGCGGAGAACCAGCGCGACGTCGTGTTCATACCGGCCGGTCCCCGTCGATCACGCATCGACGCACTTCTCGCGGGCGCGGGAAGTGATCGGAGAGGCCGCGATGGACCGTCGACCGCTCGTCCCAGATCGCGAGGTCGCCCACGCCCCAACGCCAGCGGGCGTGGAAGATCGGCTGATCGATGTGGCGCCCCAGGAACGCGAGCAGCGCGTCGCTCTCGTCCTTCTCGAGCTCGACGACCTCGCGCATGAAGCCGCCGCCCCAGAGCAGCGCCCTCCGGCCCGTCTCCGGATGGGTCCGCACGAGCGGATGTTCCACCGGCGGATGCGCTTCCCGGAGCTTCGCCGCCCACTCGGCGACCGCATCCGCCCCGAGCTTCGTCTCGAGCCCGCGGATGAACGACGCGTTGTCGTGGCGGACGTGGAGACCCTCGCAGAACGCGCGCATGCGATCCGAGAGCGCCTCGTACGCCGCCGTCATCGAGCCCCACATCGTGTCTCCGCCGCGGTCCGGGACGACGGTCGCGCGCAGGAAGGCGGCGGTCGGCGGCGCGGCGGTCCAGGTCACGTCCGTGTGCCAGTAGTCGGTGGCCGGCGGGCTGTCCGGGCCGTCGGCGATCGTCTGGAACGTCGGCTCGGTCTCTCCCAGCACCGCGAAGAGCGGGAAGACGCTCGGTTTGCCGAAACGGGCCGCGAGGGCGAGGTGGCCCTCGTCGTCGAGGCCCGTGTCGCGAAAGAAGACGACCTCGTTCTCGAGGAGCGCTTCGCGGATCCGGGCGACCTCGTCGTCCTTCGGGGCTCGGACGTCGACGCCTCGGATCTCGGCTCCCAGTGCGCCACCGGACGGGATGACTTCCACGACGCTTCCTCCTCGGGCGACGGTGCCCGCTCGCGGGGGTTCGATCCGGGATGTTCGCGAGCGGCGCGGAGGCCGGCAAGCGTCGATTCGACGCGTCCGGGGCCGTCCGGGCCGCACGCCGCGCGACGGCTCAGACGTCCCGCTCGTCCGAGCGCACGACGCGCGCGACCGTGTGATCGTCGGTGAGCTCGACCGTCCAGTCCGCACGCCCCGGCAGCGTCCTGAGCATCCGGAGCGTGATGCGCTCGTAGTGCTGGACGAAGCGATCGAGCGCAGCGGCGTCCAGGCGGCGGGCCGAGGGCAGCGACGACTCCTGTTGGAGGCGCCATCGCCGCACGGCATCGAGATCTGGGACCTGCAGGAAGACGAGCTCGTCGAGATGCGCCCAGAGCGGGACATAGTCCCGCGCGAGGTGGGCATCGACTTCGGCGCGCCAGCGCCCTTCGGCGTCGTCCTCGCGCTCGAGCGCGTTGATCGGCGGCGCGTCCGGTCCGATCCCCCCGGCCGGTGCACCCACGCACCAGCCTTCGAAGAGCACGAGATCGAAAGGCCCGTCGACGCGGTCCGCCCCGGCGCGATCGTCCAGCCCCTTGTCGAAGCGCGGGAGCTCGACCGCGCCCGGTTCGAGCAGGGCATCGAGCGCCGCCGCGAGCGCCACGACGTCGTGCGTGCCCGGCACGCCGCGCGTCGCGAAGAGCGGATGGGCTTCACCCGCCATCGCGTGACGCTCGGCGCGCGTCCGATAGAAGTCGTCGAGCCCGATCCCCACCGCACGCACACCGACTTCCGCGCACGCTGCCACGATCAGCCGCGCGAGCGTCGACTTGCCCGCGCCCTGCCCGCCCCCGAGGCCCACGCGACGCGGACGCGACACCGACCACGTGCAGGCGAGTCGCGCGGCCAGCGCCCGGTAGTCCGGCGGCGCGGCGGGATCCAGACGCGCCTCGACCCGCGCGGCGCTCGGCGCGCTCAAGCCCCGCCCTGGCCCCGGTAGACCGAGATCTCGACCGCATCGGGAAGCGTGTGATACTCGATCGTCGACTCGCGGTGCTCGCAGTCGTAGCGGCCGCAGGTGCGGACGTATTCGAGGTACTCGGCGGGATTGAAGGACGCGCCCACGTTGTCCGCGACGACGAGGCTGCCCGGCGCAAGGAGCCCCTTCGCCTCGATCGCCTGAAGGTCCTGCTTGTAGAGATCCTTCCAGTGGTCGAGGAAGACCAGGTCGAAGACGCCGGTCAGATTCGGGATCGATTCACCCGAAGCACCCAGCCGAAACTCGACGCGGTCCGAGAGGCCCGCATGCGCGACGTTCGCGCGCGAAGCCTCGACGCTCTCTTCGCTCACCTCGAGCGAGACGAGGGAGCCGCCCGCCCCGAGGCGTGCGGCGAAGAGGACGGCGGAATAACCGCAGTAGGCGCCGAGCTCCAGGATCCGAGCGTCCGCGGGAATCCGGTCGAAGAGCTCCTCGACGAGGGCGCCCTTGTCCGGCCCCAGATTCATGAGGAAGCGCTCCTCTCGGGCGTATCGGTCCATCGTCGCGAGCACGTCCGCCGGGTCCCCCCGGCGCGCGTGCTGCGCGACGTAGTCGCTGACCCGCTTCGGATGCGGCTCGACGCTCTCGACGAGGTCGGCGAACTCCGTCACGCCTCAGTCCTTCTCGGTCCGGTAGTCGCCGAACTGCTCGTCGCGCTTCTGGAGCGCGCTCGTGAGCTTGCCCTCTCCCTTGCCCGTCTGATTGATGAAGGCCTGGAAGCTCGGCTGGTGGATCGCCAGCGTGCAGAGCTCGGTCCCCTGGCGGATGCCCTGCCGGAATCCCATGGCGTCCATCTGCCGGTGGACCGCGCGCTTGTTGAGCTGGACGATGTCGGGCGGGAGCGACGCCATCCGCTCGGCCATCTCGAGCGTCTTCGCCTCGAGCTCTTCGGCTGGAAAGGCGCGCGTCGCCCAGCCCCGCGCGACCGCCTCGGTCCCGTCGATCGAGTCGCCGGTCAGCATCATCTCCATGCCACGCCGCATGCCGACGAGCCAAGGATGGAACTGCATGTCCGGGACGCCGAAGCGGACCGCCGGGTATCCCATCTGGGCATCCTCGGCCATGTAGACGACGTCGCAGCCGGTCGCGAGTTCGCTGCCGCCGGCGAGGCAGAAACCGTGGACCTGCGCGATCACGGGCTTCGCGAGATCCCAGATGCTCATCCAGCCTTCGGTCACGTGACGCGGCCACTGTCCCTCACCTTCCGCGGTGAAGAACGGGTACTCGAGCCCCTCGTTGCCCCCGCCCAGGTCGTAGCCCGCCGAGAAGCTCGGCCCGGCCCCGCGCACGATCTGCACGTGGACGTCGGGGTCGCGATCGCCCTCGCGGAGCGCGTGCAGGAGCTCCGCCCGCAGCTTGTTGTTGAGCGCATTGCGCTTCTCGGGCCGGTTCAGCGTGACGCGATTGACGAACGGCGCGGGCCGGTCGACGAGGAGCACTTCGTAGTCGTCGGCCGAGGCGGGCCAGGACGGCCGCAGCGCTTCGGAGGAACCGGGCTGATCGTTGTCGTAGCTCATGAGGAGACTCCCTTGCTCCGCGCGGAGCGGAGGCGGTTGGATCGAAGAGGCGGCGCAGCGGGCGGGCTCGCCGGCTGCGAAAGGCCGGAATCGGGCGGACGTCCGATCCTAAACCGCGGGGCGACCGGCCACAACGCGCCGACGCGTCGTCGCAACCGGCGACGTGGTAGCCTCCGGACGCGCCCCATCGAGGAACGAAGCCATGTCCCACGACGTCGACCGACCCGACGCCCCGTCCCCGCTCACGCGACGCCGCTTCAACCGGGCGCTGGCCTGGAGCGCGCTCGGCAGCGCCACCTTCGGGCTGACGCCGCGCGGAGTCGTGGCCGCCGAGCCGGGCCCCGTCCCGGCGAAGCTGCTCGAAGAGAGCCCCTTCGTCTACGTCTCGCCCCTCCGGCGAGACGGCGCCGAGAGCACCTGCCACGCGGAGCTCTGGTACGCCTGGCTCGACGACGCGGTCGTCGTGATCGTGTCGAGCGATCGCTGGAAGGCGACCGCCCTCGCGCGCGGCCTCGACCGCGCGCGCATCTGGGTCGGCGATCACGGGCTGTGGAAGACGTGGTACGGCGGCCGCAACGAAGACTTCCGACGAGCCCCGAACTTCGTCGGAAAGGGCGAAGCCGTGAAGGAAGGCGCCCTCCTCGAGCGACTGCTGGCCCGCTACGAGGTCAAGTACCCCGACGAGATCGCGGACTGGCGCGACCGGATGCGGAACGGCTTCGCGGACGGGTCGCGCACGCTGATCCGCTACACGCCGACGACCTGAAGCGCGCGCTAGCCTTCGTCCGAGCGCCGTCACGCCCCTCACATACGCGCCCTTCACGCGCCTCCCGGAGACCTTCGTCGATGCCGAACGATTCCGCCGCCTCGCCCCGCACCGCCCTCATCACCGGCGCCTCCGCCGGGCTCGGCGTCGAGTTCGCCGACCAGCTCGCCGCGCAGGGCTACGGCCTCGTCCTCGTGGCGCGCCGCAAGGAGAAGCTCGAGTCCGTCGCCACGGACCTGTCCGAACGGCACGGCGTCGACGTCCACACGATCTCGGCGGACCTCGCCGATCCGGACGCGCCCCGAGCGCTCTTCGAGGCGACGCGGGAGGCCGACCTCCACATCGACTACCTCGTGAACAACGCGGGCAGCGCCGGCCCCGAACTCCTCGCGGAGAAGGACTGGGCGCCCCAGGCGCGGTTCCTCGAGCTGATGATGACCTCCGTGCCGCACATGTGTCATCACTTCATCCCGCCCATGAAGGAGCGCGGCTTCGGCCGCGTGATCAACGTGTCCTCCGTCGCGGGCCGGATCCCGCGCCCGGCCGGGGGGCACTACGGCCCCGCCAAGGCCTATCTCGTCGCGCTCTCCGAAGAGCTCGACCTGATGCTGGCGGGGACGGGTGTGCAGGTCTCGGCGCTCTGCCCGGGCTTCACCCACACCGACTTCCACGCCGCGGCGGGCATGACCGACATGAAGAACGCCCTGCCCGACTTCATCTGGTACGAGGCGGAGACGGTCGTGCGCGAAGGGATCGAAGCGGTCGAGCGAGGCCAACCGATCATGATCTCGGGTCGGATCTATCGCTGGCTCGATCCCTTCACGCAGTCGAAGCTCTTCCGACCGATCATCAAGTCGTTCACGCCCGGACGCTGATCCGACCGCGAAGCGGCTAGCGTCCGCGACGCGCGCTGCAAGCGCGGCGCGCGCGCCCCCCCCTCGCGGACCGCCGCCGATTGCTACCTTCCTGTGTGCGGGGCGTGCATCGAGGCTCGTCCCGGAACACGCGAAGCGACGCCGCCCCGCCTTCGCGCGACGAGTCGACCATGAGCCTTCCGAGCCACCATCCCTTCTCGATCGAATACACCGCGAACCCGCACCCGACCTTCGCGCGCGCCCACGGCGGCGACGACTTCATCGAAGTGCCGGAGATGCAGGCGCTCCTCGTGCACGGCTACGACGCCGTCCGGGCCCTCTGCGATCATGCGAGCGTCTCCCGCAACCCGATGGACGCGGGTTTCGGGGACGAGGAGGCGATGGCCCAGCGGATGGAACGCTGGCCGACCCTCGAATCCGCCGCGATACAGATGATCAGCGAGGACGGTACGGCCAACACGAACATCATGCGCCAGCTCCTCGCGCCGGACTTCCGGCCCAGCATGATCCGCAAGATGGACGAGACCGTGCACGAGGTCGTCGAGCAGGTGTGCGCGCCGCTGCGGAGCGAGCGCGCCCTGGACATCGTGAAGACCGTGCAGGAGGTCCCGCTCCGCGTGATCTCGCGCCTCCTCGGAATCGAGGACGCGACGCGGGACGCCGACCTCTTCCTGAGCTCCGCTCCCGACTACTTCCGCGGCATCAACCCGGTCGCCAGCGACTCCGACCGCGACAAGGCCGAGATCGCGGCGAAGACCATGTTCGACGTCCTCTCCCGGACGGTCGAACACCGTCGCGCGACCCCCCAGACCGACATGGTCACCCAGGTGATCGAGATCGCCGACAAACGCGGCGATGTCCATCCAGACGTCCTGGTCCGGGTGCTGGTCATCCTCGTCGCGGCCGGAACGGACACGACCCGGCTCTCGACGTCGCTTGCGGTCAAGACGCTGCTCTCCCATCCGGACGAGATGGAAGCGCTCCGCGACGACCGCTCCAAGATCAAGAACGCGGTCATGGAATGCCTGCGCTTCGAGAGCCCGACGAAGTATCTCATGCGCGCGTCGATGGAGGATTTCGAGCTCGACGGCCGGGAGATCCCGCGCGGTCGCCTCCTTCTCCTCTCTCTCATGGGCGCGGGCTGGGACCCGAAGGTCTATCCCGACCCCGAGCGCTTCGACGTCGACCGGGATCTCCGCGGAAGCCTCAACTTCGGCTTCGGGTCGGGCTACTGCCTGGGCGTACACCTCGCGCGCCTGCAGGTCGGGACGCTGCTGAACTTCATTCTCGACCACCTGCCCTCGAACGCCACGGTGATCGAGGACGGCGTCACCTGGGACCCCGGCAACCTCTCGCTCCGCGAGATCACCGCGCTCCCGATCGAGATCCCCTAGCCGCAGGGTCGTCCGCGATCCCACGCGGCACGCACCGGAGGTACACGCCATGGGTCGCATCGACGGCAAGGTCGCCATCGTCACCGGCGGGGGCCTCGGCATCGGCCGCGGCATTGCCCAGCGCTACGTCGAAGAAGGCGCGAAAGTCGTGATCGCGGAGCTCTCGCCCGACGCCGGCAAGCAGACCGCGGACGCCCTCGGCGAGAACGCCTTCTTCGTCGAGACCGACGCCGGAGACAAGGAGAGCGTCGAGGACATGATCCGCGCGACCGTCGACCGCTTCGGCACGGTCGACGTCCTCGTGAACAATGCCTGGGGCGGCGGCCGCATCGGCCGAATCGAACACAAGACCGAGGCGCTGATGAACCACGGCCTCGCGATCGGATTCCTCGGCCCCTTCTGGGGCATGAACGCGGTCCATCCGATCATGAAGGCGAAGGGCTGGGGCCGGATCATCAACATCTGCTCGTTGAACGGCGTGAACGCCCACATGGGGACGGCCGAATACAACACGAGCAAGGAGGCGCTTCGCGCGGCGACCCGGACCGCGGCGCGCGAGTGGGCGGGCGACGGCATCACCGCGAACGTGATCTGTCCGGCCGCCAAGTCGACCGCCTTCGACGACACGATGTCGGCCCACCCCGAGCTCGTCGCCGCGGCCGACGCGGCCAACCCGATGGGCAGGATCGGCGATTGCTACGAAGACATCGCGCCGGTCGCCCTCTTCCTGGCGAGCGAAGACTGCCGCTACCTGACCGGCAACACGCTCTTCGTCGACGGCGGCTCCCACATCAACGGCTCCGCCTGGGCGCCCGACCTGGACTGAGACGATCCGGCAGGCGCCGCCGCCGGGCGGTCCCGGCCGCGACGGGATCCGCACCGCGCACCTGCCGGGTCCGTACGCGATCCGCGCCGACTGCCCGACTAGTCGGCGCGGCCGAGAGAGGCTTCCCCGAAGAAGAGCGCGACGAGCGCGTCGGCGTGGGCAGCGATCGCGTCCGGCGTCGTCGGATCGTAGTCCGCGACGCGCTGGCACTCGGGCGCCTGGGAGAAGATCAGGCCGACCGCACCGGCGAAGATGTAATTGAAATGGATCCCCGGGACGCCGGGCGCGAAACCGGCCTCGCCGCGAATCCCCTCGAACAGACGGGTGAGCGAATCGAAGAGGGGCTTCACGTGGCGGTCGGTGATCCAGCGCATGCGAGGCCCGGAACGTTTCCCTTCCTCGTTCATCAGGAGCACGAACTCGGGGTGCGCGGCGACGAACTGCACGTAGCGTCGCAGCAGCCGCGCCAACTCTTCGCGCGACGGCTTCGCGTCGACCACGGCCTCGAACGACCCGAGGGCCTCGTGCAGCTCGGAGAAGGCGAGATCGACCGCCTCGCGCCAGAGCGCCTGCTTGGTCTTGAAGTAGTACGGGATCAGCCCCTGGTTCACGCCCGCGGTCTGCGCGATCGAACGCGTGGACGCGCCGTCGAATCCCTGCTCCGAGAAACGGCGCAGCGCCGTCCGCACGATCAGTTCGCGGGTCGAGGCTTCCTCCACGGGCTCCGCGCCGCTCGTCGTCCTGCCGGGCCTCGTCGCCATGCGCGTTCGCCTCCTGCCGCGGATGCGCGGCGAAGACGAAACCTTAGTCGATCGAATAATTCCGGGTCAATCGCGCGTCTCGCGCAGCGGCAGCACGATCGCGACCGCCAGGGCGAGCGCCACCAGGTCGGCCTGGAAGACCGCGGCGTAGCTCCCCGTCGCGTCGCGCACGCTCCCGACGAGCGGGTAGACCGGCATCGTCGTCAGCGAGATCACCGGGACCATCAGCCCCATCGTCCGGCCGAAATTCGCGAGCCCGAAGAGTCGCGGGACGAGCGCGTTCCAGACCGGCAGCAGCCCCCCGGTCGCGATGCCGAGCAACGACATCGTCGCGAGCAGCACCGGGAATCCGGGCTCCGTCAGCAGCACGACGAGCGCGGCGGCCGTCGCGGCGATCGCCGTCAGGAACGCGAGCTTGAGCGAGATCCGGTCCGCGAGTTCCCCGAACCCGAGCTTGCCGACGATCCCGCCGACCGCCACCAGCGGCATCAGCGTTCCCGCCTCGGCGACGTCGAGACCGCGATCGGCGAAGTGGAGGCCCAGGTTGAGGAGCGTCGAGGTGTAGACCGCGATGAAGAGCGCGAGCGGGACCGTGAAGAGCCAGAACGCACGCTCGCCCAGGATCTCCCGCGTGGTCATGGGCGCCAGGTCGTCGCCTTGCCCCGCCGCCCCTTCCGGCAGCGGCTCCACCTCCGCCCCCGCCGCCTCGGGCGAGTTCCAGAAGCGGAACACGACCAGAGGCAGGACCACGACGACGACCGCGAGCGCCACGGCGAGCACGGTGCGCTGCCAGCCGACGGCCTCGACCCCGATCGGGATCAGAGGCGGAATCGCGAAGCCGCCGACGGACGTCCCGATCGCGGCGATCCCGAGCGCACGTCCCCGCGTCGTCGTGAAGAAACGCGAGATCACGGCCGATCCGGTCATCGGCCCCGTCAGCGACCCCGCGGCGCCCAGCGCCACCCCGCCTCCGACCACGAAGACCCAGACGTTCGGCGCGACCGCGAGGATCGTGACGCCGGACGCGAAGAGCACGACGCCGATCAGCAGCAGGCCGCGCGCGCTCCAGCGATCGACGAGCGGGCCCGCGATCGGCGCGACCACGAGGCCGAGTGCGACGTGCACGGTGAAGAGGAGATTGATCGTGGCCGCGTCGGTCTCGAAAGTCTCGATCACCGGGGGCACGAGGAGGGTAAGGCCGTACTGGTAGAAGCCGACGGTGAAGAAGAGCACCGCGAAATGCGTCGCGACGATCCACCACCCCTTGAACATGCGTCCCCCTCCGCGAAGCACGCGACGCGGCCGGACGCAGGGCGAAGCCCGCCCACGCGTCCTCGACCCGGTCGCTCGGATCGGCCACGCTGCCTACACGACCGTCGGGGCCGAGGCGTAGCCTAGCCTGCTCCGTCGAAGGGAGCGCGCCCCGTACGGGGCCGACGCGCTAGTCGTCCGACAGCGGGGGCGCGTCGGCTTCGGCGGTGTCGGTGTCGTCGTCGTCCGCCTGGGCGCTCACGGGCGCGAGCTTCGGCCGCGGCGCCTCGGGCGCTTCCGGCGCCTCGAAGTTCGCGCCGCCGTTCGGGAGCGCCGCGGACATGTCGAGCGCCCCCACCACGATCGATCCGTCGTGCATGACGATCCGCGGGGCCCGGATGTCCCCCCCGACGATTCCGCCCTTCTCGATCTCGACGAGATCCGAGGCGACGACGTCGCCGGTGATCCGTCCGTAGACCATCACGATCTCGGCCTCGACGCTCGCCTTCACGTGTCCCTCGGCGCCGATCGTCACCTGGTGATTCGCCAGGCGGACCGAGCCCTCGATCGTGCCCTGGATCTCGAGATCCTCCTCGGCCACGATGTTGCCGGTAATCGTCGTCGCGCGTCCGATGTGCGCCATGGGATCGACCTCCAGATCCGGCGTCGCCGGGTGATCGGGAAAGAGAGGCTCGACCGCGCGGAGATGATCCCGCCGCGCGGACTCGTTCGCCGCCTCGGGAGAGGGGGGAGCGGTCGGAGAGGATTCGTTCGGTGTGTCTTCGTTCATCGATCCAGCCTCGTGGCGCGGCGGGAGATCGCGCGCGCCGTTCTCGTCGTCCGGTCCGAAGTGCCGCGAGACCACGTCCCCGAAGAGCGAGCTGCCTCGCTCCCCGGTTTCTGCGCTCGTCGACAGCACACCCGACACGACGCCCACCTTCTGGGGGGACGTCTCGACCGGCGCCTCCGCGGTCACGGTCGGCGTCGAGTCCGTGGAGTCGCCTCCGGACTTTCCGCCGCCCTTCTTCCCTCGTCTGAACAGGCCCATCCGCCAGCTCCCTCTCGATATGACCTTTCGTGAGTGTATCGTCGCGGAGAAGCGTGACCGGTCGGAAAGAAAAACGGGCCCCGTGACGCACGATCTGCACGTCCCCTGCGGGCGATGCGCCGCTGCGGCGCGCGATTCCCCGCCTCCCCGCGACCGATCGCACGGGCGAGCCCCGTGAGATTCCGTTCGCGGGTCCCACGACGTCCGGATCCCGATCGGCGAGGACTTCCGACGGCGTCGTGACGGCGCCCACGGCAGGGGACGCGCAGGCGCTGCTCGCTGCCTGTTTTCCTCCGCGAAATCGCGCCGGCGGGATTTCCCCGAGGCGTGCCCCTTCATCGCCCCGATGCCGGTGGCCCGCTGCCCAGTCCGCGGCCCGGGAATCCACGCCCTCCGCACGGCGGAGGGGGCACGTTAGTTCGACTATGCTTCGTCTTTCATCACGGGGGGAATGATGATGAAGCGCCGCTCTTCCTTTTTCGCGCTCACCTGCGCCGCGTTCGTCTCCATCGCGGCGACCTGCACGGGACCGCGCGCGATCGATCTCGACATCCAGGACCGGGGCCAGCAGACGCCGGGGGCCCGCGTCGCCTGGGAAGCCTATCCCGGCAACGAGACCCGACGCCGGGGCGCGCTGCTCGACGTGATCACGGGCACCGCGCCGCTCGAGGGGACGCCGGGCGACGGCGAGATCCCCGAGACCACGCCGACCTTCTCCGTCGTGGCCGAGTTCGCCCACACGGGCGGCCACGGGAGCGAGGCCGTTCCCATCGGGCGAGAGATCGAGTTCGACGAGGTCCTGCCCGGCCCGACCGTCGCGGGCGTCGACGTCGAAAACTTCCGCGGCTTCGTCGCCGCGCGCCCCGGCTTGCGCCTCCAGGACATGTTCTCCGCCGAGGTGCTGCTCGGCGCCGCGATCGACCGGACCCGCGTACGGGTCCAGAACGCGAGCTTCCTCCAGACGAAGGAACAAGTCCGCTCCGGCGCCGTCTTCGGCCTGCGACTCGGCTTCCGGCCGATTCCCCTCTTCGACGTCTACGGCCAGGCGAGCTCGACCGTCGGCTCCTTCATCACGACCGACCTCGAGGTCGGGGGCCAGCTCAACCTGACGCGAAACCTCGGCGCCTACGCCGGCTTCCGCCGCTTCAAGTTCGAAGAGGAGCAGATCCAGGGCGCCGATTCCGACGCGGAGTACGAATTCAGCGGACCGACCTTCGGCATGAGCCTGACGTTCTAGCGCCGCGATCGTGTCCGCGCGCCCGCCGGTCTAGCTCGCCGCGTCCGCGAACTTCACCACCTCGGTCTTCCACTCCGCGGGCCAGCCGCCCTCGGCCCCGACGATCCGCCCGAGCATCCCGCCCTCGCTGTGGCCGAGGGTGTTGAGCCAGTTCTTGCAGGCCGGCCCGGGGTCCTCGTGCGCGATCAGGATCCGAACCGACCCGTCGTCCTCGTAGCGGGCGGTGAACTTGTTCACCGAGATGTCGAAGAAGCGGAATTCGAGGCTCTCCATCCAGAAGTTCGAGAGCTGGAGATTCCACGTCTGGCATTCCGGAAGCGGTGGGATGTGGACCGCCAGCGCTTCGTCGGGCGCGAGCGCCCAGTGGCTCTGGTAGTAGTTGATCGTGGGATCACCGCCGGCGGCCTGCAGGATCGCCTGGTCGTGAGAGGGCAGCTGGTTGAGCGTGCGCGCCTTGTAGTCCCGGGTCCACATCAGGCCGAGCCCGACGGTGTTCTCGAGAAAGTTCAGTGCCGCACCGAGCTGGGCCTCGAGCCTTTCGGGATCGAGGTTGTTGTTCGGCCGCGCGGGATTCAGGCACTCGATCTCGAGCATCGCCCGCGTCTCCTTCGACCGGTCGCCGAAGGTCTGACGAACGACGATGTTGGTCGAGTCCTCGGTGATCTGGAGCCAGTTCTTCGGCTGCGGATCCTTCGACATGAAGATCTCGAAGGTGCCGTCGTCGTCGAGCTCGATCTGGGACGAGTCGATCTCGCCCGTGCTGACCATCTGGTCGACCGTACCGCCGCCGCCCTTCGCGCCGATCGAGAACCAGGGCACCGTCCCCCGCGTGCCGTGGATCCGGTAGTCGAATCGACCATCGATCGCACAGTTCTCGTAGTAGTTGTCCGGGTTGTCGTTGAGGACGCCCTTGGTCTCGTCGGCGAGGCGATAGAAGCCGGGGTACTGGGGGTCCGCGTAGTCGACGGCGCGCTCCAGTCCGCCGCGGAGCAGTCGCGTGAGGAAGCGGTAGCCGAGCGCGCGGTTCTGCAGGTCGCCCGGGGTGCCCTCCGACGTGACGAGTTCGCCCGCCGCCTTCAGGCGGTCACAGAAGTCGGCCCAGATCTGGCCGTTCAGGATGCGTTCTCCGGCCTCGCTCGTTCCCATGCTGCTCTCCTCCAGACGCGGCGCGTCCGCACGCGATCGCGCCCCAACCCTAGCGTGCTCAGACGACGCGATTCGGCGGTTTCTCGCCCGCGCGCCAGGCCGAGCATCCCTCGATCAGGATGCGGCCCATGCCGAGCCGGGCCTCGATCGTCGAGCTGCCGATGTGCGGAACCATGAAGACGTTCGCCAGCGTGAAGTAGCGCGCGTCCACGTCCGGCTCGCCGGCGAAGACGTCGAGGGCCGCGCCGCGGATGCGGCCGGAGGCCAGGGCCTCGATCAGCCCGTCGTCGTCGACGATGTCGCCCCGCGCGATGTTCACGACGATCAGGTCCGGGCGTGCGTGCGCGAGCAGCAACGCGTTCACGCTACCGCGCGTCTCGGGCGTCGACGGACACGCGATCATCAGGACGTCGCTGTCCTCGACGAGCGCCTCGGGCGTGGGGCGGTAGCCCAGACCCCGCGCGTCGCCGTCCGGGAGCGGACGGCGATTGTGGTACACGACGGCCATGCCGAGGGCCTGAGCGCGCACGGCGATGCGCTCGCCGATGTCCCCCATGCCGAGGATGCCGAGGGTGCGGCCCGAGAGCTGGACACCGACGAGCTGCTTCGGCGTCCAACCGGTCCAGCCGCCCTCCCGGATCAGCTCGATGCTCTCCGTGGCGCGACGCGCCCCGGCCAGCATCAGGAAGATCGCGTCCTCGGCGACGGAGTCCGCCAGGACGCCCGGCGTGTTGAACACGGCGAGCTCGCGCCCGGCGGCCGCCTCGAGGTCGATGTGGTCCGTGCCGACGGAATACGTCGCCAGGACCCGGACGCTCGCCGGCAGGGCCGCGATCTCGACCGCCCCCATTCTCACGTTCAACGAGAAGAGGACCCCCTCGAATCGGCTCCCGGCCGCGTCGAGTCGCTTCAGCTCCTCCAACGGCGCCGCCTCGTCCGTCGCGAAGGTCGCCGAGAAGGCCTCCGCGAACGCGGCCTCCACCTCGTCGAGAAAGCGGGTCGCGACGAAGAACGGGAGCTTCGGATCGGAGACCATCTCGGGGTCAGGCCGGCTGCTCGTTGGCGGCGGCGCGACGCGAGCCGCGAAGACGGGCGAGCCGGGCGCGGACCTTCTCGAGCCCGAGGTAGAAGACCGGAACGATCAGCAGGGTGAGCATCATCGACGAGAACATGCCCGCCGCCGTGGCCACCGCCATCGGCGCCCGCGTCTCGCCCCCGGCGCCGAGGCCGAGCGCCGTCGGCAGCACGCCGAAGATCATGGAAAGCGCGGTCATCAACACCGGCCGCATCCGCACCGGCGCCGCCTTCCGCATCGCCTCTTCCGCGGAGAGCCCCGTGTCCCGGAGCTGGTTCGCGTAGTCGACCAGCAGGATCGAGTTCTTCGTCACCAGCCCGACCAGCAACACGAGGCCGATCATGCTGAAGAGGTTCAGTGACATGTCGAGGATCCAGAGTCCGCCGAGCGCGCCCACCATCGAGAAGGGCAAAGCCGCCATCACGATGATCGGCTGCGTGAAGCTCTCGAACTGCGCCGCGAGCACCATGTAGATCACGAGGATCGCGAGCAGGACCATCTGCGAGAACTGCTGCGCCGATTCGCCCATGTCTTCCGCGTCGCCGGCGAGCCGGAGGCGCATGGTCGGCGGCAGGATCTCTCTCGCCGCGCGCTGGGCGCGCTCGATCGCGGCCGAGAGCGGAATCCCGTCCAGGTTGGCCATCAGCTCGACGCTCCGGACGCGATCGGTCCGGGTGATCGAGGACGCCGTCGCGCTCCGCTCGATCCGGACCACGTTGCGCAGGTCCACGAGCTCGCCGTTGCGCGCGCGGACCCAGAGCTGGCCGATGTCCTCGAGACTCGTTCGCTGTCCTTCCTCGAGACGGATCCGGACGTCGTGGCGCTCCTCGCCGTCTCGGAAGGTGGCGACGTCGAGGCCGCCGATCATCGCGAGCACGGTCTCCGCGACGGTGGCGGCGTCGATCCCGAGAGCGGCCGCCTTGTCCCGGTCCGGCACGACCAGCGCCTCCGGCAGGCCGACGCGCAGGCTCTTGTCGACGTCGACCAGCCCGGGCTCGGCAACGAGCGCGTCGAGCATCAGGTCCGAGTAGCGATCGAGTTCCTCGAGGCTCGCGTTGCCGATGATCTCGACCTCGAAGTCGCGGTCGCTGGTCGCCATCGGGTCGACGACGGAGATCTCCTGACCCGGGATCTCGGAGAGCGCCAGGCGGGCCGCGCGCATGAGTTCCTCGGCGCTCCGCTCGCGCTGGTCCCGCGGCTTGAGGCGTGCGTTCAAGAGCCCGTCCGTGACGCCGCCGATGCTCATGCTGGTCGGACCGATCGCGGCGAAGCTCGAGGCGACCTCGGGCTGCGAGAGCAGCCAGGCCTCGTTCTGCTCGAGGATGTCGGTCGTGGCCTCCAGGGAGCTGCCGGGCGGCGTGCGGAACTCGATGCTCATGAATCCCGAGTCGGACTTCGGCATGAACTCGCCGTCGAGGCGCGAGCCGGCGAGGATCGCCAGTCCGATCGCCGCGACCGCGATCAGCGTCGTCTTGCCGCGATTGGCGAGGGACCAGTCCAGCACCGAAGCGTAGGTCGACTCGAGCCCGCGGAACCAGACCTCGAGGCGCTGGTGCAGGCTGTCCGGCCCCCGCTCCTTCGGCGGCGGCATGCGTGACGCGAGCATCGGGGTGAGCGTGAGCGCCACGATCAGCGAGATGATCACGGCGACGGAGACCGTGACGCCGAACTCGGTCAGGAAGCTGCCCATCTGACCGGAGGCGAAGGCGACCGGAATGAAGACCGCGGCGACGGAGAAGGTCGCGGCCATCGCCGCGAAGGTGATCTCGCGCGTCCCTTCCCGGGCCGCCTGCATCGCGTCCTTCCCATCCTCGCGATGGCGTTCGATGTTCTCGAGGACGATGATCGCGTCGTCGATCACGACGCCGATCGCGAGCGTCAGCCCGAGCAGGGTCATCGTGTTGAGCGTGAAGTCGAAGATCCAGATCATCCCGAAGGTCGCGATCAGCGACATCGGGATCGCCGCCGCCACGATCAACGTCGGCCGGAAGCGCCGCACGAAGACGAACACGACCACGACCGCGAGCAGGCCGCCGACCCAGAGCGCTTCGATCGTCTCCTCGAAGGACTCACGGATCGTCTGGGAGTTGTCGATGAAGCCCTCGCTCTCGACGATGTGGATGCCGTCGGGCGTCTTGCCGCGGATCTGGTCCATCCTCTCGATGAACTCGTCGACGATCGCGACGGTGTTGCCGTCCGACTGCTTCTTCACCGCGATCGAGATGCCCGGCTTCCCGTTCATGTGGGAGATCTTTCGGAGGTCCTCCGCGCCGTCTTCGATCCGGGCCACGTCGCGCAACCGGATCGGAGCGTCCCCGTCCCAGGACACGACCATCGCCCCGAGCTCTTCGATCGATCGAAACTCCGCGTCGGTCTTGAGTGCCCACTCGACGGTGTTGCCCTCGACGTAGCCGCCGGGCTGCTCGACGTGCTCCCGGCGCAGCGCCCCCAGGACGTCGCCGACGGCGAGCTTGCGCGCCCGCAGCGCGTCGGGGTCGATCCAGATCCGGATGTTCCGCTCGAGCTTGCCGTAGATCTCGGTACCCGCGGCGCCCGGGATGCTCTCGACGAGCGGACGGATGTGGCGGTCGACGTACTCGGTGGTGTCCGTCCGATCGAGCTCGGAGGTGATCGGCGCGTAGATGATCGGGAAGATCGAGAAGTCCGCCTTGCCCAGGATCGGCGGATCGATCTCCTCCGGGAGGTCGTTCAGGCTCATGTTGATCTTGTCGCGCACGTCCTGGGCGGCGATGTCGACGTCGTACTCGAGCTCGAACTCCATCATGATCCGCGCCATGCCCTGGGCCGACGTCGAATAGGTGTGCTGGATGCCCTCGATGGTCGCGAACGCCTCTTCGAGCGGGTCGACGACCTCGTCCTCCATCGTCGTCGGCGAGGCGCTGTCCATGGTCACGACGACGCCGACGAAGGGCAGCGTCATGTCGGGGTAGCGATCGATCCCGAGACGCCCGAGGCCGAGGATGCCGAAGGTCGCGAGCGCGAGCGTCAGCATCCAGGTCAGGACGGGGCGCTCGATCGAGACGTCGGAGAGGCTCACGAATCGTTCCCCCGCGCGGTCTCGCCGGCGGCGACCTGCGGCCGGGTGAGGCCGCGGACGACGACGGCCATGCCGTTCGCGAGCCCGCCGTGGCCGCGCCGGACGATCTTGTCGCCGGGTCGCAACGCGCCGCGGATCTCGACGAAATCCCCCTCCGTGGAGCCGACGTCGACCGCGATCCGCTCGACGCGGCCCTCGTCGCCTTCCGCGTCGTTGACGCGATAGACCGAAGCGCCGCCCACGCGCTGGATCAACGCCTCCGCCGGCACCATGAGCACGTTCGCCCGCTCGGCCACACCGAGGTTCATGCGCGCGAAGAGCCCCGGGCGCAGCAGCCCCTCCGCGTTGTCCACCTCCGCCTTGATCCGAAGGGTCCGCGTGTCCGGGTCGATCGTCGGCGCGATGAAGGCGACCTTGCCCTCGAAGATCCGATCGGGGAAGGCGCCGACGCGGATCTCGACGGTCTGTCCGAGCCGGACCCGCTCGGTGTCGAGCTCCGTCAGGCTGAAGATGGCTTCGAGGGGATCGAGCGCGACGAGCTCGAAGAGCGACTTCCCTGGCTGCACGAATTCGCCGAGCTCGACCGATCGCCGCGCGACGAGGCCCGCGAAGGGCGCCGCGACGGACGAGTCGCGGACGCGGCGCTCGGCCACGCCGACCGAGGCCCGCTCGGCGCTCACCGCGGACTCCGCCAGCGCGAGCATCGTCTCCGCCTCTTCGAGCTGCTGGATCGACGAGACGCTCTGGGAGCGGAGCTCCCGGATCCGCTTCGTCTTGCGCTGCTGATTCGCGAGCTCGGCGCGCCGCTGGGCGAGCCGGGCCTTGGCCGCGGCGAGATCGAGCTGCCGGCGCTCCGGGTCGATCTCGATCACGACGACGCCTGCTTCGACCGATCCGCCCTCGTCGATCGCCAACTCGGTCACGCGGCCCTCGACCTCGGCGGCGATCTCCGTGTGGAACTGCGCCTCGAGGTCTCCGCTCGCCTTGATCTCCTCGGCGAGCGTGCGCGACTCGAGCACGTAGACGGAAACGGAGGGGAGGAGCTCGACGGCCGCCTCTTCCTCTTCGCTGCAGCCGAGGACGGGCGCGACGAAGGCGGCCAGGAGCGCGAAGGACAGGCCGGAGCGACCGCGTCCGTTTCGGGCTTGGGTGTCGAGGAACATCACGAGGGGTTCTCCATCTCGGCCATGCCGAGGAACAGGGCATCCAGCGCGCGCTCGACGAAACGGTCGTCGAGGATGAAGTCGGGCTGGGAAACACGCAGGGAAACGAGGCCGTAGGCGAGCGCCCAGAGGATCCGGCCCGCGCTGTCGCGATCGAAGACGCCGAGGCGTCCGCTCTCGCCGAAGCGATCGACGGCGCCGCCGATCCGGTCCTTGACCCGCTGCATCGCCTCGGGCTCACGGCTCTCGCCCTTGCGCGAGAGGGTGGACATCAAGCGCGTCACGTTCGGGTTGTCCGCGCTGAAATGGAAGTAGGCGAGAAGCATCGCGCGCAGGTCCGCCCGGGAATCGCCGGTCGGATCGACGCGCTCGAGCTCTTCTGCGAGGCGCGAGACGCGCTCTTCGAGAAGCGCCTCGATCAGGCCCTCCTTGTCGCCGAAGTAGTGGTAGACGGTCGGCGCGGAGTAACCGGAACGCTCGCCGAGGGCGCGGATCGAGAAGTCCGAGCCGTTGTTCTCGATGACGAGCGCTTCCGCGGCGTCGAGGATGGTGCGGCGGGCTTCCTGACGCTGGCGCTCGCGACGCTGCTCCTGCCGCGGCCCCGCGCTTCGCGCGGCGTCATCGGCGGACGCGTCCCTCCCGGCCTTCTCGCGTTCGCCGATCGCGGGGATCGGATCCGAGAGACGGGCGGCGCGGGCGTCCCCGGGAAGCTCCCTGGGGGACGATGAACTCATTTAACGGGGGTCCTACGACTTGACGGGCGGTCAGTCCATTGACCACCGTTATATAGCCGTCGGGTTGGCTGGCGTCAAACCCGTGCGTTATCGCGGGCTCGCCCGCGGAAATCAAGCGAAGCCGTTCCAGCCGATCACTTCCGCGGCGTCTTTTCGATACGCCGGTTTGAAATCGGTCCCCACGGTGTAGGCGACCGGAAAGAGGCCCACCTGCGTGAAGTGGGCCGGGATCTGCAGCAGCTCGGCGAGCTCCGCCTCGCGCCAGAGGTGCCCGGTGGTCCAGGCGCTCCCGAGCCCCCGCGCCCGCAGCGCGAGCATGAAGCTCCAGACGGACTGGATGATCGAGCCCCAGGAGCTCGCCTGATAGAAGGTGTTCGCCTTCTCCATGCGGCCCGCGAAGACCGGCACGAGGATCGCCGGCAGCCGATGAAAGTTCTCGCGCAGGTGATCGACCGACGTGCTGATCAGGTCGGCCCGCGGGACCGCCGCGCCTGGATAGCCGTCCCCCGCGTCGAGCTTCGCCACGTAGTCGTCGAGCCCCGCGTTGTAGACCGCCGCGACCTGCGCGACGAGCGCCCGGTCGTCGACGACGATCCAGCGCCAGTTGTTCATGTTCCCGCCGTTCGGCGCCTGGAACGCGATCTCCAGACAGGCCTGGATGACCTCGCGCGGAACGGGTCGGTCGTAGTCGAGCCGCTTGCGCACGGCCCGCGTCGTCGTCAGCAGGGCATCGGGATCGAGGTCGAGCATCGGGCTCCTCTCCGGATTCGAGGGGGCGTCGGCGCGGCCGGAGCGCCGCCTCCACGACGACGCCAGGTTTCCTGGCCGACGGTCGAGAGTGACCAATTCAGCGTCGATCTGCACCATACTCGGTCGGGCGCGAATTCCCTGCCCCCGACCGCCGGAGCCCTCGAAGTCCATGCCTCCGATTCATCGCCTGCTGATCGCCAACCGCGGCGAGATCGCGTTGCGCATCGCGCGCACCGCCCGCGAGCGCGGCGTCGCGTCCGTCGGCGTCTTCGCGCCAGAGGATGCCGACCTCGCCCGGCACTACGGCGCCGATGCGCTCGTCGCGCTCGCGGGGCGCGGCGCGGCCGCCTACCTCGACCCGCCCGATCTCGTTCGGGTCGCACAGGCGGAGGGCTGCGACGCGCTCCACCCGGGCTACGGCTTCCTCTCCGAGAGCCCGGCGCTCGCCCAGGCCTGCGCGGACGCGGGGATCACCTTCGTGGGCCCCTCCCCCGCCGCGCTCTCGCTCTTCGGCGACAAGAGCGCGGCGCGCGCCCTCGCCCACGCGCAGAACGTCCCGGTCGTCCCCGGCGTCGTCGCGCCGGCGAGCGTCGAGGACGTCGAGGCCTTCCTGGCCGACCAGCCCGACGGCGCCGCGATCCTCCTGAAGGCCGTGTCCGGTGGCGGCGGCCGCGGCATGCGTCGCATCGATCCCGGCGACGACGTCGCGGCGAGCTTCGAGCGCTGCGCCTCGGAGGCCGAGCGTGCCTTCGGACTCGGCACGCTGTACGCGGAGCGCGTCGTCGAGCGCGCCCGCCACGTCGAGATCCAGATCCTCGCCGACGCGAGCGGACATATCGGTCATCTCTGGGAGCGCGATTGTTCGCTGCAGCGACGCCACCAGAAACTCGTCGAGCTCGCCCCCGCGCCCGACCTCGCGGAGGCCCTGCGCGACCGTTTGATCGAAGGCGCCCGCGCCCTCGCGAAGGCCGCGGGCTTCGTCGGGATCGGCACCTTCGAGTTCCTGGTCGGCGAAGGCGGTGAAGCGTTCTTCATGGAGGCCAACCCGCGGCTCCAGGTCGAACACACCGTGACGGAAGAGATCACCGGCGTCGATCTCGTCGACGTCCAGCTGGCGCTGGCCGAGGGCCGGACCCTCGCGGAGCTCGGTCTCGACACGCCCCCGCCGCCCCGGGGCCGCGCGGTCCAGCTCCGGGTCCTCGCGGAGACCCTCGATGCCGAGGGCGAAGCGCGCCCGAGCGGTGCGCCGATCACGACCTGGCGGCCCGCGAGCGGCCCGGGCGTGCGGGTCGACGCGGCGCTCGGGGAAGGGCTCGCACCGCATCCGGCCTTCGACTCGCTGATCGCGAAGCTGATCGTCTCTTCGGACGGCGACGCCGCACGTCTGGCCGCGAGACTCGAACGCGCCCTCGACGAGTTCCGGATCGAAGGACCGGAGACGAACCTCGACTGGCTGGCCGCGGTCGTCGCCCGCCCCGAGACCCTCTCCGGCGCGGCAACGACGAGCTTCGTCGCGTTCGCTCGACCACGCTGCACGATCCGAAGAAGCTGCATCGGATCGATGACGAGCTCGCGTTCCAGCCTAAGCTTCTCGGACTGCGCGACGCGTTCCACGAAGGGCGAGTGGCCATCGTCCAGGG
>JBCCZJ010000017.1:0-24081 GCA_039187915.1 Myxococcota bacterium
TGCCGCTCGGCGGCGTGTCGCTGCGGATCGTCGACGCCGAGGGCCATACCTGCGCGCCCGGGGTCGAGGGAGAGATCGAGGTCGAGGGGCCGATCGTGATGCGCGGCTATCTCGACGACTTCGAGGCCACGAATCGCGCGCGGCGAGACGGTTGGCTCGCGACCGGCGACGTCGGCCGGCTCGACGCCGCGGGACGCCTGCGGGTCCTCGACCGTCGCACCGACCTGATCCTCTCGGGCGGAGAGAACGTCTATCCGGCCCAGGTCGAGTCCGCTCTCGAGGCCCATCCGGACGTCGTCGAAGCGGGCGTGCGCGGCGTCGACGACGCGGCCTACGGCGCCCGGCCCGCCGCGTGGGTCGTCTTGCGCGAAGGCGCCCGGCCCGACGAAGAAGCGCTCGCGGCGTTCCTACGCGATCGGCTCGCCGGCTACGCGATTCCGGCGCGGATCACCTTCGTCGACGCGCTGCCGCGCAATGCGACCGGAAAGCTCCTGCGCCGGGAGCTCGGCGCCGACTAACCCGGCTGCGACGCGAGCGCGTCGGCGATCCGCTCGCGGACCCGATCCATCATGACCTCGGGCTCCGTCTTCTCGACGTCCTCCGGCGGGATCACGTCGAGGATCTCGATCGAGATGGCGTGCCGCCCCTGGAGGACGAAGCCGCGCTTCGGGAGCGCATCGCCGGTCCCACGGATCACGAGCGGCTGGATCGGCACCGCGTTGCGCTGCGCGATCTCGAAGGCGCCCGGCTTGAAGGCACGCAGGCGACCGCTCGCGGAGCGCGTGCCTTCCGGGAACATCACGATCGAGCTGCCCTGCGCGAGCGCATCGTCGCAGGCGCGCATCATGGCCATCACGCTCGCCCGGGTCCCGCGCCGCAGCGGGATGTAGCCGCAGAGGGTCATGTTCCAGCCGATCAGCGGCACCCGGAAGTTCTCGACCTTCGACACCCATTTGAAGTGGCTCTGCAGGCGGAACATGACGAGGATGTCGAGGAGGGAGAGGTGGTTGGCGACGACGACCGCCGGCCCGGCCTCGTGCAGCCGGTCGCGCCCGTGGATCGTGACGTTCCAGACCGGATTCAGCCACGTATAGAGGGAGGCCCAAAAGCTCGTGAAGCGATGGAGGACGACGCGACGGCGATCGAAAGGGGCGGTCAAGAGGAAGATCAGCACCGCCAGCGGAAAGAGCACGAGGGAAGAAGCGAGGATGAAGCCCCAAAAGAAGACGGAGAGCGTGGCACGCATCAGGCCGCGTCTCTCGCCGCGCGGGCGGCGTCCACGAACGCGCCGAAGAGCGCCGCGCTCGTGCGTTCGTCCATTTTCTCCGGGTGCCACTGCACGCCGATCTCCCAGCGATCCGAGGCCTCGATCGCTTCGATGACCCCGTCGGATGACCGCGCGGCGATCCGGTGGGCGTCGCCGGTCGCGCGGATCGCCTGATGATGGAGGCTGTTGACCGGATGCGCACCTGCGCCCACGAGCGCCGCGAGACGGGTGCCGCTCGCGATGTCGACCGGATGGCGCCGCGCCTCGTCGAGGCGGTGGGGACCCCAGTCTTCGTCCGCGCTCGGCAGGTGCGGCTCGAGAACGCCGCCGGATTCCCGAGCGATCAGCTGCATGCCGTAACAGATCCCGAGGACCGGGAGGTCACGCGCTCGGGCGGCGGCGAGCAGTGCCGCGTCGAAGTCGATCTGCGAGGCGGGGGCGAGATCGAGCTCGATGCCCTCCGGAAGCGGGCGATCGCTCGGGAAGTCGTCGCCGCCGGGCAGCAGCAACCCGTCGAGCGCTCCGACGAGGGCGGCCGCGTCGGACTGGATCGGCAGGTGGATCACCGCACCGCCCGCCGCGTCGACCGCTCGGGCATACGCGTGGTCGATGTAGACGTAGCGTCGACCCGAGCGCCAGCGACCTCGATCGTCGAGGCACATCGGGATCCCGATTCGCGGCCTGTCCATGGCACGAGCATAGCCAGCTGCGGCATCCTGCCCGCATGGCGCAAGTGGTGATCGCAGGATGCGGCTACGTCGGCAATGCCCTGGCCGGCATGCTCGTGGCCGAGGGCCATGAAGTCTTCGGGATTCGGCGGGACACGGACGGACTGGCCGAGGGCGTGCGTGGGATTCGCGGCGACGTCGCGGAGCCCGCCGCGCTCGGTCCCGCGCCGCCGCGGGTCGAGTATGCCGTCTACGCGGTCGGCGCCGACGGCGGAACCGAGAAGCAGTATCGGCGCGCCTATCTCGACGGTCTCGCCGGATTCCTGCAGTGGCTCCTCGACGAAGGCCAGCGGCCGAAACGGCTCGTGATGACCTCGAGCACCAGCGTCTACGGCCAGCGCCGCGGCGAGGTCATCACCGAAGCCTCGCCGACCCATCCGACCCAGTTCCGCGGCGAGACGCTGCTCGCCAGCGAAGGCCTCGCCGCAGCGAGCGTGATCCCGAGCGTGGTCGTCCGACTCGGCGGGATCTACGGCCCCGGGCGGACGAGCCTCGTCGCGCGGGCGCGCGCGGGCGAGCTGGTCCTGCGCGGCCAGGAGCACTTCACGAACCGGATCCACCGGGATGACGCCGCGGGGCTGATCCGGCACCTGCTCTTCCACCCGGATCCGGCGCCGCTCTATCTGGGCGTCGACGATCACAGCGCCGAAGAGTCGGAGCTCTACGCCTGGCTCGCGAAGGAAGCGGGGGGGCCGCCGCCGTCGCTGCCCGACGCGGACGCGGCGCCCTCGCGCCGCCGGCGCCAGGTCGGAAGCAAGCGCTGCAGCAACGCCCTCGCGCGCGAGAGCGGCTACCGCTTCCGCTTCCCGACCTACCGCGAGGGCTACGGCGAGCTGATCCGCGCGATGGACTCCGCTTGAGCGAAGCGCCCGCGCATCCCCCTCTCGCCCCCGAGACCCTGGCCATGCCCGGAGCGATCTATTCACCCTTCGCGGACCGCATGGCGGACCATCCGGGTCCGCTCTTCCCGCTCCACGTCGGCGACACCTGGCGCGACCCCTTCGTTGGCGCGCGCGCCGAGGACATCGCCGCTGCGGACCATCCGCGCCTGCACGCCTACGGCGACACCCGAGGCCTGCCGGAGCTGATCGAGGCGCTCGTCGCCAAGCTCGCGCGGCGGAACGGCCTGACCCACGGCTCGGACGAGATCCTGGTGACGGCGGGCGCAACCGGCGGACTCGCGACGGTCGCCGGTGCGACCCTCTCGCCCGGGGACGAGATCCTGATCCTGGCGCCGTTCTGGCCGCTGATCCGCGGCATCGCCCAGAGCTTCCGGGCGACGCCCGTCGAGGTGCCCTTCTTCGATCGCGTGACGAGCGCCGAGGAAGCGGTCGCGGCGGTGGCGGCGAACCTCACGTCGAAGAGCCGCGTGCTCTACGTCTCGACGCCGTCGAATCCGACCGGGCGCGTCCTGCCGGGGGACTGGCTCGAGGCCCTGGCGCGCCTCGCCCGCGCGCACGACCTCTGGATCTTCTCGGACGAAGTCTACGAGGACTATCACTACGCCGGCGGGCCGTCGGCGCACGTGTCGATGGCGCGCTTCGCACCGGAGCGAACCGTCTCGGTCTACTCGTTCTCGAAGAGCTACGCGATGGCGGGGCAGCGGGTGGGTTACCTCGCCGCCCCCGCAGCGCTGATCCAGAACGCCCGCAAGATCGGCACGCACGTCTACTACCACGCGCCGATCGTCGCGCAGCGCACGGCGCTCGCTGCGCTCGAGGGCGGCGCCGATTGGCTCGAGACGGCCCACGCGCAGGATCGCGAGGTCGGGCGCCGGGTCGCGGAGCGGCTCGGCCTGGAAGCCCCTTCCGGAGGGACGTTCCTGTTCCTCGACGTCCGCGAGCGGCTCGACGAGCGGGGCCTCCACGGCCTGCTCGAGGATTGCTTCGCCCGAGGCGTGCTCGTCGCGCCCGGGTCGAGCTGCGGAAAGGACTACGGCGAGTGGATCCGGCTGAGCTTCACCGCCGCGCCCGCCGCCGACGTGATCGAGGCGGCGACCCGCCTCGCGAAGGTCCTGGGACGCGGCTGATCGACGATCCACCCGCGCCCGCCGCGCGCGATCGAGTATCCTCGACCGCCCGCGCCCGCCGCCCGCGATCGAGTATCTTCGGTCGATCGCGCCCGCGCCGTTCCCACCCGCGGCCCCTCGCGCGCGACCCGGAAGGACCCCCGCCATGTCGATCGATCTCGTGAAGAATGCTCCGAAGACGCCCGCTCGGCAGGCCAGCATCCAGTCGATGGAGTGCTCGATGGCCGGCGACGGCGAGCGCTGGCTCGCGCTCTTCGCGGACGACGCCATCGTCCAGGATCCCTACGGCCCGTCGCCGATGGATCCCGAGGGCAAGGGTCGGGTCGGCAAGGAGGAGATCGCGAAGTTCTGCGCGGCCTACATCCGGCCGGAGGCGATCCGCTTCGAGATCCGCCAGACCCTGAACGGCGGACCGAACGTGTGCGTGAACGTCGGCACGATCTACACCAAGGGACCGGACGGTCGCGTCGGCTGGAACGAAGTGATCAACATCTACGAAGTGAACGAGGCGGGTCTGATCACGCTCCTCCGCTCCTACTGGG
The DNA here is from genome assembly GCA_039187915.1 of Myxococcota bacterium. Lineage (GTDB taxonomy): Bacteria > Myxococcota_A > UBA9160 > UBA9160 > UBA4427 > UBA4427. The sequence goes on from JBCCZJ010000017.1 coordinate 4,567, forward strand.
ACTTCGACGCCAACATGAAGACCTTCTTCTAGTCCACGCGGGCGCCCTTGCTCACCGTCGAACGCAGCAACCGGACCGAGCGACTCTTCGAAGGCCTGTCCGCCCGCCTGATGGCGCCCGGCCGCAATCCCCTCGCGCCCTCCACCGTGGTCGTGCAGGGGCCGGGCATGGAGCGCTGGCTCGCGCAGTCCCTGGCGCGCAGGCACGGGGTCTGTGCGAACACCGAATTCATCTTTCCCCGCGCCTTCCTCGAGCGCGTCTTCGCCCAGATCGAAGGAGAGGCGAAGCCGGCGCCGGGCATCTGGGAAGGTGGGCGTCTCGTCTGGGCCGTCGCGGGCCAGCTCGAAGCGCTGCGGGACGATCCCGACTTCGGTTCGTTGGCGCTCCATCTCGACGCGCCGGACGGGGCGTGGCGACGCCTCCAGCTGGCCGGCGAGATCGCCGCGATGCTCGATCGCTATGCGACGCATCGGCCGCAGTGGCTCCACGACTGGTGCGCCGGCCGCGCGCTCCCGACGGAAGGCGACGCGCGCTGGCAGGGCCGTCTCGTGCAGGCGCTCGGTACGGCCTACCCCGACCGGCCCTTCGCGGATCGCGCGCTGCGTGTCCTGGAGGCGCTCGAGTCCGCGCCGTCGCAGGCGGCGCTCGCGAAGGCGTGGCCGCGCGGGATCGAGGTCTTCGCGGTCTCGACGCTGCTTCCCGTCGACCTCGCGGTTCTCGATCGCGTGTCGCAGATCGTGGACGTCCACCTCTCGATCCTGAGTCCGTCGCGTCAGTGGTGGGCGGAGCTCTGGCACGAGGTGCGTGAAGCCGAGCGCGCGGGGTTGCTCCAGCCCGGCGGTCTGCCGATGGCCCCGCTGCAGGCGGAGGCGCTGATCGATCCGCCGACGCCGACCGGACGCCTGCTCGCGGGACTCGGGCGTCTGGGCGCCGACTTCCAGCGCTGTCTCGAGGAGCTCGAGTCCGCACAGGAGGCCGAGGAAGATCGCTACGAAACGCCCGATTCGGATACGCTCCTGGGCCGACTGCAGCGCCGCTTTCTCGACCTCGACCTGCCTGCCGACGACGAACGCCGGGTCGCCGCCGCGGACGACTCGATTCAGTTCCATCGCTGCCACGGTCCGCGCCGGGAGCTCGAGGTCGTCCACGCCCAGCTCCACGAAGCGTTTCGCACGCTGCCGGACCTCGTGCCCGAAGAGGTGATCGTGATGGCGCCCGGGATCGACGCGATCGCGCCGGACATCGAGGCGGTCTTCGGCGCGCTGCGGGCGGAGGACGGCGCGATCCCGCACCGGATCGCGGATCGGGGCGCGATGCGCCGATCACCGGTCGCGGAGGCCTTCGTCGCGCTCCTCCAGCTGATCACGGGCCGTGCGGGTCGAGGTGAAGTCATCGACTGGCTCGCCCGCGAACCCGTCCGCGCGCGCTTCGGACTCGAGCCGGACGACGTGGAGGCGGTGACGGGCTGGGCGGTCCGTGCGGGGATTCGTTTCGGGCTGGACGCGGCGCATCGCGAAGCGCTGGGACTGGCCTCGGATCCGGCGCATACCTGGACGGAGGGTCTCGCGCGCCTCGCGCTCTCCCACGCGGTCGGCACGACGGGCGCTGCCTACGGCGGCCTCGCGCCGGAGCGGGTCGACGCGATGGCCGACCCCGGGCTGCTCGGCGCGCTGGGCGATCTCGTCGACTTGCTGATCGACGCGCGTCGGGTCGCTTCGGGCCCGCGATCCGTTGCCGGATGGTGTCGCTGGCTCGGAGAGCTCCTCGATCGGTCGTCGGAAAGCGGGGATCGCGGGGCGGAGGAGCACGTTCGCGTCCGAACCCATCTGCAGCGGATCGCCGAGGACGCGGCGGTCTCCGGCTTCGAGGACGCGATCCCCTTCGAGGCGATCCGCGAGCGCGTGGTCGAAGCGCTGACGGCGAGCCCCGCGCCGCAGGCCTTCCTGGCGGGCGGCGTGACCTTCTGCGAGCTCGTGCCGCTTCGCGCGATCCCCTTTCGGGTCGTCGTCATCCTCGGGTTGACGGACGGCGCCTTTCCGCGGGGTCGGCCCGCGCCGGGCTACGACCTGATGGCCCGCGCGCCGCGCGCGGGCGACCGCAACCAGCGGACCGACGATCGTTACCTCTTCCTCGAAGCGCTGCTCTCCGCTCGCGATCGACTGATCCTGACGGCGCCCGCCCGGGACGTCCGGGACGGCAGCGATCTCCCCCTGTCGATCGTCGTGACCGAGCCCCTCGAAGCCCTCGAACAGACCTTCGAGATCGAGGAGGGAGGCGACCTCGCCGAGCAGCTCGTCGTCTCCCACGCGCTCCACGGATTCAGCCCGACCTACTTCGAGGGGAAGGAGGGCCCCGGTCTCCGCGCCGTCGATCCCGACGCCTACGCCGGCGCGCGCGCGCGGCGCGAAGCGCTGGCCGCCGGTGGCGGGCCGACGCGTCGCTTCCTGGACGCGCCGATCGACGAAGCGGATGCGCCCGAGCCCGTGGCGGCGCTGCCCCTCGAAGGGCTGATCTCGCGGATCACGCGCGCCAGTCGAAGTTTCCTTCGCGACCGGCTCCATGTCCGCCTGCCCCGCGAAGAGGACGTCGTCGACGAGCTCGACCCGTTCACCCTCGACGGACTCGAACGGTGGCGGCTCGGCAGCGCGCTCCTCGAGGCGATGGAAGAGGGCGTCGCCCCGGAAGCCGCCCTCGAAGGACTCGTCGCGTTGCCCTCGACGCCGCGCGGGGTCGCCGGGATCTCGACGGTGCGCAGCATCCATGCGCAGGTGCTCGAACTCGTCCGGCTCGTCGAGCACCGTCGAAGCGTCGGGTCGCTGCCCGACTTCGAGGGTCGTCTCGACGTTCCGCTGGCGTCGGGTGCCGTCGTCCGATTGAGCGGTTGGCTCGATCGTCTCACGCCGGAAGGCCGGGTGTTGGCGCAATTCTCGAAGCTCGGGCGGCGAAGCGAGCTCGAGGAGTGGATCCGCCACGTCTTCCTCTGCGCGCTCGTGGAAGAGGGCACCGATCTCGCGCCACGCACCTTCCTCGTGGGTCGCCCCGCGGAAGGGGACAAGGACGCGCGGCAGGTGATCGAGTTCGGCCCGGTCGAGGGGGCCCGAGACGAGTTGGCGCGGTTGCTCGCCTGGGCGCTCGCGTCCGGAGACGGCCCGTTGCCGTTCTTCCCGGAGACCTCACGGGCCTACGCCCAGGGCGCGCAGCACGATCGCGATCAGGCGCGTCGTTCGGCGAACCTCGAGTTCCTCGGGAGCAGCGCGAAGGGCTCCGGCTCGCGACCGGAATCGGAGCGCGAACTCGAGACGATCCGTCTCTGGGAGGGGCGGGCGCCGCTCTCCGAAGCCGTGCCCGGCGTCGAAGGCGTCGACTTCGCGGAGCTCGCGCTGGCGATCTACTCGCCGCTGCTCGCGGCCCGGAAGGGCCACGCCTCGTGAATCCGCTCGATCCGTGGACGCTGCCCCTCTCCGGCACCTCGCTCATCGAGGCGAGCGCCGGCACCGGTAAGACCTACACCCTGACGACCCTCTACGTCCGACTCCTCGTCGAGCATCGCCTGCAGCCGCGCGAGATTCTCGTCGTCACGTACACGAACGCGGCGACGGCGGAGCTGCGTGAGCGCGTGCGCGAGCGGATCCTCGACGTGCTCGCCGCCCGCGAACGGGCCGAAGCGAAGGAAGACCCGGGTGACGATCCGGAGACGGAGGCGCGGCTGCGCGCGCTCGCCGCGCAGGCCGCGGCGGATCCCGACGGCGACTCGCTTCTCCGGGCGCTGTCCAACTTCGACGAGGCCGCGATCTTCACGATTCACGGCTTCTGTCAGCGCACGCTCCAGGAGAATGCCTTCGAGAGCGGGATGCCCTTCGACGCCGAGCTCGTCGAGAAGTCGAAGCCCATCGAGCTGACCCTCGCCCACGATCTCTTCCGAAGGATCGTCGCCGAGGAAGATCCGGCGATGGTCCGCTGGCTGATCGACGGGGCGGGGAAGAAGTGGGGCTTCGCGCCGGACCTGCTCTACAAGAACGTCCTCGTGAAGCTCGGCGCCGACGACGACATGCCGCTCCTGCCGGCACGCGACGTCGAGGCCGAACGCGAGCGCGCGCCGCTCGTCGCCGAAGCCGCCGCCGCGCGCCGCGTGTGGGCGACGGCCTGGCGCGCCGGGCGCGACGAACTCCGGCAGGAACTCCTGCGGCCCGGTCGGATGAACCAGGGCAGCCTGAAGCCGAAGCAGATCGACGGGAAGTTCATGCCGGCCCTCGATCGCGCCGCGCAGCGGATCGAAGACGCGGGGGGCGACGACGGCGCGGTCTCGGCGATCGAGCTCGCGAAGGACATCTTCCGACGATTCACGACCGAAGGGCTCGCAGAGAAGACGAACAAGGGGCAGGACCCGATCCTTCATCCGGTCGTCGCCGAGTTCGACGCGGTCTGGGCGCAGACCGAAAGCCTCGAAACGCTCCGAGAGGCGAGGGCGCTCGAACTCCGTCGGCGCTTCGTCGAACTCGCGCGCGAAGAGGCCCGACGGCGCCGCGACGAGCGCCATCTCTACTTCTTCGACGATCTCCTGAGCGAGGTCCGTCGCGCGCTGCGCGGCGACGGCGGCAAGCGGCTCACGGCGCTGCTTCGCGAGCGCTATCGGATCGCGCTGATCGACGAGTTCCAGGACACCGATCCGGTCCAGTACGACGTGTTCCGACGGGTCTGGCACGAGGCGCCGGCGGACGCCGGTCTCGGGCTGGTGCTGATCGGCGATCCCAAGCAGGCGATCTACTCGTTCCGCGGAGCCGACGTGTACACCTACCTGTCCGCCCACGCGGATGCCGGGGAGGCGGTCTACGGCCTCGAACGCAACTACCGGTCGGATCCCGGGCTGATCGCCTCGGTGAACGCGCTCTTCGCACGACCGACGGACCCCTTCCAGGTGGAGCGGATCGACTTCGCGCCGGTCGCTGCGCGGCAAGGATTCACGCCGGTCTTCGAACCCGGGGCCCGCTCCGGCGGCGCGTTCCGCGTCCTGTTCCTCGAACGCGAGTCGATTCAGCCCGCGACGGGGCAGGAGATCGATCCGAGTCAGCTGCTCGACGTCCGTTTCGGGCGAACCCTCGGCGTCCGGGCGGTCGCGAACGATCTCGCGCGCCGTCTCGACTCGGGCGCGACGGTGAAGGGCGAGCGCCTCGCGCCGTCGGACGTCGCGATCCTCTGTCGCAAGAAGTCCGAGATCAAGTTGATGCGAGAGGCGCTCGAGGCGCTGTCGATTCCGTGCGTCGATCAGGGGGAGGCCGACGTCTTCGAGTCGCGGGAGGCCTGGGAGCTGTCGAGCGTCCTGCAGGCGATGCTCCACCCGACGGATCCGGCGCGGCTGCGGGGGGCGGTTTCGACCGGGGCCCACGGTGCGGATGCCGCGCGGATCGCGGCGCTCCGCGACGATTCGCCCGATCTGGCGGAGCTCTCCGAGGCGTACGCGGAATACGGTCGGCTCTGGACGCAGTTCGACTTCGGTCGGGCCTTCGAAACCTGGCGGCGGCGCGAGGGCGTGACCGAGCGATTGCTCGCCTACCGCGACGGCGAGCGTCGGATCACGAATTGGCTCCATCTGGCCGAGCTGCTCCAGCGTCACGCCAGCGAGGGCCGGCCTTCCCGCGGCGGTCTCGTCGCGGCCCTCGATCGCGCGATCGCGTCTCCGGAGGCCCGGTCGATCTTCGGGGGCGACGCCTCGCTCCTTCGGCTGGAGCGCGACGACCGCGCCGTCCAGCTCGTGACGCTCCATGGGAGCAAGGGCCTCGAGTATCCGATCGTCTACCTGCCCTTCCTGTGGGAGGATCCGGACGCCCGGAATGCGCAAGGCAAGCCGCCGGTGCGTTTTCACGACGAGAAGACCCGCACGCGAAGCTTCGACCTCGCTTGCACCGACGCGAGCAAGGCCGTCGCGAAGGCGGAGACCTTCTCGGAGGAACTGCGCCTGCTCTACGTCGGGCTGACCCGCGCGCGGCACGAATGCGTCCTCAGTTGGGGCGCATTCCCGAAGGCTCCGAAGACGCCCATCGCCTCGCTGCTCGAAGGGGCGACCGAGTCGGAGACCGAGATCAGGAAGTGGACCGACGACCAGTGGGTGTCGGCCTTCGAGGCGATCGGCCAGTCCGACGGCGCATCCGTGTCGGTCGAGACCATGGATCTCTCCCCGAGTTCGCCCTGGTCGGGGCGCGTGCAGGAAGTGGCGCCGATCCACGCTCCGGTGCCGCCGGCCTCGCTCCCCGCCGCCACCCGGACCACGAGCTTCACGGCGCTCACGCGCGAAGGGTCGAGTACGGTCCTGCCGCTGGTCGGCAGTGACGTCACGGGTCGCGATGTCGACGCCTCGGTGGACGTCGCGGAAGAGGAGGCGCGGCTCGAGGACGCGCCGGATCTCGCGCGCGATCTGCATCTTTTTCCTCGCGGCGCGGACGCGGGGACGCTCCTGCATTCGGTGCTCGAGCTCGTGGACTTCCCGACCGTCGCGGCGAACGGGACCGAGCCGCATCGCGAAGAGGTCCTCCGACTCCTCACCGCCAGCGGCATGGACGAGGACCTCGTCGCGACCGCGCTCGGGGTCGTCGAGGCCGTCGCGACGACGCCGATCCGGCGCGAGCCCGCTTCGTTCCGACTCGCCGATCTCGCCGAAGGCGCTCTGTTGCCGGAGATGGAGTTCACGCTGTCGACGCCGGGGGCGGGCTTCACGCCCGACGGCCTCGCGTCGGTCCTGCAACGAGCGCCGGAGGGGTCGCCCCTTCGGCGTTATGCGCCCCACGCCGCTCGGCTGGGCTTTCCCGCGCTTCGTGGGTTCCTGCGCGGCTTCATCGATGCGGTCTTCTTCGACGGTGACCGCTATTGCCTGGCCGACTACAAGTCGAACCATCTCGGCGCGCGTCAGGCGGACTATCTGCCCGACGCGCTCGTCGAGCCGATGATCCATCACGACTACGTCCTGCAGTATCTCCTCTACACGGTGGCCCTCGATCGCCACCTCTCGAGCTGCGTCGAAGGCTACGACTACGACGAACACTTCGGCGGGATCTACTATCTCTTCCTGCGCGGCTTCGCGCCCGAGCACGCGCCCCTCTGCGGGGTCTTCCACGATCGCCCGCCGCGCGAGATCGTCGCGGGTGTGGCCACGCTGCTCGGCCTCGCGCCGGGGGAACGCGCGGCATGACGCTCGATCTCTTCGCCGACACGAACGCGGGCGACAGCACGAGCAGCGCGGGCGGGCCGCCCGAGGGACGCGACGCGCGGGACGTATTGACGCGCATGCGCGCGGCCGGTGTCCTCACCGCGCTCGACGAACAGTTCTCGCGGAGGCTGTGCGCCCTCTACGCCGAAGCGGACGACGCCATTCGTTGGGCTGCCGCGGTCGTCTGCCATCAGCAGGCCAGGGGGCACGTCTGCGCCGATCTGCGAGGCCTCGCCCGAGACGGGCTCGTGTCCGAGCAGGGCGATGAAGTTCGCATCGAGTCGGTTCTCCAGACCCACGACGACGTGGACGCGTGGCTCGAGGCGATTGCGGAGAGTTCGCTCGTCATGCGCGAGGGACGGGAGGGCGAACCGCGACCCTTCGTCCTCGATCGCGCCGATCGTTTGTATCTCGCGCGGGAATTCGAGGCCGAGGTCGGACTCGCGGGGCATCTTCGGGTCCGTGCCTCGGCCCCGGATTTCGAGCTCGACGCCGGCTGGACCGACGACGTCGTCGCGCGCCTCGCCGGAGAGGACGATCCCGCGTCGGCCGAGGCGCTGCGCGTGGGCCTGACGCGTCCGCTCGCGATCGTGACCGGTGGACCCGGGACCGGGAAGACGACGCTCGTCGTCCGCTTGATCGCGGCCCTCGTCGAGGGCGCCATTTCGCGCGGCGAGCCCGCACCCCGCGTTCGGCTTCTCGCGCCGACGGGCAAAGCGGCGGCGGCGATGTCCGGCGCCTTCGCCCGGGGGCGCGAGCGGGTGGAAGCGGCGCCGGACGTGATCGAGGCGCTGCCGGAGCAGGCCGGCACGATCCAGCGCGCGCTGATCGGACAATCGCGCCTCGATCGCTTCGGACGTCCGCCCGACGTGCGTCTCGATGCGGACGTGGTCGTCGTCGATGAGGCCTCGATGGTCGATCTGTCGATGATGAAGCGGCTCTTCGACGCATGCGTCGACGTGCCTCGCGTGCTGCTGTTGGGCGACGCGGATCAGCTCGCGAGCGTCGAGTCCGGCGCCGTGCTCCACGAGCTGAGCGCGCCGGGCGCGCGGCGCGGTCCGCTCACGCGTTCCCTCGTGCGTCTCACGAGGAGCCATCGCTTCGACGCGGAAGGCGGAATCGGACGGCTCGCCTCGGCGATCCGCGAGGGCGACGTGGACCGGGTGCTCGCGCTCCTCGACGACCCGGAGCAGCCCGACGTCTCGCGCTTCGACGCCGCGCGTCCCGACGAGGTCGCTGCGCGGGTCGTGGCCCGCGCGGAGGCGATGCATCGCGCCGTCGCCGAGGTCGACGACCCGGTCGAAAAGCTCGCGCGCCTCGGTCGGCACCGCGTGCTCTGCGCCCATCGCCGCGGCCCCCTCGGCGCTGCGATCCTCGGCGCGCGGCTCGACGAAGCGGCGGCGGCCGTCCACGCGACGACGACGCGCGCCGGCTGGTGGCGCGGGCGGATGCTCCTCGTCACCCGGAACGCACCGGACCAGGACCTCTGGAACGGGGACATCGGGCTGATCGACGAGACGACGAGCGGCCTGCGCGCGCTCTTCCCGGACGGTCACGGCGGCGTCCGCTCCCTCTCGGCCGGCCGACTGCCGAACCACGAGAGCGCCGTCGCGATGAGCGTGCACAAGAGCCAGGGATCGGAGTTCGACGAAGTGGACCTCGTGCTCGGCGATCGGTCGTCGCCGATCATGACCCGGGAGCTCTTCTATACCGGGGTGACGCGCGCGCGGCAGGCGATCCGCGTGTTCGCGTCCGTCGACGCGATCCGTGCCATGATGGCGCGGCGCATCGTGCGCGAGTCGGGGCTCGCCGAGAGGATCTGGATCGACTGATGGCCGGGGGACGCCGGAAGAAGCCCGCGCGCCGCAGGCGCAGCGAGGAGACGCCGTCGTCGGAGCCGGACTTCGACGGCGGGACGCACGGTGTCGTCGTCGCCCACCACGGCGTGGCGGTGCTCGTCCGAGCCGAAGACGGCGCCGAGCGACAGATCTGGCTGCAGCCCGAACAGAGGGCCGTCGTCGGCGATCGCGTGCGCGTCGACGGCGACCGGCTCGCCGTCGAGCCCGCCCACGGGGTGCTGCGGCGCCGCGATCCGCGCGGGCGCGAGCGCACGATCGCGACGAACCTCGACTGGCTCGGAATCGTCGTCGCCGTCGAGCCGCGAGAACCGCCCGGCTACATCGATCGCGGTTTCGTGATCGCACGCGCCGCCGGGATCGAGCCCTTCCTCGTGCTCAACAAGATCGATCTCGACGAAGGCGGCGCGCTCGGAGCGCGGCTCGAAGAGATCTACTCGGCGTCCGGTCCGGTCTTCCGCGTCTCGGCCGAGCGGGGCGAAGGCCTGGCCGCGATCCCCGCGCTCCTCGCCGGCGGTCGGCTCGGGGCCTTCGTCGGTCCTTCGGGCGTCGGCAAGAGCTCGCTGCTGAACGCGCTCGTGCCCGACCTCGACCTGCGGGTGGGCGCGCTCAACCGCGGGAGCGGCAAGGGCACCCACACCACCACGACCGCGACGCTCCACGCGCTGGACGGCGGCGGCTTCCTGGTCGACACCGCCGGCTTCAAGGATTTCATCGCCGTCGACGTCGAGCCCTTCGAGGCGGCCGCGGGTTTCCCCGGGCTCGAGTCGGCAGGGGCCGCAGGCTGCCGCTTCCGCGACTGTCTCCATCGGACGGAGCCCGGCTGCGGCGTGCTCGCCGCCCTCGAAGCGGGCGAGATCGATGCGCGCCGCCACCGCGCCTACGTCCAGCTCGTAGAGGAGCTCGAAGCGCCGGAGACCCTTCGGCGTTAGGTGGCGTCGCCGGCGGGCCGTTCGAAGCTGATCCGCCCGATCTTCGCCGCACGCAGATCCCGGAGGAAGACGTCCGCCGCGCGATCGAGATCGACGTGCCCGCCCGAGCGGAGCGCGCCCCGTCGTCTTCCGACCGCTTCGAGCAGCTCGACCGCCCGGGTCGCGTCGGTCGGATCCGGCGAGGTGCGGGCGAGGATCTCGGCCACGCCTTCTTCGAGGTCGAAGCGTTGCTCGAGAAGGGCCGGGTAGGTCGTGGCGACGAAGCAGACCGCCCAGCCCGCGACGTCGATCAGCTCGAACGCGTTCTCGCCGACCGCCCCGCTGGCCGCGAGACGGCGCGCACCCTCCTGGTCGTCGAGGCGCGGCCAGAGCACGCCCGGCGAATCGAAGATCGAGAGGTCGTGGTCGAGCTCGACCCGCTGAGCGCGGCGGGTGACCGCCGGTCGGTCGCCGACCTTCGCGACGCGCTTCCCCGTCAGCGTGTTGATGAGCGTCGACTTGCCGACGTTCGGGATCCCGACGACCAGGATCTTGAGCGTGCGCCCGGGGCCGCCGCGATGGGGCGCGAGCGCGCGACAACGTTCCGGGATCTTCGCCACGCTCCGCCGTTCGCTCATCACGAGAGCGAGGGGCCGCGGTCCCTTCCAGGCTTCGAGCCAGGCGTCCGTCGCGTCCGGGTCGGCCAGGTCGGACTTCGTGAAGAGGGTGAGGACCGGCTTTTCGCTGGCCAGCTCTTCCAGCATCGGGTTCCGGCTGGACAGCGGGAGCCGAGCGTCGACGAGCTCGACGACCACGTCGCTCTTCCGGATCGCGTCGCCGATCTCCCGGCGCGCGCGATTCATGTGTCCCGGGAACCAGTTGATCTTCGCCATCACCCGCGCGGACCGCGTCCGTCCTCTCCTGCGATGCGCGCACGATAGCGGGCCCCGGCACTCCGGCGGTACTCTCCCTACCGGGGGGTCCGTCATGTCGTCCAGCGAGTCGATTCGAAGCATGCTCCGCCGCGAGGCGGCCGGAGGCGAGGCCATCGTGCGCGGCTGGCTCCGCACCGTCCGCCACGGCAAGGGCGTATCCTTCCTCGACGTCTCCGACGGCTCCTGCATGGACGGGCTCCAGGTCGTCGCGAACCCGGACACCCAGGGCTACGAGGCGGTCGTGAAGCAGCTCTCGACGGGTTGCTCCGTCGTGGCTCGCGGTGAGCTCGTCGACTCTCCGGCGAAGGGACAGCGCTTCGAGCTGAAGGCAGCCGAGGTCGAGCTCGTCGGCGATGCGGGCGAGGACTATCCGCTCCAGAAGAAGCGTCACAGCTTCGAGTTCCTGCGCACGATCGCCCATCTCCGGCCTCGGACGAACACGATCGGCGCGGTGCTGCGGGTCCGGAACGCCGCCTCGATGGCGATCCACGAGTTCTTCCAGCGGGAGGAATTCTTCTATCTCCACACGCCGATCATCACGGCCAGCGACGCCGAGGGCGCGGGCGAGATGTTCCGCGTGACGACGCTGCCGCTCGGGGATCCACCGCGGGACGAAGAAGGGCGGGTGGACGATGCGCAGGACTTCTTCTCGCGCCCGGCCTTCCTGACCGTCTCGGGACAGCTCGAAGGCGAGATCGGCGCTCTGGCGATGTCGCGCGTCTACACGTTCGGTCCGACCTTCCGGGCCGAGAACTCGAACACCGCCCGCCATCTCGCGGAGTTCTGGATGGTCGAGCCCGAGGCCGCCTTCTACGACCTCGACGACCTGGCGGATCTCTCGGAGCGCTTCCTGAAGTCCGTGTTCCAGGACGTCCTCGATCGCTGCGAGGACGACATGGCCTTCTTCGAGAAGCGGATCGAAGGTCAGGCGATCGAGCGGATGAAGACGGTGATCGAGCGGCCCTTCGAGCGGATTCCGTACCGCGAAGCCGTCGCGATCCTCGAGAAGGCCCGCGATGGCGGCGAGTCGTTCGAGTTCCCGGTCGGCTTCGGACTCGACCTGCAGAGCGAGCACGAGCGCTACCTGACGGAGAAGCACACGGGTTGTCCGGTCGTCGTGACCGACTGGCCGAAGGACATCAAGGCCTTCTACATGTATCGCAACGACGACGAGGAGACGGTCGCCGCGATGGACGTACTCGTCGGCGGTGTCGGCGAGATCATCGGGGGTTCCCAGCGCGAACACCGTGCCGACGTCCTCGAAGCGACCATCCGGGCGCAGGGGCTCGATCCCGACGACTACTGGTGGTATCTCGACCTCCGTCGCTTCGGTTCCGTGCCCCATGCGGGCTTCGGGCTGGGCTTCGAACGGATCGTCCAGTTCATCACGGGCATGGCGAACATTCGCGACGTGATCCCGTTCCCGCGCACGCCGGGCTCCGCCGAGTTCTAGACGCGCGGACGGCTCGCGTGCCGCGGGGCGCAGGCGAACCCGCCAACGAAGAGCGGCTCAGAGCCCGTAGGTCTCCCGGGCCCAGCGGTCGAGAGCGCGGTTCATGCGGTCGAGCTCGGCGACCGCGAAGCGCTCCTCTTCTTGTGCGGCGCGCAGGTCGGCGCCGACTTCGACGAGTCGGGCGAGGCGGCGCTTGCGACCCGGCGCGGAGAGCGGTTCGCCGCGCCGCGGTCCGGACAGCACCTTCGGTTCGCCTTCCACGAAGGGGAGCTCGAGTCGCTCGAACTCGCGGGTGAGTCGCGTGCGTCGGGCGCGAACGCGATTCACGCGACGGACGACGGCATCGTACTGATCCTCGGCCTCGGCGCCGACCGGGTCGAAGGGGCGGACGAGTTCGAGCACGCGGGCGGGCGTCGGACCGGACGGACCGTCCGACTCGATGCGGGGGGCCGGGGTGCTCTCGGCGGTGGGATCGAGCGTGTCGTCCATCATCGACTCCTTGCCTGCGAAGCGCGTCGCTCGTTGCGCTCGCTGGCCAGCACGGGTGCTTCGATCAGTTGGTACCTCGGAAATCGAATACGGGTCGAGCGCAAAAGGTCACGGCCACGGACGATCGGGCCGGCTGCGAACGCTAACGACGCGTCAGATCGAACGCGCCGCCGCCGAAGGTGTGCGGCGTCACGCGCGGCGGCGGCGCGTCGATCTGCGTGAATCTCGAAGACGAACGTCTGGTGGCGCTCAGGCGGCGCAGACGTAGTCGATGCCTTCGCGAAACCCGTACGTCGCGAGGCGTGCCCGGATCTCCCCACGCGGGGTCGATCCTGCGACTGAAACCACGAGCGGGTAGGGCGGTCGTCTTTCGAGGACATCGATCGGGACTACGGGGGCGCCCGCGATCTCGTTACCGAGCCGACCGGGATGCACCTCGACGATCGCGTTCGGAAGATGCCCGAGCGCCTCGAGCTCGCGACGCAGCGCCTTGCCGGTCGCTCCGTGTCCCCAGAGGAGGTACGCGGGCGCGTCGGCCAGGAAATCCCGAGAGAGGTGCCAGGCGCGGCATGCCGTGAACCGGCCCTGGCTGCAGCGTGGGTCCGTCCGAGAGAGTCGCGTCGGGAGATCGCGCCATCCGAGGATCCGCTCCGGAACCGCGCCGACGACCGGACCGTCGCGAAGCAAGCGGAGCAAGAGGTCGTAGTCCTCGGGCCAGCCGCGATCGCGATAGCGAAGCGCAGTGAGACGTTCGTGGCGGATCATGAGGGCCGGGTGGGCGACGGGACACTCGATGAAGCGCTCGCGCCAGATGCGAGCCGGGGAGTCGAGCGCGTTCAGCCATCGTTCGTAGGCGCGCCGTCCGTCTCGAAGGCCCTTCCGCGGAAAGATTCGGACGCCGCCGCCGACGGCCTGGAGCGTCGGGTCGGCGGCGAGCAGCGAGGCCTGTTTCGCGAGGCGATCCCGACGCATCCAGTCGTCGGCGTCGAGGCGCGCGACGAGCGGGCTTCGCGCGGCGTCGAGTCCAGCCTCCAGACTGGCGACGATCCCCTTGTGCGGGCGGTCGAGCACGCGGAAGCGCCGGTCGGCGCGCGCGAAGTCGGCGGCGATCGACGCCGAACGATCGATCGAGCCGTCGTCGACCACGACGCACTCGAAGTCGGTCTCGGTCTGTCGCTGCACGCTGCGCAGCGCCGTCTCGAGGGTCCTCTCCGCGTTCCACACGGGCATCAAGACCGTCACGCGCGGCATCAGGAGAAGGCCTGACGACACGACCGGTCGGAAATGGGGGTTAGGCCCCACGGCCTTCCGAGATTCGCACGACGAGTCTTGGGTTTCACGAGGGGACTGCCGATGACGGGACCGAGCAGCTTCCCCGCCTCTCGATTGGAGTCCCGCGCGTGCTTCGAGCGAAGCCCAACATGCGACCTGCGAAGGTCCCCGCCCGAAGAGCATCGATCGGCCTCGCGCTCGTTCTGCTCTTCGCCGGGACGTGGGTCGCGCCCGCGCGCGCGCAATCGGAAGACCAGATCAAGGCGGCATTCCTCTTCAACTTCGCCCGCTACGTCGAGTGGCCCGACGCCGCGTTCCGGGGATCGAAGTCGCCGGTCCGCATCTGCATGGCCGGCGCCGACGACTTCGCGAGCATCGTGTCGCAGGCCGTCGGGGGCAAGAGCGTGGGAGATCGCGCCGTCCAGGTCGTGCCCGGCATCCGCCTCGAGGACGCGAACGGCTGCCACATCCTCTACGTCGGCGAGGGCATCACCGCCGGCTCCGATGCGGTGGCTTCGAGCGTCTCCGGCGGAAACGTCTTCACCGTCGCCGATCGCGAGGGATTCGCGAACGCGGGTGGGATCGCGAACTTCATTCGCGTGGACAACAAGGTTCGTTTCGAGATCAACCCGGGAGCCGCGAAGCGTGCGGGGCTGAAGATCAGCTCGCGCCTGCTCCGCCTCGCCAAGGTCGTGGAATAGGAGTCCGGGGATGGGCATTCACGATGCGCAGGACGGGCAGGCCTCATCCGTGACGGAGGGCGGCGAGATGGGCGCTCGACGCGTCGGGACCGATTCGATCCAGCGACGGATTCGTCGCGGTTTCTTCGTCACGACCGGGCTCGCTCTGGTGCTGACCGCGGGCGCGCTCTTCTCGACGGCGTTCATCCAGTTCCGCCAGGACATGGATGAGAACCTCCGCGTCCTCGCTCGCGTGACCGGCGCGAACTCCGAGGCGTCGCTCCTCTTCGACGACGATCAGGCCGCGACGGAAACGCTCCGCGCGCTCAAGGCCGTGGAGTCGATCGAAGCGGCGATCGTCTACGACGGCGAGGGCCGGATGTTCGCCCAGTACGTTCGCGCCGACGTTCAAGGCTTCCGCGCGCCGCTTGAGCTCTCCTTCGAGCCGACCTGGACCCGCAGGCACATCGACCTCGCCTCGAAGATCCAGATGGGCGACGAACAGATCGGGACGGTCTTCCTCCGCTCCGACACCAAGCAGGTCCAGGCCTTTCTCTTCACGTCGCTCGCGATCGTCGTGGGCGTCCTGCTGATCTCGCTCTTCCTCTGCTGGTGGGGTGCGGCCCGACTCCAGCAGACGATCGCGACGCCCCTCGAGCAGCTCGTCCAGGGCGCGGCTTCCATGGCCGAGGGCGATCTCTCGACCCAGGTCCACGTCGGCTCCGACGACGAGACCGGCGTGCTCGCGCTCGCCTTCAACGCGATGGTCGACAGTCTGCGCGGCCTGGTCTCCCAGGTCGGCGAGAACACGCGCTACGTCGCCGATGCCATGGGGAAGCTCACGGCCGCCAGCCGGGCCATGCGCGAAGAGGCGCAGCGCCAGGAAGAGGCGGTCGAGTCGACCACCGAATCCGTCGGCTCGATCGTGGCCTCGATGCACACCGTCAACGACAACGTCGAGGCGCTCTCCGAGACCGCGATCGAGACGTCGAGCGCCGCCATCGAGATGGACTCCTCGATCGCCGAGACCGCGACCCACATCGACGAGCTCTCGGAGATCATCGAGACCACCTCGTCGAGCGTCGTCGAGATGACGAGCGGGATCCGCGAGATCGCGCGGAGCGCCGACACGCTGAACCAGTCCACGGAGTCGACGGCCCAGGCCCTTGAGCTGCTCTCGGGCTCGGTCCGGAGCGTGGAGTCGAACGCGAACGAGAGTCACGCGCTCTCGGACCAGACTCAGACGAAGGCCGAGCAGGGGATGTCCGCGGTCCACGAGACCGTCGAGGGCATGGTCGAGATCCAGGACTCCTTCAAGGGCATCGAGTCGATCATCGGGAGCCTCTCCGAGAAGAGCGAGTCGATCGGCGCCGTCGTCAAGGTGATCGAGTCGGTCGTCGAGCAGACGAACCTGCTCGCGCTGAACGCCGCGATCATCTCCTCCCAGGCGGGCGAGCACGGTCGCGCCTTCTCGGTCGTCGCCGAAGAGGTTCGCAGCCTCGCCGAGCGCACCGCGTCGAGCACGCGCGAGATCGCCGAGCTGATCGACTCCGTCCAAGGCGGCGTCCACAGTGCGGTCGCGGCCATGGAGCAGGGGGCGACCCGCGTCGAGCGCGGCGTCGAGCTCTCGAATACGGCCGGTCGGATCCTGCGGGAGATCGGCGAGAGCACGCAGCAGTCCACGCGCTGGGCGAAGGAAATCGTCGAGGCGACCCGGAGCCAGGCCGCGGACATCGATCAGGTCGGCGTGGCGATGAACCAGGTCAAGGAGACCGCGACCCAGCTGAACCGCGGCACTCACGAGCAGGACAGCGCGAGCGCCGAGATCACCCGTGCCGTCGAGCAGATGCGTCACCTCGGCCTCGAGGTCAAGAACTCGGCGCAGGAACAGCGTCGCGAGTCGAGCCTGATCACGCAGTCCGTCGAGATCGTCGCGGCCAAGATCAAGGAGATCTCGGTCGAGACGAAGGACCAGAGCAAGCAGGCGGATCAGATCCAGGAGGCCCTCGCGGTCTTCCGCGAGGTCACGCTGCAGACGACCCACCGGACGGCGGAGACGGCGGAGACCGTCGCCGATCTCGCCGCGCACGCCGAGGGCCTCGAGCAGGAGATCGATCGCTTCCGGCTCTAGCGCCCGAGGTCGATCCGCTCCGCGCGCCTAGCGCGCCGCGTCCACGTAGATCGGGCTCGACCACGCGTTGCCCCCGTTCTCCTGACGGATGCGCACGTAGTGGAACTCGCCGGGCTGGAGCGCGGGGATCGTCCGCTCGAGGTCGACGCGCAGGGGTTCGGCCGGCTCGAGTCGCGCGACCCGGCCGCTCCGCACGAGCTCGATCGCTTCGATCGGATCCGTCGCTTCGTAGCGGACACGAAGCCGGTGCTCCTTTCCGGTCGCTTCGAACGTCCCGCCCATGAAGACGTCGTCCAGCGTGACCGAGAAGAAGGGCCGGATGCCGTTGGTGGCGAAGGTTCGCCGGCGGCGGAGCGTGTCCTTGACCCCGGCGCGATCGAGGCGCTCGACGAAGAGGCCGGCGAGGCCGCCGTGTCCCCCCGCGACCTCCGCGAGACCCGGGTGACCATCGTGGGAGTCCCCGCTGCCGACGAAGCCGAAGCGGTAGCCCGCGCGGAGCGTGTCGAGCACGAACCAGCCCGGGATCCCTCCCGCCACGGCGCGCGGCATCTCCCTCGACTCGCTCTGTCCGTGCACCGAGGCGATCTCCGTGACCGGCTCGAGCTCCGGGTCCGGCTGGAACCGCCAGTCGACCGCGACCGGGTCGCCCGCGGAGTGGTGCGCGAAGGTCAGGGCGTTGCGGCCGCGGAGCGCCGCCCAGAGCTCGTCCGGTCGGTCGCTGGCCAGATCGATCGCGGAGAAGATCTCGGGCCGGGGCTCGGCGCCGGGCGGATCGAAGTAGAGGACGTGTCGGTGGCCGTGGATCCAACTCGTCCATTCGTATCCCGGGAGCGTCACGAAGTGATCCACCTCGTCTGCCGCGTCGGTCGCTTCGAAGACCGCGCGGGTGGCCTCGGGGTCGAGAGCGAGGGGATGGGTCCCGAAATGGTCGTGATCGGTCAGCGCGACCACGTCCAGGCCGGCGACTTCTCTCGCGTAGCGCAAGTAGTCGTCCGGCCGCCCGGTCCCGTCGGAGCGCTGGGTGTGACCGTGGAGGTCGCCCCAGACGAGGCGCTGCGCGGCTCGGCGGACGACGATCGGGTTCACGCGGGCGGCGAAACCGTCGAGCCGGCCTCGGCCGCGCACGCCGAGACGGAGCACGCCCTCCGTCGGGATCGGGCCGAAGTCCACGACGGCGCTGCCGTCGCGCCAGGCTTCGACCTGGATCGTACGCGGCGCGCCGACGTCGATCGTCGATCCCGGCAGCACGTCGATCTCGAACGAGAGCGGCGCGGGAAGGCCCCGACCCGGCGGCGTCGCCGCGTCGATCCGATCCGAACGATTCCCCTGGCCATCGAGCAGGGCGATCCGCAGCCGGAGCGAATCGCCCGGGGCGAGCTCGGCGGGTCCGAAGGCCACGAGGAGGCGCGCGGGGCGGGGCCCGACGTCGAGGCGCGGGTCGTCGTCGATGAAGCCGCGCACACCGTCGCCGTCCGCGTCGACCGCCACCAGGATCCGAGCGTCCCGCTCCGCGTAGCGATCGACCCGGGCGCCCGGCGTCCCGGCACCGTAGACGAAGCGGACCCGGTCGCCCGGACGCAGCGGTGCACCTTCGACGACGAAGCCCAGTCCGCGCGCATCGGAGACGAGCGCCGCCTCGCCCCGGATCACTTCGGCGGTCGTGTAGCCCGGAGCCTCGGGCGCTCGCGTCTGCACCGGGCTCCAGTCCCAGAAGGGCTCCGCGGTCGGATGGAGGAAGCCTCCTTCCGCGACGCCGTGCGGGCCCGCCTCGAAGACGAACGCGAAGCGGTGGAAGCTCGCCGCGGGGAGCGTCGGCTTCGGCGGGGCGTCGGCGCCGCGCCGCCAGGCGCGCGTCGACTGCAACGCCGCGGGGCCGACCGGCTCCACGCGTTCGAGCCAGGCCCGCCCGTCCCCGTCGCCGGGATGGCGCGGGGCCGCCTGCTCGGCGAGGAGCAGGAAGTGGGTCTCGAGCTGCGCGTTGGGGGAGAGCGTCGGGTGCTGTGCCTCCCAGTCCGCCGGCGGGGTGAACCAGGGCGCGGCCTCGAGGATCGGTCGATCCACCGACCCGGCCTCGGGGTTCGCCGGGCGGGTCGGCTCCACGGTTTCCTCCGTCGAGCACCCGAGCGCCGCGAGCAGCAGGACCGAGAGAAGCCCGTGCAGCCCCGGTGCAAGCCTTCGGCAGGAACGGAGCCCGACCCTTCGTCGCTTCGACGTTCTCGCGACTCGGTGTTCGCCCTCACGCTTTCCCGCTAAGGCGAGTCGTCGATCCGTCCGTTGAACAGAGGAGCCAGGCGCGTGCGGGGGGTCCTCCGTCCGGCGTCCGGCATCCCGAGGGAGACGATCGGATTGGGTTGGCTGCAGAAGACGCCGCTCGTGAGTCTGCTCTTCGTCGTCGCGATCGCGGCGGTGCCCTTCCTGCTCGGCGATCCGTCGGCGGGAGACGCGGCCCGCTTCGACAACGCGCGTGAAGCGGCCCGGGACTACTACGCCCGCAATCCCGAGCTCGTCGTCGACGGCGTGGGCGAGCGGGTCCTCGACGTGGAATGGCTGACGGAGGCGCGCGCGGCCGCGGCCGCTTCCGCCGCCGAAA
>JBCCZJ010000018.1:0-23829 GCA_039187915.1 Myxococcota bacterium
CAGCAGGCGAAGTGCCGTGAGATCATCCAACAGCCGATCCGCGACGACGCGCGCTACGACCGGGTCTGGGAGCAGGTGCGGGCGTACGACGGCGCGTACGTGATGAACCCCTAGACGTGGGCGGGGCGCGGGCGCGGGCGGATCGGAAACGCGTTCGTCGCACGCGTCGTTTTCCGACGAGAGCCGGCCGCCGATTCGAAGCGGACGTGTGCGATACTCCGGCCGATGGCAGGCAACCGGACGAAGCGGCGTGACGAGAAGGGGGCGCGCGGTGACGCGCCCTCGACGCGCGAGGAGATCCTCGCGGCCGCCGCGGAGGTCTTGCTCAGACGTGGCCTGAGTGATTCGAGCCTCCGCGCGATCGGCGACGAGATCGGCGTGAGCGCGCGCATGCTCGTCTACCACTTCGAGTCGAAGGAGCTCTTCTTCCGGGAGATCTTCGAGGTCATCCGAGAGCGCGAGCAGGGCTGGATCGGGCAGATGTTCTCGAACACCCATGCGAAGGAGCAGCCGTCCGCCCTGCTCGAGCGCGCGTGGCGACAGATCAATCGCCCGGAGTACCTCCGGATCGTGCGGCTCTATCTCCAGGTCGCCGCCGAGGAGTCGATGGACCCCGAGGCATACGGCGGGCTGACGGAACGCTCCCGCGATCAGTGGTCGGCGCTCATCCAGGGCTTCGTCGCCGCCCGCTCGATCCCCGAAGAAGCCCAGGAAGGGCTGTCGAGTCTGATCTTCTCGACGCTGCGGGGGATCCAGCTCGACGCGGCGGCCGTCGAGAACACCGCGCGGAACGAGGCCGCGATTCGCGTGCTCGGTTCGCTGCTCGACGACTTCGACCAGAAGATGCAGAGCGATCCGAGAGAGCCGACGCCGCCCCGCGCCCGCACGTCCGCGAGCGCCGTCCGACGCGCCCAGAAGGAGGTCGACCGACTTCGCGGCGCCCAGTCCTGGCTCGAAGCGCGGGTCGTCGTCTTCGACGAGGCGGCCGAACGACTCACGCTGGCCCTCGATCGGAACCGCGAACGCGCACGCGGCGGCATCTTCCACCGCGACGTGGTCGAGGCCTTCGTCCAGCTGAGCGCCCGCGCCCACGTTGCCCTCTTCGGTCTCGGCGATCTGGCGGGGACCGCCCAGGTCGACCTGCTCGACGAAGCGACCGCCCGCAGCCTCGAAGCCTCCTCTTCGCGCGCCTCGGGGCCGGCCGGCAGCGTGATCGACGTCCGCCTCGAAGGCGCGACGCTCGTCGCGCTCGGCCGTGCCCGCCTGCGTTAGGGCCGTCGCCGCGGCACCACCGCCGCGTTAGGGACGGCGGCGACGCCCGGAGGCGCCGGGCCAGCCGTCCGTCCGAGGCTGCGGGCGACCCCCGAGGTGCCCTCGAAGGCCTTAGGCCCGCCTAAGGTTCCACGAGGGATTGCATACGGCCTGCCTCCGGTGGCGCTTCCGGCTCCCCTGCGGGCATCGTTCGTTTCGTGGAACGGCCTCTGCAGGGCGGTGAACCAGGTGTTACTTTCCGCGGCGCTGGCGTTACGTCCGCCGGGCGGTGCACCCTCCGCGCGCGTCGAGCCCTCGAACCCGATCGAGAAGCCTCGCGCGCGGCGCCCCGAACGTCCCTCGCCGATCCACGCGCCTCAAGGAGTTCCTGATCATGTCCGTTTCACGCCGGTCTTCCCTGCGAAAGGGCTGGCTGATCGCCCTCGCCGTCCTGTTCCCGTTGCCGAGTGCCGCCCAGTTCATGTCGGCCGACGACTTCCTTTTCCCGACCGCGTCGATCCCGCCGCCGCCGGGATTCATCGACTACCTCTTCGAAGGCAACATCACGACCTGCGTGTCGATCTGCACGATCGCCTTCGAGCCCGGTCAGGATCTCTTCGGTCTGCTCGAGAACGTGACCGAAGGACCGACGACGCTCACGGTGCCGACCGATCCGGCGGACCAGGACAACCTGCTCCTGCTGACGGACTTCGGCCGGCTCCAGCTGCCGCCGGGCGAGATGGCGGTCGATCCGACGTCGAGCTTCCCGTTCCTCGTGACCGCCTCCACGGCCGTGTCGGACGCGAACAGCGACCTCGTCTCGGGGCTGATCTCCTTCCAGACCGGCCCGCCGGTCCCGCTCCCCGTCATCATCGATCTCGACATCGCCGCCGGCACCATCACGGGCTTCGGCGTGAACGCGATCGACGGTTCGCTGGTCCAGATCCTGACCGGAACCGGCATGCTGACGCCGCTCCCGGAGCCGGGCTTCGCCATGATGCTCGGCGCCGGCGTGCTGGGCCTCGCGGGTCTGCGCCGCCGCTAGCGCGCACGGCTCCCGCGGAACGTCGGTCGCGCATGCGGCCGGCGTTCCGCGATGACCGGCCTACGGGCCGGTGCGCGAGGCGTACCCCGCTTCGCCCTCGTCTCCAGCGCGCGTCCCACACGCCGCCTGCGCACCGCTCTTCCTAGAACGTGTGCTGGTACGTCAGCGTCATCGCGCGGCCGAGGCCGGCGGAGACACGACCGGCCAGGAGCGTGATCTCGCCCGGCGGGATGTGTTCCTTGTTGAACAGGTTCGTGATCTGGAATGAGACGGTGCCGCCGCCGAGCACCGGCATCCGATCGACTTCGAACTCGTACTTCATGCCGATGTCGACCAGCGTGTAGTTGTTGGACGGGAACGGATCGACGCTGTCGTCGGCCGCGTCTTCTCGACGGTCGACGAAAGTCAGCTGGGAGAACACGCCGAACTGCTCCGTGACGTCCCACCGTCCGAGCAGGAAGACCTTGATCGGAGGCACGTCCCGCGTGCTGCGCGCGATGAAGTCACCAGGCCCGTCGATGCCGCCCGGGTTCTCCTCCTGCTCTCCTTCCACCCAGGTGAAGGAACCATCCAGGCGGACCGAATCGGTCACGAACCAGGTCGCCGTCAGCTCGGCGCCATAGGTTCGAATCGGGACGCGTTCCGAGTCGAAGGTGTTCGTGATATCGGAGAACGTCGTGACGAGATCGTCCGAGGTCGAGTAATAGGCGGCGAAGTCGAGCTGGAAATCGAGGAACCGGCTCCGGAAGCCCGCCTCCACGCTGTCGGTGATGACCGGATTGATCAGGTCCGAGCCTTCGATCGGGACGCCGGCGGGAACCTCGTTCGCAGAGAAGCCGAGGGACGGGATCGTGAATCCCTGGGAGTAGTTCGCGAAGAGCGTCGCGGAATCGAGGAAGCCGACGTCGAGTTGGTAGGTCGCGCCGACGTTGTAGGAGAACCCGGTCGCGAAGTCGCCACCGCCCGGCCGGAGTCCACCGTCGCCCGGGAAGGCGAAGATCACGTCGTAGGGTCCTTCGATGTCGAACTCGAAACGGTCCCAGCGAACGCCGCCCGTGATCGAGAGTTCGTCGGTCACGTCGATCGTCGTCTGGACGAAGATTCCGAGCGCCTCCAGCTCGTAGGGCGGCGTCTGTTCCGCGTCGGGATCCTGCCCGTCCCAGCGCGCGTTGTTGTCGAGGGAGGCCAGGGACGAGAGGACGAGGATGCTCTTGTTGTCCACGTCGTTGTAGTCGAGGCCGAGCGAGACGTCGAAGCGATCGAAGAACTGTCGCTGGTAGTCGGCGCGAAAGCCGAACTCCGTGTTCTCGCGACCGGACTGGAAGAGCGGAGGCCATCCGGTGAAGATCGCGAGATCGCGGATGTCGCTGCCGTCGTTCAGGAACTCGGAGTCGGAGAAGTAGCCGAGCAGGGAGAGCTCCCCGCCGAAGAGATCCTCGTGTCGATACTGCAGGCTCGCGTAGACGAACTCGTTGACCGGCTCGACCTCGTACGTGAAACGTCGGCCGGAGGCCACGCCGATCCGCGTGCCGTCCCCGGCGTCGATCTCTTCGAACTCGAAGCGTCGATCGGTCGCGATCAGACGCGTGAAGTTGGCCGTCGCGACGATCGACTGGTCTTCCCAGGGTTCGAGCTTCACCTTGCCGAAGAGCGTGAAGTCGTCGGAGAAGCTGCTGCGGCTCGTGAGGACGTCGCCTGCGGAGCGGAAGGCGCCCCGCGCGTCCTCGTAGCTGCCGTAGACGTAGAAGCTGAGCCAATCGAGGGGTTTGCTGCTGACGCTCAGGTTGACCTTGGTCGAAATGCCGTCGCTGTCGAAGGCGTTCTCGTTCGGGATGAACATCCGCGTCTGGACGCCCGTCGAGACCTCGACGGTCCGGTCGGTCGGCTCCTTCGTGAAGAACTGCACGACACCACCCGTCGCCCCGGCGCCGTAGAGAGCCGTCGGTCCATAGACCACCTCGATCCGGTCGATCGTGAGCGGGTCGAACTTGTCGAGGAAGCGCCCGAAGTTGGTGTTCGGGGCGATCGGGATGCCGTCGAGCAGGAAGAGTGGATTCCGACCGCGAAGGGTGAGCGAATCCGCGCTCCCCTCGGTCGACGGCGGCGCCAATCCCGGCAGCGACTTCCCGAGCACTTCCTGCAGGCTCGTCGTCTGATCGAGAAGGACCTGGAGCCGCTCGCCCTCGAGGACGACCGCCGATCGCGAGACCTCGGTGATCGGCTTGCTGGCCCGGGTCGATCGGATGACCATCTCCTCGACACTCGGATCGTCGAAGGCGACCGGCGTCGACGACTCGTCCTCATCGAACGCGAGCGCTTCGTCGTCTCCGCCCTCCTCGGGCGCGTCCTCGTCGGCGAGTCCCTCTGACCCCTCCGGCGCGTCCTCGTCGGCGAGTCCCTCGAACCCGTCCGGCGTGTCCTCGTCACCCACGACCTCGAAGTCTTCCGGCGCGCTCTCCGGAACCGCCTCTTCCGCGAGCGGCGCCGCGAACGCTTCATCCGGCGATGCGTCCGGCAGGTCGAACTCGCTCGGCGCGGCTTCCCGGGCCGCCGCTTCGGTGACGACCCCATCCTCCTGCGCGACGGACGAAGAGACGGCGACGAAGGGCGCGAAGACGAGGGAACAGAAGACGGCCCTGGCGAGAGCGCGCGCGGCGCGGGCGGAACGATCGGAGAGGCGCAACGGTTCACCTTTCGCGAGGCCGGTGGAGGCGCGGACGCCCGGCTGGCTTCACGAGGACGCGGATGCGCGTCCAGGGAACCGAGGGCGCGCAACACGGGGGGATGGACGGGAAAGTCGGCGGCCCGCCTGAGGCGCGCCGCCGACCCGGACGATGCGTTCGACGCGGCGCCGCTTCTCGGGGCGCCACCGAACGGCCGCCTTCGGTCTCCGCATGGGTGCGGGCGGAGATCGATGGCGCTCGCCTTACGTCGATTGTATCAGTCGTTTCACGCGCCGTCCAAACGCGCACGACGCACCTGCCAACGATCCCAGGCCAGCATCCCTAGCAAGGTCAATCCCACCGTCGGAAGGAACAATCCCATCCCGACGGTCAACCAGAAGAGCCAGGCCGGATGTTGGTCGCGCGAAACCGTACGCGGCGCGCCCCAACGGCCCGGCGGGCGGCGGCGCCACCAGAGCCAGACGCCCGTGGACGCGCTCGCGGCGAGCACGAGACAGGTCACGACGGCGAGGATCTTCGTCGGCAGGCCGAATACGCTCCCGACGTGGATCGGATAGAAGAGCAGCGTCAGGCGGGCGCGCAGCGGCAGCGCGTCCTCTCGCCCTTCGAGCAGCACCGATCCGTCGAGCGCGTCCACGAATACGACGCCCATCGGATCGAACGGATTTCGAAGATCACTCCGAACGGAGAACGCGCCGTCCGTCTCTCCCTCCGGAATCGCCAGCGTGTACGCCGTTCCGGTGAACGGAAAGAAGGCCTGGGCGCGGCTGAACACCTCTTCGATCGCGATTCGCGGATGCTCGACGTCGGGCGGCGCGGCGGACTTGGGCGGAGACACCAGGAAGGAGGGAAATCCGCCGGTCGTCGCATTGATCGCGAGGTAGGACGTTCCCCATCCCTGCGTGAAGAGCAGCCCCGTCAGCAGGACGAGGAGCCCGACGGGGGCGAAGTAGAAGGAGGGAACGACGTGCCAGTCGCGGAGCGCGAGGCGCCCGCGCATTCTCGGAAGGAACACGCCCCAGAAGCGCGATCGACGGCGCGGCCACCACAGGTAGAGGCCGAGCAGCGTCGAGACGATGCCCCAACTCGTCGCGAGCTCGACGAACATTCGTCCGACGGGTCCCGCCCAGAGTCCGCGATGGAGCGAGATGACCGTCGGAAGGAAGCCTTTCTTGGGGTCACGGACGTCGTCGAGCGTCTTCGTGTAGGGATCGAAGATCGCCTGGAGGAGGGGTCGGTCCTCGTCCTCTTCGCGGGGGAGCAGGACCCCCACCCAGGGCTCGGCGGGGTCCGCCTCGACCCGGACGAAACGCAGCGCGTACTCGGGCTTCAGCGAGGCGACCTCGGCCTCGAAACGATCGAAGGCGTCCGCGTCGATCGTCTCGCCCGGCGCGACCTCGAGCCGCGCCGGCGCGGTGCCGCGCCAATCGTGGATCTCCTCCTGGAACACGAAGATCGCGCCGGTCAGACAGGTCAGCACGAACACGGGCGTGATCAGCAGGCCCGACCAGAAGTGCCAGCTCCAGGCGACGCGGTAGAGGGCGAGGCGTCTCCGACTCAACGGAGCACCACCAACATGGGTCCGCCGCGACGTCCGTCAGGACGCGGGCAGAACCCGCACGCCCGTGGCGACGAAACCGATCTCGCGCTGCGGACCGTGGATCTCGTCGGGCTTTCCACCGCGCGTCTCGGCGGCGAAGTGGCGCGCTTCGCGCTCGCTCATGGTGCGGATCGTCACGACCCCCTCCACGAGGGCTTCCCTGCCGGAGATGTCCTTCGGAAGAAAGAACCCGTAGTCCTTGAAGCGGACGCGAACGGTCGACTCGCCCTCGCGCAGGATCGTCCAGCATCCCTTGCGCTGGCAGACGTCGGAGATCCGCGCGCGTACGACGACCGGCGCGTCCGTGTGTCGCTCGGGCTCGGCCATCACCGCGGACAACGACTGCGTCGCGGCGAGCGTGATCCCGCCACCGAAGTCGTCGCCGGAGGGCAGCGAGGCGTCGTCGCCGACGGGCGGCGGCGCATCGGCGCCGATCAGAGCGGCGGCCGCGATGATCAGCAGGGTCGCACGGGCGATCGAGGCAGCGGGGTTCGAGACAAGAGCGCGGCGCAGGCGAGAGAGGGACATGGCGATTTCCTGGGGCCCGTCGCGATCGGGCCGTGGCGTTTCGAGCGGGGTGCGGCCGGAGAATAGCGGCCGTGGGAGCGGGCCGCGGTGGAAGATCGGGGGACCGGCGACCGCGCAGCGGGGTCGCGCCGACCCTGCGGGTTCATCTCGCTGAGCGCGTTGCAGCGATCCATCGTCGCAATCCGGGCGCCGCGAATCCGGCGACGCGCCTCGGCGCGAAGGCTCCGACCACGAGCGCACCGACGACGAAGGCGAGCACCGCCCCCGCTTCTTCGGGCGAGAATCGGTTTCCGGATCGTCGCTGGATCTCGACGATCTCGCGGTCGATCAGCCGGCGGACGCGTTCGAAGAGCCGTCGATTCCGGACGGCCTCCGCGAAGAGGCCGACCCAGCAGCGGGCGGCGACGTGGTCTGCGCGCGCGTCGAGCCGGAGCGCCGCGTCGGCGTAGGCGAGGAGCGGATCGGAATCGCTCTCCCAGCGACGGATCCGACCGCGAAACCTCTCCGTGAGCATCTGCAGGAGACTCTGGAGCAGATCGTCCTTGCTCTCGAAGTGGTGATGCACGAGTCCGGGCGCGACCCCCGCTTCGTTCGCCACCGCCGAAATCGTCGCGCCTGCGTAGCCGTGATCTGCCAGGACCCGGGCAAAAGCGCCCAGGAGCTCGCGCCGCCGCGCCTCGCGATTGCTCGGTCTTCCCATGTTGATTGGTCGTATAACCAAATAACGAGACCGACGCTACCCCCATGGAGAAAACACGCATCGATCCCCTCATCCAACTGGAATCGCGTTTCGCTCGGGCCGCGAAGGCGCTCGGAGCGAACGCCGACAGCTCGATCCTCTTCCGGAGTCTGGTCGACCGATACGCCGACCCGCGGCGTCGCTATCACGATCTCTCGCACGTCGAAGCCTGCCTACGCCTGCTGGATCGCTTCCGGCTCCGGGCGGAGCGTCCCGCCGAGGTCGAACTCGCGCTCTGGTTCCACGACGCGATCTACGAACCGAGCCGGAACGACAACGAGGCCCGAAGCGGAGCGCTCGCGGCCGCAGGACTCGCCGCGCTCGGCGCCGCGCGGGGCGCCATCGACCGGGTCGTCGAGGCGATCGAAGCGACCCGAGGACACGATGCAGAGAGCGGAGATGCCGCACTCGTCGTCGACCTCGATCTCGCGATCCTGGGCGCGCCCCCGGAAGTCTTCCGCGACTTCGAGCGCAGGATTCGCCAGGAGTACGCGCACGTTCCCGAGGATCTCTTCCGCGCGGGACGTCGTGCGGTGCTGTCGCGGTTTCTGACGCGGCCTCGAATCTATCGAGTGCCCCCGATCGCGGCCGAACGAGAGGCGCAGGCACGCCGGAACCTCGCTGCGGGCATCCTGGCGCTCGACTCCGGAGCGGACTGAGGGTCGCGCCGCTACGTCGTGCGCGTTCGGGGGCGAACCGCGTAGTCGTCGCGATCGACGACGTGCGTCCAGGTCCGGTACTCCGCCATCGACCAGGGCATGTTGGACACGACCCGTCCGGTGTGGCCCACGCGGTAGTAGCTCTCGACCTGGGGCGCCGCCCAGGCGGTCGCGGAGAGCGCTTCGTCGAGACGCGCCTCGTAGCCCTCGGCCGGCTCGGCGCGGCATTCGATCGACGCCAGGTCGTCCTCGAGCATCCAAGCGAGGCAGGACAGGATGTAGGTCGTCTGGAACTCGGAGACCATGATGCAGTTGCCGGTGTGCGCGACGTTCGTGTTCGGGCCGTAGAGGCAATAGAGATTCGGAAAGCGCGGCACCGTGATTCCGAGGTACGCCTTCGGCACGGGCTGCCACGCATCCGCGAGGCGAACGCCGTCCCGGCCGACGATGTCCATCGGCCAGAGGAAGCGGTTCGTGTGGAATCCCGTGGCCCAGACCAGGACGTCCACTTCGACGTGACGGCCCGTCGTCGTCCGAACACCGTCGGGCGTGACTTCCTCGACGGCCTCCGGCACGAGCGCCACGTTGTCCTTCTGGAGCGTCGCCAGCCACGAACCGTTGTCCTGGAGCGTACGCGTCCCGAAGGGCGGGTAGGCGGGCGTGACCGCAGCCGCGAGCGTCTCGTCCTCGATCTGGCTGTGGATGTACGCCACGAGGTCGTCCCGGAACGCGCGGTTCGCGGGCGAGCAGGACAGACCGCCGTCGTCCCAGTCCGGATCGATCTGGATCCGGTCGTGGGCCTTGTCGAGCTGGAACCAGATCGTCATGAATCGATACCAGCGCGCGTACCCGGGGAGCTGCTCCAGACAGAAGCGATGGGCCGCGTCGACCTTCTCGTGATAGCCCGGGTTCGGATACATCCACGGCGGCTGGCGCTGGAAGACCGTCACCTGTGCACAGCGCTTGCCGAGCTCGGGGACCAGCTGGAAGGCGCTCGCGCCGGTGCCGACCACGGCGACGCGACGGCCGTCGAGCGGCGTGTCCTCGTTCCACTCGGCGGTGTGCATCTGGGGGCCGGCGAAGCGTTCGCGCCCCTCGATTTCCGGTAGGCGGGGCCGGTTCATCTGGCCCACGGCGCTCACCACCACCGTCCCCACGAGCGACTCGACTTCGCCGTGCTGGCGGAAGTCGACCTGCCAGGTCCCCGCCTCCTCGTCGTGGACGGCCCGCAGGACTTCGGCGCCGAAACGGATCTTCGACTCGATTCGATGCTCGCGCGCCAGTCGCGCGAAGTTGGCGCGGAGCTCGGTGTGTTCGCCGAAATAGGAATCCCAGACGCGATCGTCGAAGGAGTAGGAGTAGGCGAAGCTCGCGATGTCGACGCGGCAGCCGGGATACCGATTCTCGAACCAGGTCCCGCCGACGCCGTCGTTCTTCTCGAGGACGGTGAAGTCGATGCCCTGCTGCGCGAGACGAAGCGCCAGCAGCAGTCCGGACATGCCAGCGCCGATGATGACGACGTGGAAGCCGGCCTCGTTCGCGCGGGCGACCGCCGCCGGGTCGATGTCGCGCCGCCGCGGATCCGCGTCGTGCAGCGCCAGCTCCTCGAGACCGAGCGCGCGATGCGCCTCGCAGAGCGGCTCGCCCGCGCAGAAGGACATCATGGCCTCGAGCGTCTCGCGCGGCGGGATCCAACCCTTCGCGGCGTGCGCGCCGTCGCTGCCTCCGGTCTCGCTCCGGAAGCGGAGAAAGGCTTCGGTCGCGCGATCCAGGACGGCTTCGCGCTCTGCCTCCGACAGCCCGCCGCTCACGTCGGTCAGGGTCGGCGGCGCAGGACGGATCGGGCCGTCGAGGAGCGACGCGTCCCCGGTCATGTGGACGATCGACATCATGAGGGCAGGCAGGTTGGCCGCTTCCAGCGCCTCACGGACGCGCGCCGCAGGGAGCGCCTCGGGCGAAGAGGATGCGGGATCGGGGTGGGCGGACATGCAACGCTCCTCCGTCGGCCGTCGGGCCGGATTGACAGGCATGGTAATCATCATTATACATTATTGAAAGGTTGATTATTCCCTTGCTCGCGGGCTCCCGTGTCCTCCGGCGCCGGCCCGCGCCTGCCCGAAGGAGTCGCGCATGGCGGAATCCGTGCTCACGCCCCGGCGCCCCCGGATCGATTTCGCGGACGCCGACCCGGTCTGGCTGCCGATCGCGCCGCGCTTCGCCCACCAGCAGAACGGCGCGTCGCTCTTGATGCCCTACCTCGAGCCCTTCCTCATCCGCGTGATCAAGACCGCGCGCGTCGAGCTCGAGGAGAAGGCGCCGCACCTCGTGCCGGACGTCGACGTCTTCTGCCGGCAGGAAGCGAACCACTACAAGCTGCACGCGGCATACAACCGCGAGCTCCTGCAGCAATACCCCGGGCTCGATGCGTTCGAGGCCGAGATTCGCGAAGACTTCGAGCGCTTCCTCCCCGAGCGGGGCCTCGAATGGTGTCTCGCCTACTCCGAAGGCTTCGAGTGCACGGGCCTGATGTACGCGGAGTTCGTACTCGAAGAGATCGACGACCTGATGGCGCAAGGCGATCCGAAGGTGGCCGAGCTCTGGCGATGGCACCTGGCCGAGGAGTTCGAACATCGGAGCGTGACGCACGACGTCCTCGAAGCACTCCATCCCGGCTGGTGGCGTCGGATGCGCGGGATCCATTTCTGCTCGCGTCACCTCTTCGGGTTCACCGGCCGGGTGAAGGCCTTCATGATCGATCTCGACATCGAGCGCGGACGTCTGTCGCCGGAGGCCCGGGACCTGCCGTCGGAGAGGCAGCTCGATCGACGACAGGCCCGCTTCATGCGACCGCGCCTCATGAAGCTCCTTTCACCGCGCTACGACCCTTCGATCCGCACGATGGGCGCGAACACGCGCAAAGTGCTCGCCTCCTATGCCTGAGGGATCCGCTTCGCCGAAATCCCGCGCGCGGGAAGCGCGGCGCAACGCCTACCGCGAGGCCGTCCTCGAGACGGCGGAGCATCTCTTCGCCGAGCGCGGCATCCACGAGACGAAGATGGAGGAGATCGCCGCAGAGGCCGGCCTCAGCCTCCGCACGGTCTATTCGGCGATCGACGGCGGAAAGGCCGAGCTGGTCCAGGCGATCTGGGACGGCCGCCTGGCCGACCTGCGCCGGATCGGCGAGCAGGCGCAGTCGTCGGAGGGCGACGCGCGGGACAAGCTCCGGAGCGCCTTCCGGCTGGCCACCGGATACTTCCTGGCCCATCCGGATTTCCTGCGCATGCAGATCCGCGACGGTTTCTCCTGGGGGATCCCGAGCGTGGCGGCCGCGCGCTCGAGCGCGCCCGCCACGTCCTATCGCGACGGCGTCGGCGCGATCGAAGCGATCGTGGAGGCAGGCCGCGTCTCGGGCGAGTTCGACGTCGCCGTCGCTTCCCTGACGACCCATTCCATCGTCGCCCTGCAGCAGGTCCACCTCGCGGCCTGGCTGGCCGCCGCGCGAGAGGACGACCTCGATACCGTCTTCGAGCGCTTCTGGTCCGACGCCGAGCGTCTCCTGCGGCGGACGGCGGGACGCTAGTCCCCGGACTCGTCCATCAACGCCTCGAGCAGCGCGAACTCCTCCTCGCACTCCGGGCAGAAGGCGAGATGCGCGCGGACGCGTCCGAGCGCTTCGTCGAGCGCGCGGCCCGCGAGCGTCACCTCGGCGTATTGACCGAGATCCCGCAGGCAGGTGTCGCAGTCGATCTCGTCGTCGCGCGTCGCGTCGACGATCCGAGCCAGCGTCTCGAGTTGTTCTTTCGAAAGGCTCATCCGAATCCCTACGCGAAGGCCTGAGCGATGTCGTCGCCCGCCACGCCGGCTTCCGTGAGCGCCGCGCGCAGCTTTCGCCGTGCGTCGTGCGCCGTCTTGTAGATCGCGTTGCGGGAGATGCCGAGTCGCCGCCCGATCTCTTCCTGGGGCATGCCCGCGAGCTCGGCCTGGAGGACCGTCCGCTGGCGTTCGGTCAGGTCCTGCTCCATGGCGCGCGCGAGCTGCGCGAGGACCTGCCGCTTGAGCGTCGCGGCTTCGGGAGCGGGGATCGACGACGGGGCCGCGCCGGCGTCCGCCGACTCGATCGGGGCGCGGCCGCCCTCGTCGAGCAAGGCGTCGAGCGAGACGTCCTTCCAGCGCGCTCGACGAAGCTCCGTCATGGCTTCGCGCGCCGCGATGGCCAGCACCCAGGTCGTGAAGCGGGAGCGCCCCTCGAAGTCGCGCAGACGCTCGAGCACGCGCACCAGCGTCAGCTGCGCGACGTCCGCCACGAGGGCCGACGGCACGTCGCCGTGTCGACGCAGCGCACCGGGGAGACGTCGCTCGATCACGCGACGCAGGTCCTCGAGCGCGCGATCGCGTTCCGCGCCCTCTCCGCGGAGCGCTTCCTGCCACGCTTCGTTCGACCGGTCTTCCATCGCCGCCCGAGCATACCGCGCGGCCGACCCAGGAAACCGTTTCGATTCGAGGCACCGGGATGGAAAGGTCTCGCGCTTCGTCGCGCAGCGTCCCGACTCATCGGGCGACCTCCGCCCGCTCCACGGCGGGCGCACCGAAACGGAGTCCCGTCGCGGCCGTGAACTCCGGGAGCAGCGTGCGGCCGGTGTAGTAGGCGCGGCCGCGCCAGTCGGCGGCCGGCTCGACGCGCGCGCCGGCGACGCGCGTGAAGGAAGGAGGAACGGCGAGCAGGCGCTCCGGGAGTGCACCCGCCCGGACGGTCTGCGCGGCGGGCGCGGCGGGTGCGTCCATCGCGGTCGCGGCGTCGGCCGCGGCGGTGCCGAGC
The DNA here is from genome assembly GCA_039187915.1 of Myxococcota bacterium. Lineage (GTDB taxonomy): Bacteria > Myxococcota_A > UBA9160 > UBA9160 > UBA4427 > UBA4427. Next base: position 13,323 of record JBCCZJ010000018.1, read on the forward strand.
AGGAGGGCTGTAAAGAAGAAGAGGGAGCGTCGGATGTCCATGAGCGTCTCCGGTCGAGCGGGCCAGGGCAGCTGGCCTCGCTTCGTGAGACGCGATCACGCCTTTTCTTCTTACCTGGACCCGGTCGTTTTTCTCCGAAACGGCGCTGAGGGCGCCCTCATCCCCTCCGGACGAGAAAATCGTGCCTCGGACGAAGTTTTTCGCCGGGCGGCGGTAAGACCGCGCCCCTCCGCCGCGTCTCACTCACGAGGCCGGAAAGCCGGCCCCGACCCCGGCGACCTCGCCGAACCGAGATCGAATCCATCGATCCAACCGACTCCAAGGAGATCGAAGCCATGACCGAAAAGAACGACCACGTCCTCCAAACCCTCGTCGAGCGCGTCGTCTCGACCGACGACTCCCGCGTCGGGCTCGTGGCCCGCATCGGCGCCGCGACGCCCCTCGTCGTGATCGGCGTCCAGCACCTGACGGGCGCGGCTCCGCTGCTGCCGATCATCGAAGGCACGCCGCTCCCCTTCCCCGAGCTCAACGCCGCGATCGGCCCGGTCGTCCAGGTCGTGGGCGGTGCGCTCCTCGCGGTCGGGCTCTTCGCCCGCGTGGGCGCCCTGATGGGAATCGGCGCCATGGCCGTCGCCCTCTTCTCCCACGCGACCTTCGCCCCCTACGTCCCGGTCGGTGCCGCCGAAGCGTTCACCTGGGCGAACGAGCCCCCGATCGCCTTGCCGATCGCGGTCCTCGCGCTGAGCGGTGTCGTCCTGGTGCGCGGCGCCGGACGACGCAGCCTCGACCACGGTGTCGGCGGACGACGGACGCTGGCGCTCACGATTGCCCTCTTCTCCCTGGTCCTGGTCCCCGGCCTCGCCGTCGGCGAGATCGCCGAGCCCCAGGCCGCCCGCGCGCACTACGACCTCGACGGGGGCCTCGCGATCGACGGCTACGACCCGGTCGCCTACTTCACCGAGGGCCGCGCAACGCGAGGCGACGCGCAGTACGAAGTCCGCTTCCAGGGCGCGACCTATCGCTTCGCGTCCGCCGCGAACCGGGACGCCTTCGACGCCGACCCCGATCGCTACCGGCCGGCCTACGGCGGCTGGTGCGCCTACGCCATGTCGAGCGGCGGACAGACGAGCCCCGATCCGACCAACTTCATCATCGACGACGACGGTCGCCTCTTCCTCTTCTACAAGAACTTCCTGGTCGACACCAAGGACCGCTGGGAAGCCGGAGATCCCGAGGCGCTCGAGAACGACGCCGACCGGAACTGGGCGGGCATCCTCGACGCGTGATCCCCTCCGACACCCGCCCGACGCGACCCCGCATGCCGATCGACTCGGCGGCGGGGTTTTCGTTTTCGTACCGCCCTACTTCCGGCGGCTACTCCAGGTGGCTCCGGAGCATCCAGGCGTTCTTCTCGTGGACGTCGATGCGCCGCACGCCGAGATCGCCCGAGGCGTCGTCGTCCGCATCGCCCGCAGCGCGAACGACCGCGCGCGCCGCTTCCACGAGCGCGCCCTGGTCCGCGACGAGCTCCTCGATCATCGCCGTGGCGGAGGGCGAACCCGACGCCTCCTTCACGCTGGTGAGCGCGAGGAACTCGGTGTAGCTGCCGGGCGCCGGAGCCCCCAGCGACCGGATGCGCTCCGCGATCTCGTCGACGGCCATCGCGAGCTCGGTGTAGTGGGTCTCGAAGAGCGTGTGCAGGGTCGTGAACATGGGCCCCGTCACGTTCCAGTGGAAGCCGTGCGTCTTGAGGTAGACGACGTAGGTGTCCGCGAGCAGCTTCTTGAGCGCGTCGACCACGACCTGGTTGTTGGAACTCATCTTGACTCTCTCCCGATCTCGAAGCGGCGCTTGGGTAGGGGGAAGGGTCGGACATCCAGTCCGAATGTCCAGACCCGCCGAGGGGGGCGCGAGCCGGGGGTCGGATTGCACGCCGGCGACGCGAGACCGCGTCCCGCGACGCCGACGTGCGCTCACGCGCTCTTCGCCCGAGGCGCGTCCAGCCGCGCCGCATCGGGCTCGTCCTCGGAGGCGGCAACCCGTTCCGCGCTCTTTCCACGGAGCGTCACGCTCAGCACGACCGGAACCAGGAGCAGCGTGAACACGGTCGAGACCACCAGCCCGCCGACGACGACGGCCCCGAGGCCGCGATAGAGCTCGCTGCCCGAGCCCTGCAGGAAGACCAGGGGGAGCATCCCGCCGACCGAAGTGAGGGTGCTCATGAGGATCGGACGGACACGGCTCGACACCGCTCTCACCACCGCACGCTCGGGCGCCATTCCGACGTCGGTGCCCTCGCCGCCCTGCGCCGACCGCATGAAGTTGAGGGTCTGGTGGACGATCAGGATCGCGTTGTTGACGACGACCCCGGCCAGCACCACGAACCCGAGGAGCGTCAGCACATCCAGGTTCTGAACGGGGATCATCCGGTCGCTGAGACTCCAGGCGCGGACCCCGGCGAGACCGACGAATCCGCCGAGTGTCGCCAGCGGAACCGTCAGCAGGATGACGAGCGGGCGTGACCAGCTCTGGAACAGGACGACGAGGAGCAGGTAGACGCTCAGCAGCGCGAGGACGAGCGAGCTCGTCCAGAACCCGACGAAGGTCCCATCACCCGCGAGCGCCGTCTTGATCTCGGCGAGGTTCCCCGCCGAGCCCGCCAGACCGACCTCGACACCCGGAACGATCGCGCCTTGCTGGCGCAGCCGCTCGGCCGTCGCTTCGATGCGGTCGATCGCCGCCGCAAGCGGCACGTCGGCCGGCGGCGTGATCTGCAGCGTCACCGCCCGCTGACGGCCCACGCGGCGGATCCGATCCGTCGCCTCGACCCGCTCGACGTCCGCCAGGCTCTCGAGATCGACGACCGACCCGCCCGGCACGGCGACCACGGCGGAGCGGAGCGCCGCGAGAGGATGCCCCTCGGTCGCGCTCTCCGTGATGAGCTTCAGGTCCTTCAGCTCTCCCTGATGCGCGAACTGTCGGGGCAGAATCAGCCCGTCGCCATTCATCGCGACCGCGAGACCGACGTCCCTGCGTCGCAGATCGACCTCGCGCAGTCGCTCGTCGTTCGGCGTGATCCGGAGCTCCGAAGTCGTCAGGGCGAAGTTGTTGGGCTCCGGCGTGACCGCGTCACCGCCGAACGAAGCGGCCATCGCGTCGTTCAGCGCCATCGCACTCGCCGTGACGTCCGCCAGATCGTCGCCCGTCAGGTCGACCTTGATCGCGCTGCCCGTCGTCCCCCCGGTCCGGAAGAGCGGAAGCTGGAACGTGAAATGGAAGATGTCGGGCGCGTTCCCCCCTTCCGCTGCCTGATGCAGGAGCGGGACGACGTCGACGGCCTCTCGATCCTCCAGCGGTATCGCCGCCTGGAAGAGTTGCCCGCCGCGCGAGACGAGGAAGTAGTGATCGAGCAGCGGGGCCGCGATCCGTTCGCCGTCGTCGGCGATGACGGAAGGAAGCGGCGCGGCGGCGTCTCCCCGAGAGACGGACTCGATTCCGAAGCGATCGCCCGCGCGCTGCCATGCCGGCGCGATCTGCGCCTCGAGTCGCTCTCCGACGGCGGAGATCTGGTCGAGGTTGTAGTCCGGCGGCGGGACCATCACGCTGAAGACGACGTTGCGATTGCCCTTGGGTAGATAGTCGAGCGGCGGCATCAGGGTCGCGATGCCGACGATCGTCAGGACGGCGAAGGCACCGATCGTGGCGACGCGCCGAGTCGCCGTCGCAGACAGGAAGCCGACGAGCGCGCCGACGTGGTGAGGGAGATCGGCCGCTCGAGCGACCCTGGCCTTCCACGCGTCCAGCCGCGAGGGCGCCGTCTCGATCGCCTCGGACGTCGCCGCTGCCACGGCCTGCGGCTTCAGGATCTTCGCCGCCGCCGCAGGAATCACGATCAGCGCGACGACCAGGCTGACACCGACCGCAGCCATGATCGCGAGGGCGATGTCCCGGAAGAGCTGCCCCGCGGCCTCTTCGATCAAGAGGATGGGGAGGAAGACGATGAGCGTCGTCGCGGTCGACGCGACGACCGCGCTCGCGACCTCTGCCGCGCCTTCGATCGCCGCGCGCCGCGCCGCCTTCCCCATCTCCAGATGCCGGAAGATGTTCTCGATCACGACGATGGCGTTGTCGACGACCATCCCGGTCGCGAACGCCATCCCCGCGAGCGACACGATGTTGATCGAGCGGCCCAGGGCGACGAGGATCACGACCGCCGCGACGACCGACAGCGGAATCGCGATCGCGATCACGCCGATCGTCCGGACCGACCGGAGGAAGAGAAGCAGCGTGAGCGTCGCCAGGAGCGCACCGATCAGCACGTTCTCGCCGACGAGGTCGAGCGCGCTCCGAACGTACTGCGAGGCGTCGTAGGTCTGGACGAGCTCCAGACGCCCGTCGAGCCCCAGCTCGGCGGCGTGGCTCTCGAGAAGACCGCCCGGCGCGTTCAACCGATCGACCTCGGCGTGGATGCCCTCCATCGTCTCGAGGAGATTGCCGCCCTGGGCGAGCTGGAAGTTGAAGAAGGGCATGCGATGCCCCCGGGCGCGCGCCCAGTCGCGCGCCTCCTTGTACCCGATCGACACTTCGGCGACGTCGCCCAGGTAGACCGGACCCGCCGCATCGCGTCGGATCACGAGATCGCCGATCGTCTCGAGGTCGTGGAAGCGACCGACGGCGCGCACCCGGATGTCGCGCTTGCCGTCGGGAAGGCGTCCGCCCGAGAAGTTGTCGTTGCTGAGCTCGATCGCGTCGACGAGATCGATCGCGGACAGACCACGCTGGGCGAGCGCGATCGGATCCACCCGGATCAGCAGCTCGCTCTCACGCGCCCCGAGCATGCCCACCTCGGACACGCCGGGGATGCGTTCGAAGCGAGGCCGGAGCCTCCGCTCCATGAAGTCGTAGAGCGTCGTCGTATCGAAGGCAGCGTCCGTCGAGGCGAGGCCGATCCAGGCGATGTAGTCGACGGACTCGGGATCGACGTCCTCGATCGCCGGCTCGTCGACGCCGTCCGGATAACCCGGGACCTCGGCCAGCTTCTGGTCGACCGCACCGAGCGCTGCCTGGATGTCGGTGCCCGTGGCGAACTGCAGCCGGATCTCGCCGACGCCGGAGCGGCTGGTGCTCGTCATCGAGTCCAGCCCGGGGATCTCCGAGAGGCGCTTCTCCTGCTGCTCGACGACGTCGCTCTCGATCTCTTCGGGCGACGCGTTCTCCCAGGTCGTCGTGACGGCGATGACCGTCGAGGTCACGGTCGGTGCCATCTGGACCGGGACGCGGGTGAAGGCGATCAGGCCCAGCAGCAGCGCCGCGGCGACGCCGACGGCGACGGTGACCGGGGTACGGACGGCGGATTCGATCAGTCTCATGGCGTTGCCCTCTGTCTCGTGTGCGGGCCAATCAGGCCCGATTCAGTTCGATTGGTTCGCTCGGGAGGGAACTTCGGTGAGGATCCCGCCATGAACTAGAGGGCGAATTCGGTAATCTCTGTCCCATCATCTGGACAATGCAAGAAAGGGTGTCCTCATGGCTTCCGATCTCGACTGGAACGACATGCTGATCTTCGCGCAAGTGGCGGACAGCAAAGGCTTTACTGCGGCTGCGCGGGTCCTGGACATGCCGAAGAGCACGGTCAGCCGACGGATCGGGGAGCTCGAGAGCGCGCTCGGAGTGCGCCTTCTCCAGCGCACCACCCGCCGCCTTTCGCTCACCGATGTCGGCGCCGCGTACGCGGAACGCTGCCGCGCCGTGCGAGCCGAGATCGAGGAGGCGACGCTCGCGGTGACGAGCGCCGGCGAGTCACCGCGCGGTCGGCTGCGCGTGACGGCGCCCGTCGAGATCGGTCGCGGCTACCTCTCCCCGGTGATCGCCGAATACGGACGCCGCTACCCGGAGGTCGAGATCGAGATCGAGTTCTCGGACTTCCGCCGCGACCTGGTCGCCGAAGGCTTCGACGTCGCCCTGCGCGTCGGGGAGCTCGAGGATTCGACGCTGATCGCGCGCAGGCTGGGTCCGACCGAGACGCACGTTTTCGCCTCTCCCGCCTATATCGAGGCGAATGGCGAGCCGCGCGTCCCGAGCGAGATCACCGATCACGACACGATCGTGATGACCTCGGGGATCGGCGGCTACGTCTGGCGCTTCCAACAGGCCGAGGGACCGATCGAGATCACCGTCGCTCCGCGCATCACCGCGAACGACTTCAAGGCCGTGACCGAGATGGCGCTCGCAGGCCTCGGGCTCGCGCGCCTGCCCAGCTGGGTCGCGGCGCCCCACGTCCGGGAAGGCCGGCTCCGGCGCCTGCTCGGCACCTTCCCGGCTTTCGAGCTCGGCGTCTTCGCGGTCTACCCGACCCGCCGACACCTCTCCGCGAAGGTGAAGCGCTTCCTCGAGCTCCTCGAGGACCAGATGAAGCCGATCCCGTGGCTCCTGGAGGTCGAATAGCGGGCGCGCATGATTGTCCCGTTCAATGGATAATCATTCCTGAATCGACCCACTAATCCATAACGAGAGACGACCGTACTGTCGGGACGTGCGAAACGACACCCCGACCCACAGCGCTTCTCTCACGACCGGCCCGGTCGAGCGCGTCCTGCGCCGGACGGCGACGCCGCTGGTCTTCGGACTGGTGGCGACCGTCGGCTTCCAAGTCGTCGACGCCGCGATCCTGGCGCGCCTCGGCGGCGACGCGCTGACGGCCCTCGGTCTCGTCACCCCCCTTCAGTTCGCCGTTTCCGGGGTGGCCATGGGCCTGTCGGTCGGGGCGAGCAGCGTCGTCGCCCGCGCCGTCGGCGCCGGCGCGACGGACGTCGGCGAACGCGGCCGGACGGCCCTCGGGTTCACCGCCCTGCTGATGGCGAGCCTCTCCGCCGCGGGGATCGCCTCGGTCGAGCCGTTGCTCGCCGGCCTCGGCGCCTCCGAAGCCCTCCGCCCCGCGCTCGCCGACTATCTCTTTCCCTGGTTCGCCGGGATCGCCTTCTTCTCGATCGCGATCGTCGGCAACGGGCTGCTCCGCGCGACCGGCGACACGCGTACCCCGGCCCGCATCATGGTCGGCCTCGCCGTGATCAACGCCCTGTCGGATCCGATCCTCGTGCTGGGCTTCGGGCCCTTCGCCGGGTTCGGCCTCGCCGGCGCAGGCTGGGCTTCGCTGATCGCGCGCGGCGCGGCGGGCTTGGCCGCGCTTCGACTCCTGTCGCGCAGCGGGTTCACGCCCTGGCAGACGCTCTCGCTGCACCGCGCCCGGCGTCATCTCGGCGACGTCGTCCGACTCGCGGTCCCGGCGGGCGCGGCGCAGATGGCCTCGCCGCTCGCCCTCGTCCTGCTCGTAGCGGCGGCGGTTCGCACGGACCAGACCCTGGTCGCCGCGATCGGCACCGGCGGTCGTCTGCAGTCGCTCTGGCTCGTCGCCGCATTCGCGCTCGGTATGGCGACGTCCGCCTTCGTCGGACAGAACGTCGGCGCGAACGAGATGGAACGGGTCCAGCGCGGGCTGCGCGCCGCCCGCCGCTATGCCGTCGGCTGGGGCGCGGCGGGCTCGCTGGTCTTCGCCGTCTTCGCCGAGCCGATCGCGGCCGGCTTCCTCCCGATCGGGAGCGGTCAGGCGACGCTCGCCGAGTTCCTTCGCTGGGCGCCGCTCGGCATGGCCGGCCGAGCCTGGACCAGCGTCGTCGTCGGTTCGCTGAACGCCGCAGGCTTCGCCCGACGCAGCGCCGTCGTCGCTTTCACGCAGACCCTCGGGCTCGAGCTCCCGCTCGGACTCGCCGGTCTTCACGTCCTGGGTGGAACCGGTCTCTTCGCGGGGCTCGCGATCGCGAACGCGCTCGCTGGCCTCGTCTCCGAGATCGGCCTTCGCCCCCTCACCCGATCGAGGCGCGTCGCCCGATCACGAAAGGAAGATGCAATGGAAACCCGAACCCCCTTCTTCACGCGCCGCGTCCACGCGTTCGTCGGCCTCGTCGCCGCCCTGTCGCTGCTCGCCCTCCCGGGTGTCGCCTTCGCCGACGGCCCCGCCCGGGTTCGGGCCGAAAGGGCCCGGACCGAGACATGGCAAGACCGGACGCGCGTCACCGGCTCCCTGCGCGCGGTCTCACGCGCCCATCTCGCTTCGCAGGAGGCCGGCCTCGTCGTCGCGATCCACGCGGACGAGGGCCATCGCGTCCGCAAGGGCGACCTGTTGGTCGAGCTCGACGCGCGCCGACTGCACGACGCGCTCGAGGGCGCTCGCGCCGATGCTCGACTGTCCGAGGCGTTGCTGCGTGAACGGATCGCGGAAGCGGACCGCGCCGAGGCCGACCGCGCCCGCTTCGAGCATCTCTTCCAGCAGAAGGTCTCGAGTGAACGGGCTCGGACGCGGGCGGTCACCGAAGCGCACGCCACCGCGGCGCGCGTCACGGCCGCGGAGCGCGCGCTCGATGCGGCCCGGGCACGGGTCTCGCTCCTCGAGACGCGCTTCGCCGATGCCCGCGTCGTGGCGCCCTTCGACGGAACCGTCGTCCGCCGCGGCGTCGAACCGGGCGAGTGGGTGGACCCCGGAACCTCGCTGCTGACCGTCGTCTCGGATGGCGCACTCGAAGCCTGGCTCGAGGTGCCCGAACGACACGCCTTGGAATGGACGACGGCGGATCGGGCGGTCGAACTCGAGGTCGCGGGCCAGCGGGTGACGTCGGACGCACTCCGCCGGGTACCCGAGGTCGACCCGCGCGCGCGGACCTACCCGCTCGTGGCACGCGTTCCGAACGAGGCCGGTCGATTCGCGCCGGGCATGTCCGTGATCGCGTGGGTGCCGAAGGGACGCGCGGAAGAGCGCGTCACGGTGCCGCGGGACGCCGTCGTCCGGCGCGGCGACGCCCACATCGTATACCGGGTCGAGCCCTTCGCCGGAGACCCGGCGAGCCGCGTCGCGAAGGCCGTGCCCGTCTCGATCGTCGGCGAGCAGGGCGAGCGGGTCGCCGTCACCGGGATCCGTTCCGGTGAACCCGTCGTCGTCGAGGGCAACGCCCGCCTCGCGGACGGGGACGCGGTCGTCTCGACGACCGCGTCGCGCCAGGTCGCGCTCTTCGAAGGGGACGAGTTCCATGGCTTCTAGCGGAAGGGTGCCCGGCAGACCCCGTCCCGCTCTCCGCCGCCGCGGCGAGCCGATGGCCCAGGAATGGAACGGTCCTTCCCACCCGACCGACCTTGAACGAACGCGGCGCGTCCCGACGATGAACCGCGACGGAGGAAACGTGATGACCGCCCGAACGATGAATCGACTGCACGGCTCGCCTCCCGAAGCGCGAGCCGAGACACCCGAGGACAGCGCCCGGCGACTGATCACCTGCGCGGCGCGGAGGCATGGCGACGGGCTCGTGATGAGCACGAGCTTCGGGATCCAGTCGGCTGCGCTTCTGCATCTCGCGACGTCGATCGTGCCGGACCTGCCGATCGTCTGGGTCGACACGGGCTACCTGCCGGAGGAGACCTATCGCTTCGCGGCCGAGCTCGAGGAGCGCCTCGGGCTCGACCTGCACGTCGCGAGCTCGCCGGTCTCGCCCGCGCGCATGGAAGCGATCCATGGCCGGCTCTGGGAGCGGACCGACCGGGCTTCCCTCGACGAATACGACCGTGTCCGCAAGGTCGAGCCCATGCGCCGCGCCCTCGACGAGCTCGGCGCCACGGGCTGGATCGCCGGACTCCGCGCAGACCAGACGGACCATCGGTCCGCCCTCGAGGTCGTCGGAGAGCAGTGGGGACGAACGAAGTACCTCCCGATCCTCGACTGGACCAAGCCGGATCTCCACCGGTATCTCAAAGCGCACGACCTTCCTTATCACCCCCTCCTCGAGGAGGGATACGCAACGGTTGGCGACTGGCACTCGAGCCGACCGGTCGGCCTCGGCGACACGCACGAACGGGACACGCGCTTCCACGGTCTGAAGCAGGAATGCGGACTGCACGTGACCTGAGATCGATCACGCGGGCGACGGCACGACGCCCGCTCGCGATCAAGGACCCCATGAAGAAAGAGGAGATGAGGATGACCCGGATCGAGCTCTATACGAAGGCATGGTGCCCCTACTGCCACGCGGCGAAGAAGCTGCTCGAGCGACGGGGGCTCGCCTACGACGAAATCGACCTCACCGACGACCCGGTGCGCGAACGAGAGATGATCGATCGTGCGAGGCGCAAGTCGGTTCCGCAGGTTTTCGTGGACGACGTCCATGTCGGGGGCTTCGACGACCTGGCCGCGCTCGACCGCGAAGGTGGGCTCGACCGCGCGATCGAGGCCGGCGGCGCGCCGCTCTCCGAGCAAGCGCGGGCGCTGCACTGACGGAGCGCGGGTCGAGGCGTGCGCCTGCCTCGCCGCGGAACGTCTCGCGACCCGTGCAAGGGGAGAGGCGCCCACCTCGACCCGTCGCGTCAGAGCGACGCGAGCTTCAGGAATCGAGGCCAGGCCGAGGGGCGGGTGAGCGCAGGCACGAGCAGACGCCGGGTCGCCCGATCCGCGCGCGCGGCGGCGCCCGCG
>JBCCZJ010000019.1:0-23794 GCA_039187915.1 Myxococcota bacterium
CGAGAGCGCGCGCGCGACGACGATTCCGTCGTCGTTCGAGAGCGCGCCGAGACTCCTCGCGCCGTTCGTCTCGTCCCAGACGAAAGCACCGAGCGGATCCAGATCACCGAACAGCCGCGACTCGTTCCCCAGCACGATCGAACCGTCGAAGGATACGGCCAGCGCGGACGACTCCGTCCCCGGACGCCCGGATCCGACCGGCGTGACGCGGCCGTCGGGCTCGAAGAGCACGGCCTGCCCGCCGATGAATCCGTCCGCATCGCTCGTCCCGACGAGCGTCGTCCCGTCTCCACTGACGCCGAAGGCGAACGGCTGGTTGGCGACGTGATCCGCGCTCGTCCCGACCGGCGAAGCGCCGAGCCCGGCGTCCCAGCGCCCGGCCTGGCGCGTAAAGAAATCGTCCATGTCGAGCAACGTGCCTCCGACCGTCGCGCCGTCGGCCGACACGTCGAGCATCCGCTGTCGTCGAAAGACCTGGAGCGTCGGGTCGAAGGGCAGAACCTCGAAGGTCGCCTGCGCCGCGGCGACCGAAGGCAGCGCCGCGACGAACGTGAGAACGAGGCCGAGAAAGCGTCGCCTCGTTCGCGGATCCTGAATCGAGAACACCCTCCCCTCCTCTCGCGACCGGCTTCGAAGAGGGAGTGGGGACGACCCATCGGATGTGGCACGAAATCGGCGGCCGACGGACCGGGAAGGCCCTGACGGAGGTTCGCTCGGGCGCTCCGAGTCCTTCCACGAAACCTCGTCCCGCCGCCACGAGATCCCGTGGTTCGGACCCGCGGACCACGACGGCTCGTTGCGGACGGGCCGCGTGCCGCGGTCTCGACGCGCCGGGGCGCCCGAGAAGCGACCGCGCTTCGGCACGCCGCTTGCTCTTTCTCGGGGCGAGGAGGACCGCCGAATGCGACCCGAAGACGACACGCCGCGCGCGTGGGCCTGGATCCGAGACAACCCCCTGCCGACCGCGTGCCTGGTCGCCGGCCCGATCGTCGGGCCGATGTACGCCCAGTTCGCGTTCCCGGACGTCGAACTGTGGCGCCAGATCCTGGGCGGCATGATCGCGGGCTTCTACTTCGCGCTCTGCGCGATTCCCCACCGCTACATGTAGGCGCGACCGCCAGGCAGGCGCACCGACGCCGCCCCCGAAAGGCACGTCCGCGGTTCGCGCGTCGGCGCGAACCGGGAACGAGGACCTGCGCCCGAGATAGGGCGGCGGCCTCGTCAGCGCTCTTCTTCTTCCCCCTGCCCCGCGTCCTCACGCCGGATCTTCGCGAGTCGCGAGGCGACCGTCGTCGGCTTGAGCCCCAGGAGGGCGGCCGCGCCGTCCTCTCCGTAGACGCGCCCCTCCGCCTGCTCGACGGCCGCCAGGAGATTGCGGCGTTCGAGCGCGCGGATTTCCGCGTCGGTCCGCACCCGGTCGGGCGCAGCCTCGCCCGGCCCCTCCTTCGGCGCGGCCGCCTCGGGCAGGAGCACCCGGAGCCCCCCGTCGGAGGCGGTGATCACGGCGCGTTCGATCGCGTTCTGGAGCTCGCGCACGTTCCCCGGCCAGTCGTAGGCCGAGAGCGCGCGGCGACCCGCGTCGTCGAGCGTCGCGGCGCGGCGGTGCTTGCGGGTCAGGCGCGCCAGGAAATGGTCGGCGAGGAGCGGGATGTCCTCGCGGCGCGCGCGGAGCGGCGGCATCTCGATCGGGAACACGTTCAGCCGGTAGTAGAGATCCTCGCGGAAGCGCCCCTCGGCGACCTCGACCGCGAGGTCCCGATTGGTCGCGGCGACGATCCGCACGTCGACGGTCTGGGTGCGGTCCTCGCCCACGCGCTCGAACTGTCCTTCCTGCAGGACGCGCAGCAGCTTGCTCTGGAGCTCGAGCGGGATCTCGCCGACTTCGTCCAGGAAGAGCGTGCCGCGATGGGCCGCGGCGAAGCGTCCGACCCGGTCCTTGATCGCGCCCGTGAAGGCGCCGCGCACGTGACCGAAGAACTCGCTCTCGTAGAGCTCCTTCGGAACCGAGGCGCAGTTGACGCGGACGAGGGGCGCTTCGGCGCGGGGGCTGCGTCGATGGACCTCGCGCGCGACGAGCTCCTTGCCCGAGCCGGACTCGCCCAGGATCAGGACGGACGCGTCGGTCGGGGCGACCTGCTGGATCTGTCGGGCCACGTCGCGGATCGCGGGGCTCGTGCCGAGGATGTCGCCGAAGGCCTGGGCGTCCTCGAGGTCCTCGCGCAGGTAGGCGTTCTCGACTTCGAGTCGGCGACGGAGGACCGCGTTCTCCTCGAACGCACGCGCGGTCGCGAGCGCGGCGGCGACGTGGTCCGCGACGACGCGAAGCGAGGACAGCGACGCCGCGTCGAAGACCGCGCGGGTGAACACGCCGAGGACCCCCAGGATCTCGCCGCGGAAGACGAGCGGCTGGCCGCCGAAGCCGAGGATTCCCTCCGCTTCGGCCCAGTCCGGCCGCGAGATCCACGACGCATCCTCGCGGACGTCCCGGACCGAGACCGCCTCGGTCGTCTCCGCGCAGCTCCCGACCTTCCGTTCGCCGACGGCGCAGCGGTGGAACTCGCCGTCGATGCGCCGCCAGTCGTCGCCGCCGTCGCGTCGCGACGCCCCCGCCGACGCGACGAGATGCAGGCTCGGCGCCCGCGCTTCGTCCCCCGCGCGCGGGGCGCAGAGGTCGCACTCCGCGTCGTCCTCGAGCAGCCACACCCGCGCGAGCGCCACCGGATCGATCGCCGCCAACCGGGTCACGACGAGCTCGAGCAGCGTCGACAGCTCGCGCTCCCCGGCGAGCTCGAGCAGGAGATCCTGCGTGGACGCGTAGAGCTCGAGCGTCGTGCCTTGCATGTGGCCACTCGTAGCATCGTTCGCCCGAGACTGCCCTGCTGCGAGAAACACGCGACCGAAGAGGAAGACAACGGCCCTTGGCGAGCCGACGGCGAATCCGGAGTATCTAGCGGTCGATCAACAGACTCTTGCGCAGTCGCCGAGCCTGAGTGTTCACAGCCAAGCCCGCATCGAATCCAGAGCAAAGGGGAGCGCCCGTCACTACCTTTGGCGGAAAATCCCCTTCGGGTTCGCGCTCGGCCGAATCGGTTCTCGGGGCCCCAAAAGAGGCACGAACGGAAAATGCATCAGGAACTCATTCGACTCATCGTCGCGTACACTCTGGTCGGTGTCTTCGTGCTCACCGCTGTCTTCACCACGCTCTCGATGGTGGGGGTCATTGAATTCGCCCACAAGCGTCAGCAACAGACTCTCTTCGCGGTTCTCATCGTCGAGGTCGTCGCCGTCGCGCTGGGATTCTTCACGGACTTCCTCGAATTCGACCCGCAGAACGTGACGAGCTTGGTCGTGGACGCGGAGCTCAGAGACAGGCGCGCGATCTTCGAGGACCGGCTCGGCGAGGCCCGAACTCGATTCGACCACGAAGATTTCGCCGAGGCCTACTCGATCGCGAATGGCCTGTTCCGATCGCCGGAACTCGAAGAGTACTTCCCGATCAGAGATCTCTTCGTCTTGAGCGGCGATATCGCGCGCAAGCGCAGCTTTTGGGCAGAGGCGACCGAGCACTACGGCCCCGCCCTGAAGCTCGACCCAAGCAACGTCGACGTGATGATCAACTCGGGCTTCGTGCACAGGGTGCTCGAAAACTATGAAGAGGCCGAAAAGCTCTACGAGAGAGCCATCGCCGTCGACCCCCAGAGATGGGGCGTTCTGAACGGTTACTTCAATTGTCTTCGGCGCTACGCAGCGTCCTTGGCCGAAGGGTACCCGCGAGCTTCGGACGAGAAGTTCGAGAGGGCGCAGACGATCGTAGAGCAGATGGCGAACGTCGCGAGTTCGAACGACGAGCGACAGAAGTCGCTGATCGCCAAAGGCGTCCTCTACTGGGAGTGGAAAAAGTACGACGTCGCTACGACAGTCTACAGGGATCTGGTTTCTCGATACCCGGAGACCCGCCGATTCAGGGAGGATCTGGCAGCGATCCTGGTGGAGCGAGGAGAATTCAAGGAAGCGACCAGACTCTTCGAGGCGCTGTACGATGGGGAACGCGGAACGGGGACAGGCGCAGTCTCGTTCTTCGTCGCGTCCGGCTTTGCCGAGGCTTCGGCTCGTGGCGATGCGTCACGACCGATGCTGAAACGCGGACTCGAGGCCGGCCTTCTCGCGATCGCAGCGGACCCCGCCGAACCGTTCGGATACTATGCGGTCGCCTTGGCCTATCGCAGACTCGGAGACCGCTCGAAGGCACTGACCCACATCCACAAGGCGGTAGAGAAGGAGCGGGACCGGGAAACGAACGTGCATACGTATGACAGGGACAGACACGTCCTCTACAAGCAACTCGCAGCCGAATGGGCCCCCGCGAAGTCCTAGCCTCGACGCGCCACGCGGCTCTCGACCGCATGGCCCTCGCAGCTGAAGCCAGATCGGTCAAAGGCGGTCTGGTGCGGAATCCCCTACAGCCCTCGAGACGGAGACTCCCAAGGGAGTCTCCCCAGGGCTAAGGAGACTTCCGCTATGCGTATGCGTACCCGCCCAAGTCCGCACCCAGATCGCCGATGTTCAATACATCGCGAATCCGTCGGCCGGGCTCCGACGAGAAGTCTGGCAGCATTCGCTGAACAGCGTTCGGAGCGTTCACAGCAAACCCGCTCGTCGTTCCGACCCAGGGCCACATGAGATCGTCTCTGCGATGGCCGGGGTGGGGCAGTCGACCGTTGATCGGCGACACCTCACTCTGCGGTGGATAGTGGGACAGGCGCGTTCCACCCTCCGCCAGCCGCTTCGTCTGCCATCGCCACCAAACACGGTCGACGAACGAGTGATGGATCCAGAAGATGGGGTCGTTCGGCGAGAAGACCGGGTTCGCCATGTATCCGCCAACGATGTTGTGACCGCTGTTGTGCATCCTGCGCCCCCCTTCCAGACGCCGCCAGAACGCCCAGTAGGGGTTCACACCGGGGGAGGACCGGTTCAGATTCTCGACCGCGCGTACGGCAGCAGCCGTGGGCGGCCAGCCGTCTTCTGAACTCCCTCGACGCAACACGGGTGCGCTGGCGACGCGCAGATCCTCATGGACTTCCCAAGCGAAGCCGCTCGGCCACCAACTCGGCGGATTGGATGGACCGGACGCGGCGAACAAGCCTCCGACGTCACGCTGCGAACTCCGCGAGAAGAAGATCCTGTGGATGCGTGCGTTCGAGAACAGGGACGAGGGCTCGGGGCGCATCGGCCACGGCCAGTAAGGAATCGTCACGCCCGGAACGACGCTTTGAAGCGCCAATTCGAAACGACGCAGATACTCTCGGTGCCATGGCAGAAAACCGATGCCCTGATGGCCGACGTTCCGGAACCGGCTCTCGCCCGGCGCGCGGATTCCCATGATGCAACCGTGGACGGCGACCCATTGGTCGTACACGCTGAAGTCCTTCCCCGGAACCTTCTCGTGCTTCAAAAGCACGCAGGCCCGCATGAAGGCCTCGAACTCCTCGACAGGCATCGTGGCCGCATTCTTTCGAATATCGTTAGACATCGGCGATTCCTAGTGCTCGTGCCCGTGATGGTGCCCGCTATCGCCACTCCCACCATTCGGGTCGAAAATCGAAGCGTCGTGATCCATGTGGCCGGTGGCCGCCTCGGGCACGATTACTGCGGTGTAGGACTTTCGCTGGATCCCGAAGGCCGAATCCAGAGTCGCGCGCATCGTGCCGCCTCGTTTTCGAGGTCTCAGCACGACCGCCGTCGAGTACATGGACATGGGACCCATGGAGAATCGCAGGCACGTGCCGATGCGACTCGTCTCGATCTCGATCGGGATCGTCGTCTTGCCATGGTACCCGCAGTACGAAGTGCACTTCAGTGCCGAGGCGAGCTTCTTCCAGGCCTGGAACGTGGCACCGTCCTCCAGATCGAGCGAAGTGAGAACACGTGCCGAGGAATAAAGCATGCCCGCTCCGTTGACGTGGAGAGCGACCTCTTCGCGATCGAGACGGATGTCGAGGATCCTTGGCGTGCCCTTGCCCAGCGTATAGGCGACTTGGCTAGGCTTCGCCTTTGCCTTCGATTGTTTGTCTTGCGCCTTGCTCGCCATATTCGTCCCCTAACGTCTCACTCCGGCAAGCTATCACACGCTCCGGAATTCTTCGCTCGAACGCCTCCTCGGGTCCGGAACTCTCCGCCTCAGGCGCTCTCCCTATCGAATTCACCGCCCGGGGGAGAGAGAGACACGCTTCGCGAAAGAATCAATCCCGCCGTTCGAATTCAGCGTCATCCGCCTTCGGACGCTGTCGACGCGAGAGCCCGGTCAGCGTAGGCGCCACGAGCAGCAAGCAGACGGTCGCCAGGCCACACCAGCGGACGAGCCCGACACCCGCACCATGCTCGAAGATCAGGCAGGTCACCGATGCCACGAGCGCACAGGCCCCGAGCGCTCGCAACGCGCCCGACTCCCACGCACGGAGCGCGCGTCCGAACACCGCCCGGGCGCGCGGGGCGCTCGACAGACTCAGCACGACGAAGCCCGCCAGAAGCGTGACTGCCGCTGCCATCTCAACCCGTCACTTCGACCGCCGCCGACGCGATCTCTGACTTCCGGTCCGGCGACGGAGACGGAGACGGCCAGTGATAGGCCATCAGCACGGAGGCGATGGCCGCGATCGCCCCGAACGCCACCGCCGTAAGGTCGAATCCCACTCGGATCCAGTCGCCTGCCGGCACGCTGCGTCCCAGGTGAGCGTCCGTCGTGACCGCGTTCAGGAGAGGGATCCCGAGCAGGAGCACCGCGGCGGCCCCACTCTGCTCGATCCACCCCTGTCGAACCGGCCTCGCAAAGGCATGCACGAGGCACGCGCCCCAGGCGAGGAAGAGGATATGGAGCTCCCACTCCGCGCGATTTTCCATTCCGACGGGAAGCAGTCGGTTCGCCCAGAAGAACGCCGCGACCCCGATGATCAACCCTGCGATCGTTCCCACGTTGAGGCGCTCGACGAGCCGATAGCCGAGCAACTCGTCTTCGCGATCCCGGTCGGGCCGCCGCTTGATCACCCAATAGATCGCGCCGGTCGCGACCACCGCCGCGCCGAGGAGGCCCGAGAGGAAGTAGAGCCAGCGCACCAGCGCATCCGCGAAGAGCCCAGTATGCAGTCCGAGCAGCGTGCTCGGGACCGCAGCCACCGGAGCTTTCGAGTGTGGCGCGTAGACTCGCAAGCGCGCCCCGGTCGTCCCATCGAAGGCCATCGCGTCGCCGAACATCCCGATCGCAGGCGATCGACGGACGAGCACGCGCGCGTGGAGGTCGCCAGGAACCTGTACTTCGACGCTACTGATCTCCGTGTCTCCCCAGGCGCGTAGCGCCTCGTCGACCAGGGGGGCGATCTCCACCAGGGGTACACGAAGATTCGATCGCTCGACCGCGACGAATCCGAAGAGATCTCCGCTCGCTTCTTGGAATTCCTCTGTGTCGAAGTCGAACGCCGCGATCGGAACAAACGGCATCCAGTTCGGCACGGTAAAGAGCAGCCCGCTGTACGTGATCATCAGCAGGAACGGCATCGTCGCTACGCCCAGCAGGTTGTGGAGATCGAGCCAGGAGCGCTGCCCCTTCCCCAGACGAAGCGTGAAGAAGTCCTTGAAGATCCGCTTGTGTGCGATGATCCCCGTGACGAGGCCGACGAACATCACCATCGTCGCGACCGTCACCAGGTAGAAGCCAGACCGGTCGGGCAGATAGTGAAGCACGAAGTGCATCTGGTAGAGCTGCTGTCCGCCCGCCGTCGCCCGCGCCTCGGGAAGGGACAGCCCGGTCTCGGTCGAGAGCTGCCGTTGGTGAAACGTGTGCGGCGCCTCCGGATCTTCACTGGACCGAATCGCCCACCCCACCTCGAGGTGGAGCGGCTCCCGGCCGCGCGCTGGTCGGATCGACCAGCTCTCGGCATCCGGAGCCTCGTCACGGAGAAAAGCCTCGGCGAGCTCGACCGCGCGCCGCACACCCGGGGGAGCGTCGATTGGGTGCTCGGGCCGCATCCAATGGTCGATCTCGGTGTCGAAGTATCCGAACGATCCCGTGACGAACACGAAGTAGAGCACCCAGCAGAAGAGCAGCCCCGTCCACGTGTGCAGCCACGTCATCGATTGCCGGAATCGCCCGTTCACGAAACCGCGCCTCGAAGCCATGGCAGAAAGAGCGCCACGCTGCCGGACAAAGCGATCGCCGCGGCCAGCCCGCACCAGACGCGCGCGTTCGAGTCTTGAGCGAAGACCCAGAGAGTCGCCGCGGTCCAGATGAGGAAGGTCGAGAGCGTGCCTACGATCATCCCACTCATTCGATCGAGCGGGAGCCAGCGAGCGAGCGCGAGCCCCCCGAGGTTCGCCAACACGAAGCCGAGAAAGACCGAAGCCACCACGCGCTGGACGACGATCCACGCCCGAGGACGTCCGCCCGAATCGACGCTCGGCTTCACGATCCCCTCGAGCCCACGGCTCGAGGAGATCGTGACCCACGACGGGCGAGCGTCGTCAGCAAGCCGAACAGCCTTCGACCGCGCGGCTTCGGGCCGGGAGGAGCGCCAGCGCGGCGAAGCCGAGCCCGGCTCCCAGGGCGAAGGCCGGCTCCGGTACGGTCACCGAGTCGATGGTGCCCGAGATGCTCACTTGCCTCACGTCCGCGCCGTCGATCTCCCTGAAGGTCATGTTGACGAGCGCCTCCGACACCTCGGAGAGATCCGGAGGCGGAATGAGTTCGGCGGGGACGTTGGCGTAGAGCATCGCAGAGAAGTCACGAAACTGCGGCTCGAAACTGCTGAGCGGGAGCGTCGAGATCGTCCCGTCGCCGTCCATCACGTCGACGCTGGGCACGGTCGAAGCAAAGTTCGGCGCGGTATCGAGAACGCCTGCCCGCCACGAATGAATCGAAAGATCGAAGATCTCGACCACGCCACCGGAGTCTGCGGAGAAGATGTCGCTCCCGCCGCCAGGCAATACGACCCCTTCGATATCCAGCAAGGCGGGGTCGTACACGAGAAAATTCGGCCCCCCGAAGAGGACCCCTGCGCTCGTGTCGAAATCGAAGGTCAGGCTGTACGCCGCGCCATCCTCGTAGGGCACGGCACCGACGGGAACGACGGGAACGTTCCCAATCGACTGCACGACGGATCCGTCGAGCGTGCCCGTGATGGTGAACGTCTGAAGCTGCGCATCGGCGGGTCCTGCGCCAGCGAGAGCACCGGCGACCAGCAGGCAGGCGAGCACGCTGCGCAGACGATGGGTCGCGAAGCCATGGGTTGAACCGGCCGCTTGACGGCAGCATCGAGTCGAGAGGGACATAGGGTCGGTTTCCTTTCTCTCAGTCCTCCCAACGAGGACTCCTTGTTTGAAGCACTACGATCGGGCGAGTCCGCCCCTTCGAGAGCCCGCCGCGCCGCGACTCGCGTCGCAGAACAGCGTTCGGACGCGAACCTCGCGCCGAGTCTTGGATCTCCGCGAGCGTCGAGTGCTCCGGAGAGGTGTTTGCATCGCGATGGCGCCGGACCTAGAAGGACATCCTGCTCCTAGTAGTTCACTGAGACCGCGACTCCGAACGTCCGCGGGTCGAGCACCGTGAAACTCGGCGATCGCACCAGGCCTCGGAGTCCCGTCGCGGGATCTACGTCGATCAGGTTTCGCTGTGTCGCGGCTTCCTCGTCCGCGAGGTTGTTCGCGAAGAACGAGACGTCGACGAAGTCGAGGCGAAAGCCGATGCGAGCGTTCAGGAGCGTGTAGTCGTCACCTTCGTTGATCGACAAGTTCGTGACGTCGGAGTACGCCGCATCCGCGTAGGCGACGTTCCAATTCGTGTAGAACCCGCCTTCGTGCGCGTAGTTGAAGCCCGCCGACACGTTGACGGCGGGTGCGTTCGGAAACGCGTTGCCCTCGAGATTCTCGAACTCGGTCGCGGGATCGCCGTCTTCGAGCCCGTCGTCACCGAGCGCGAAGGGAAAGTCCTTGAATTCGGTCTTCAGGAGTCCGAGCGCCATCCAGACTTCGAGGGACTCGAAGGGCTGAGCCGAAATCGAGAGTTCGACGCCATAGAGTTCCGAAGTTCCAGCATTCTCGGTCCGGCTGCTGAAGATCAGATTCGGATCACCCGGGATCGTGACCTGCTGATCCTTCCAATCGGCGTAGAAGACATTGGCATTGATCGTGAGCCTGCGATCGAACCACTGGGAGCGCAGAGCGAGTTCGTAGTTCGTGATGAACTCGGGATCGAACTCTTCGATTGTCGGCGCGAGAAGGCCTCGATTGAAGGGAAAGGCCCCGCCCGCCCGATAGCCGCGCTGAACGCCGAACGTGATCGATCGGTCGCTGTCGACGTGATAGGTGATCGAGCCGCGCGGGAGAAAGGCTTCGTAGCTGGCTTCGCTCGGGTCCTGATTCGAGACCGGGATCACGGCTGTGCAGGGGAGCCCGCCGATCGAAGGGAAGAAGGATGCGATCGTACAACTCGGCGGATCGGTCGTGATCGATCCGTTGAGGCCGTCGTTGACGCGTTTTTCCCAGTCGAAGCGGAACCCGACGTTGAATTCCCAGTGCTCGTCGTGCCGGTACGTGACGTCCGCGAACCCGGCGTAGTTTCTCGCGTCGCCGCCTCCGACTGCGTCGATCGTCACCACCGAATCCGGCGGTTCGCTCGGGAGTCCGATGTCTCCGAGGCGCGACCTGAAGAGCGTCGAGGCCGTGCTTTCGAAGTCGAAGAGGTAGGCGCCGACCCAGCCGGTCAGCTTCCCTTCCCAGAAGTCGAATTCGGCCCGGAGCTCGGCCGAGATCGTTCGCTCTTCGTTTTCCGTTCCGCCAGTGTCCCCGATTGCCGTGGCGCGGTCCGTCCGTTCGAACGTGAAGAGTGAGATGAGCCTCCATCGCGAGTCGATCGTGTACTGGACGTCGGCGATCCCCCAAGCGACCTCGTTCGTGTCCAGTCGAGCCCCTTCGGCGAAGGAGTCGTTGCCGAAGGGATCGAACTCACCGAACGCCGGGTTGTTTACCGGAACCGGAGCGACGACCGTGTTGAAGGTGCCGTATTCGGTATCGAGGTACTGACCGCTCAGCTCGACCCGAAGACCCGGAAGCGGCTGCGGTTCGAGCAGGAGCTTGCCGCGCAGGGTGAGCGCCTCGCTGAACCGGATGGGCTCGTCGTCCGCGTTCCGCTCGAACACGTTGAAGTCCTGCTCGCGATGGTCGGCGGCAAAGCGAAAAGCCAGCTGATCCTCGACGATGGGGCCGGTCAGGACCGCAGAGAACTGATAGGTCTCCTCGTTGCCGACGATGACGCGCGCCCGGCCACCCCACGTATACTCGGGGTCGGCCGTATTGATGACGATCGCTCCGGCGAGCGCGTTTCGACCCTGCACCGTCGACTGGGGCCCACGCAGGATCTCGATCTGCCCGACGTCCCATAGATTCTGTAGGCCACGACGCGCACTGAAGGAGACGGGGGCGCCGTCGACGAAGACGTTCGCCGTCGTGCCCGAGCCTGCGCTCGCGCCGCTGATGTTGCTGGAGACGCCGGCCAGGGTGACCCCGCGAATCGAGAGGCGAGAGAGATCGCCGCTCCCGTCGGTCGACACGTTCGCGGTGCGCAGCAGGACGTCGTCGATGTCGAATAGCCCCCGTTCGTCGAGGGTTTCCTGATCGAAGGCAGTCACGGAGGTCGGCGTGTCCTGCAAGGACCGCCCTCGCTTCGTGCCGATCACGATCATCTCTTCGGCGTCCGTGAACTTCGAGAGCGGAGGCGCGTTCGGCGACGGAGCGGACGGATCACGCTGGATCGAGAACGTCTCGGGATCGAGCGGGACGACGACCAGGCCGCTGCCCTCGAGCATGCGTTCGAGCGCGGCGCGCGCGGAAAAGCGCCCGCGGACCGGGCGGCTGGTTCGCCCTTCCAGCAGCGCAGATTCGGCGAAGACGGGACGACCGGCCTGAAGGCTCCACTCGAAGAGCGCATCCTCGAGGGGCTGCGCCGAAAGCGCGAATTCGAACGTCGCGGGCGCTTCGTCTGGCTGTGCCGAAACCGGCCAACTGGCCAGCAGCACCGCCGCAACGATCGACCACAGACCTGAAAAGGGACCCCGCACGCGCCGCTCCGTCGAGTTGCGAGTCGAAAGGACTCGCGTCTCTACAAGGGAGACGAAGCTCGCGAGGCGAATTGGATCCAGCGGGGCGAGATTTCTAGAAGACGGGTCTCTCCGGGGGGCGCGCGCGGACACGGAGGCTGCCGTCGACACGTTGTGCGTCGAGACGGTGCATCCGGATCAGCGCGGTCAGCACGCGCTCGGCGTCATCGCGGAAATAGGCGCCGCTCACGCGGCGATCGTCCTCCTGGATTCGCGCCAGGTCGAGATCGTAGGGGACGTAGCGGGCGACGCCCTCGAGGACCTCGACGAGGGGCCGGTCCCGAAAGACGAGCATCCCCTCTCGCCACTGTCCCATTTCGTCGACGGATCGGCGGACCACGGATCCGAGCGCGCCATCGCGCAGCTCGACATGGTCCTCGGGGCCGAGCCGCTGTTCAGTGTCGTCGAGCCGGACCAAGACGCTGCCCTCGATGACGCTGACCTCAACGCGATCTGCGACGACGGCTCGAACCACGAACTCCGTGCCCGTCACGCGAACGGCGAGCCCGTTCGCTTCCACGAAGAAGGGCCGTTCCGGATCGGACACCACGTCGAAGGCGGCCACGCCTCGCGAGAGGACGATCCTTCTGGAGGAGGCGTCGAACTCCGCGGAGAGCGAAGTCTTCCAGTCGAGCCAGACACGGGAGCCGTCGGCCAGCACGACTTCCCTGTGCTCCTGCCACCGCGTCTCGTGCTGCTCACGGACCGGAGCGCCGCCCGCCGAGGGCGACGCGATCGCCGGCGTGGCGTCGAGCCCGGTCGACGTCGGGACGCCGCCGGTCGTGGCGACGAAGAAGCCCGCGACCAGCAAGACCGCGAGCGCCGGAAGCGCGATGACGGGCTGCGTCGAGAACACCCACCAGAGCTGAAGCCGTTTCCGTATCCGCTCACGGGCCGAGAAGCGCCTCGGCGCGACCCCGCGCGCCGCGGCCAGGAAGCGCTGGGCGTCGTCGAGCGCGCGCGCATGGTCGGCGGACTGCGCGCGAAACGCCTCGCACTCGGCCGAATCCGGCCCTTCCTCGAAATGCGTCTCGAGCAGGGCGACGGCTTGGCGACCCAGCGCCTTTCGATCGTTCCCGGGATGGTGCTTCACGGTTCGCAAAGCGTTAGCAGATCTACGCCGGGCGGGGCGCGGGCCCGTCGGCGCGGCCTAGACCGGGAGCATCGATTTCGCGTGGGAGGAGGACCGGCTCAGTCCTCGTCGAGCTGGTCGTAGACGGTGTCCCAACAGAAGGATTTGATCTTGGCGAGACGCTTCGACACCGTCGAATGATTGAGCCCGAGATCACGCGCGATCTCGACGGCCGACTGTCCCTGCGCATAGCTTCGCTCGAAGATCTCCTGGTCGAGCTCGCACAGCGACCCGAGCGCGAACTCCACGGCATCGGCCAGTTCGCGCTCATGGTATGCGTCATACGGCGAGGCAGTGTCATGGGTCTGCGCCGCGACCGCGTACTCATGCTCGTGCCGCGCGCGGCTGGAGTGCGCGCGCCAGAGATCGATCGAAGCATTGCGGATCGCGCTGACGAGGTATCCCTCGCTGACTGGGCGAGGATTCCGGAGCAAGCGCTCGAGGACCGTCTGCGCCGCGTCTTCGCGATCTGCGAGTCGCGAGACCCGCTCCAGCAACTGGTCGTACGCGCTCCTCGTCCAAGCGAAAGTGCCGCTCGAATCCGCAGAGGGCTTCATCCGCCGATGCCCGGTGTTGAATTGACCACGGGCGCAAGATAATGAAAGTCGTTTTCAATTCAACATTTCGCCAGGAAGCGGACGATGCGCACGAAGACGGTATCCCGGCGGGGCGAGGCGTCTGCCTCCCCGTTCGCCCTCGCGCGTCCGCCCACTTCTCGCATCCCTTCGATCTGCCCGCGGCTGCGGCGCAAGACGAATCCGCCAATGCTGCCCGCACGCGTCTTCAATCCTTCGGAGACCGACAACGCTGGAGAATGCCGGACGGGCTCCAATCAAATCGCGAGCGCACGTGAGTCCTGCATCCGTCTGCGGGTTCGCTCGACTCCGGGAGGAACCATCCATGTTCGCGCGTACTCGCCCCAGCTTCCCGGACCTCGATCCCGCCGGAGCCGGGGCGGCCGAATCTCCCGAGATCGCTCTACGGCTGATTGCCGCTGGCCGAGGGGCGTAGACCGAATCGGGCGTCCTGAACGTTTCGCGAACCAGGCACGAGAACAGAGCGACCCATGGGGTTCCAGTCGCTCCGAGACTGCCCTCGAGGCCGAGCACATGACTGGGCTTCGAGTCACGCCGGACCGAGCGCGGGCACGAACCCGCCGATGCGGCGGAATGCGCATTCTTGCGAGATGATCCGGGCGCCGCGCCGCGCGACTCAGCGCCAGCGGAACCCATGAAGCGAGAGAGAAGCGCTAGGATCCCGAGATGCAGTCGTGGAAACGCGCGGTTCGATCATTCCTCATCATGCTCGGGGTCGCCTCACTCGTCGGCGGTGTTTCCGGTCGAATCCAGGCGGACCATCACGAGCCCCAGGAACCCGCAGCAACTCCCGAGACCTGGGACCGCACGCGCGTCACCGCGCTCGTGCGCGAGCTCGCGGGTTTTCTCGAGTACGGACGAGAGGTCGCCGCGAAAGAGCCCGATCAAGACACCGTGCTACAGCAGCGGCGTGTCGAGGCCTCGAAGAGCGCCTTCGAGCGCGCTCGGCGTGCCGCGAAGGTCTATCTCGACCGGATGCAGGAAGGCGCGAGTCGCGACGAGTCCGACCGCTATTTCCGTACGGTCCGAGAACATCTTCGCTCAGCCGTTCAGACGGCGGGCAACGCGGACCCCTCGCCGGAGGTGGACCGCTTGCTCTCGCGGCTTCGTGAAATCGGACGCGAGCTCGAACGACAACACGCGCTGCCCTGAGACCGTCGTCGAAGATCCAGCCCAGCGGGCGCGGTCTGCGTCAGGCGACGATACGGTATCCACTACGGCCATGGAGAACCGGCCGATCGACGCTCGAAGCCCACTCAGCGCAAGGGGTCGACGGGCGACGACCCAACCGCTCGAGCTAGGCGCTGTGTCGCGATGCGAGGCCCGGTAAGAGGCCCCAAAGAACCAAGGACCCGTGATAAACCGCGACCGGAAAGAGGGCGAGGACGTTCGCGGCGATGAGTCCGCCGAAGAGGATCAAATGGGCGAAGACGCCCCAAAGGACACCCAGAGCGGCCATACGCGGGGAGAGAGCGCCCGCCCGGAGGGTCGACGTACCGTAGGCCAGGCTGAGCGGAAGAAAGAAGACGAGGCTCGTCGCAAGACCCGGATTGTAGGCCTGTGTCGCGAGCGCCTGCACGACATGGGACAGACCGTTGACGAAGATCAAGCCGGCGAGCGCGATCGATGGGAAGATCCGACGCCGGCTGAGCAGGATCGCCAGGAACCCTGCAGTCCAGACCATGCCCGTGTTGATTCTGAAGATCGCTCCTCGGGTGACGATTCCGTACCGGTCTTCTCCGAGCGCAGACGCGACGAGGCTGTTCAGGATGTCGTGGAGCGCGTATCGCCGGCCGAGCAGATCGATCCAGTGCTCTTCGACCTGATGCGCCATGTAGGCCGCCAGGAGAAGGCAAGACATCGTCTCAACATCTACAAGGAACGGATCGTTGGCACGCCGCCTCCGCGCGCACGAGAAGACAACGATCAGAGGCGCTAGAAGAGCGCCGCCTTTCATCCAGTTCGCTGCGAGGAATTCATCCAGGCCGAGAGGCAGGCAGGCTGCCACGACCGTGAGGACCAAGCCCAATCCGGCGATCCGTTGGTCCAATGGTCGCACCCTCTGGGCGCGGAGAAGATCGCGCTTGGCGACCCGCGCCTCACTTTTCGTTGCTGGAGTGATTGCAGCCGCACCAACGGAGCCTGCCGCGAGCCGCGCTTCGATGTCTTCGCGAGTTCGATCGGGCAGACGACGAGAGCGATTCCTGAATCCCGGTTTCTCCTAGTCGCCGCCGCTCGCGGATGCCGCGATCGCCGCCCGTACGCGCTCGATCTCCTCCACGAGTCTTCGCTCCATCAGACGACGTCCGACGGCGCGCTTGGCCCGTCCCCCCAGGCCCGTGACCTGCGCGGTAAAGGTGTGATTCGAGTAGAAGACGATCGACCGTCGGTCGGAGGAGTCCGGGAGCAGGCCCGCGACGATCTGGAGCGCGTCATAGTCGTAACCCGAGTAGAAGCGCCGCTCGACCATGATCCAACCGTCTTCGCGCTCCCAGGTCATTCGGTGTCCGAGGACGGGCGCAAGCACGTCTCGCCCTCTCTCCAGGGCCCAGAACATCGTAGGCTGCGCGGCGGACGTCTGATCGGCTGGCACCCCCTCGAGTTCGTCGCCGAGCTCTTCCAGCCCGACGAGCGCTCGAGCGGCTTCGTTGGCATGCGCGAGATCGGCCCCTGCGGAACGTCCGTCACCGGCGTACGGTTCGATCGCTCCGACCCCGCCACGCCAGTAGGCCTCCGCCCGCTGGCGCATCAGAGACTTCAACCAAGCGGAAAGCGCTCCAGCGTCCGGTTCCGAATCCAGGCGCTCGAGCGATGCCCGCTCGCGATCCGACCAGAAATACGCGTCGCCACGCAATCGCCGGATACGTCCCGCGACCTCCTCGGGAATCGAGAAGGCCAAGAGCGCTCTCGAGTCGAGATCGATCACGCCCTCGGCCAGGGTCGTCTCGGAGACGTCCGTCACCAGACCCGCTCGAATCAGCTTCCCGGCTTGCTCGACCGGCGCGTCGATCACGGCGACGAGTGCGACGGCCAAATCCTTATTGCTCGCCGACGGAATCTCGACGGAGACGATCTCGCCGGACCTGACCTGCTGCACCTGCCGCGGTGTCATCCCCAGGCTCTCGGCGACGGACACGGCGGACACCTCGGTCGGGTCGCTGCTCTCTGCGAAGGCCGAGGAGCCCCACGTCGCCATCATCGACAAGAGCACGGCGCCGAGGGTTCGCAGCAGCGACTCGCCTGTCGCCCCCACCAGGGCAGACTTCTCTGCGTAGGCCTGTGTCCGCGGGCTCATCGAACTCGCCTCCAGCAACGCACGCTGGTTCAATCATCGGGCCGGCCTCCCGTGAGTACGGTAGGGAGATCGGCTTCCAACGCACCCGCTCGACAGCGCCCGAAACGGTCACACACACGTCCGGACGCCGACCGAGGAAAACGCAGTCCAGGCCGACAGACCAGGCCATCTTTCGATCATCAGACGTCCATAATTGGACGGTCGAGCGCGGTCCCGCCTGAACGCGACTTCGATGCGTCGTGTCCGCGAGACCGAGCTCGATCGAACTCCCCTCCTCGATCATGGAGAAGCGACGAGACCATGTCGTTTTCCGGGGTCCCCGAGTGTTCGACCAGATCCTTGGCTTTCTGCGAAGTAGGACGAGCGAGGTGGGCCGGTCGATCGGTAGCTCGTGCCGAGCCCCTCCCGAGATCCCGCTCGAGACCGAAAGACCCGTCTGAGGGAGGTGAACGGCGACCCAGCCGTGCGTGCCAACGCTTCGGTCCTCGAACAGATGGAATCGGGCGACCTCAGACGCTCGTCGGGTGGCGACTCTCGAGCTCTCCGAGAGCACCCGGCGCTCGAACATGGCTGGATCTCACTCAAAGGCAGACGCGCGTCGCCGGCGCGCCTCCGTTCCGTACCTCGAGCCGAGCGGTCCAGCCTGCCTTCGGCAGCCGCGCACGTTTCCTGTGTTAAGCAGGCCCCGATCCGAACCCGCTGCTGCGCACCCTCGGCTTGGGATCCGACCCGAATCGAGTCCTGGACCGGCACGAAGCGGTTGAAGAGTCTCGACCGGAGTTATCCTGTCGACAGTTCCCGGTTCCTCTTCTCGTGAGCTGTCGCGACGAAGCGCGACGACGCACACGGCGGCACGGGCCAGGAAGCCTTCGGATCAGATCGCTCCACGCCAGAAACCCTTCACCGGCAGGCTGCCACGCCAGGGTGGTCTCCGATTTCGACGGAGCCTCATCAGCATGCCGAGCGCAGACCGGCTCCAGGAGTTCGTCGTCATCGTCGAATCGCGGAGCATCCTCGCCGCCTCGAAACGAATCGGGATCCCACGCGCGACGTTGAGTCGACATCTGCGAGACCTCGAAGAGGAACTGGACACCCAGCTCATTTACAGGAGCACTCGCCGCCTGGCGCTTACCGTCGCAGGAGAGCAATTCTACGAACATGCGCGAAGAGCAACCCTGGAGATCGAGGCGACCTGGGCTGCGCTCCAGAAGGGCAGAGGCCCTCTCGAAGGCCAGATCCGAATCGCGATTCCGGCGGAGTTCGTCTTCGCGCCGCTCATCCAGTCGTTCTACGAGGCGCAGCCGCGTCTCGAACTCGAAGTCCTGACTTGGACGCCCACGCTGGATCTGGTGGACTCCCAGGTCGACGTCGCAGTCGTCATGGGGCATCCGCCTGCCCCGGACATCGAGCTCCACACGCTCTGGGAGATGGATCTCCGCCTCGTCGGCGCCAAGGAGTACGTAGAGCGCCATCGCCCGATCGAAGAGGCCGAAGACCTTCTCGAGCTCGAGTGCATCCTCGCGGTCGGACACGATGGCCGAGCGATTCGAGAACTCCCTCTGCTGCGCGGAGGCTCCGTGCCGATCGTCGGCCGCCTCGCCCTCCCCGACGTGATGATGCGCCTCAAGGCTGTCGCCCTCGGCAAGGGAATCTCATTCCTGCCGATCGTCGGGGGTCAGAACGGCTGGGACGAAAACGCCGACGACTTCCGATTCGTACTCCCCGACGAAGTCGGCTCGTCGATGACCTGTGCCATCGCCTATCCACGAACCAGGCATATCCATCCGATTGCTCGCGCCTTCATCGAGCACGCCTCCGCCTTCTATGACGAGACGCGGGTGAAACCGCATCCGGCTCCGAAGCCGGGGAGCGGCACCGATTCCCAGAATACGTAGCCCCTCGCCGCACAGCTCGACTCGGTCCTTCCGTTGCGTCGAACCAGGGCTGCCGCAGCACAAAGGCGGTTCGCCGAGACGGATCGCTGATGGAGAGGATCGCTCGAACTCTGCAGATCGAGCGCGTCGCTCGCCCGCCCTCTCGGTTGCGTGGAGACCCGAGCGAGAGCGAGGGAACCCCTCCTCTTCAGTCCCGTCGCCGATCCTGCGACCAGCCGCGAACCACAGAGAAGGTCCGGATCGCGCGCTCCGTCATGACCGTTCCGCTCCGATCGCTCGCGCCGACCGTCTCGATCCGTTCGCGCGGCCCCAGCGAGTCTTCGTCGAAGCCGACGCGGCGTGCCGAGAGTCCCAGGACGCGATCTCCCGTTACGACGACGGCGACTTCGTCTCCTAACGCTAGATCCACGACGGCTTCGCCGGGCCTCATCCGCTCCTCTGCCCAACGACCCGGACCGCCCGAGAACCCCAGCAGCCTACGCCCCGTGAGGACGAGACCCACGCGCTCTTCGACGTAGACCACCGGCGGCATCGCCTCCTGCGACCCTAATCTCACCTCGGACCAGGCGCCGCCTGCGGAGATCCCCAACAAACGATCCGTGGTAGCGACGATTGCCACTCCTCCCAGAGTGTCCTGCGAGACGATCGTCTCGTTCAGGTCCAGTCGAAGCGTCGTCCGTCGACCTGTCGCACCGTCGACCGCCCAGACTTCCCTGCCGGCACTCCCGACATCGATCCAATCATCCGACGCGGAGGTCGAAGCGGGCGTCGAGAGCGCGAGCCCGATCGCAATCAAGACGAAGAGGCAGAGCACCCCATCACCCCTGTCCGTCCTAGCCTCGATCATGTGTGTCCTCCTCCCTGTCCGTTTCGTCCTCGATCGGCAAGGCCTGGCCGTTCAGTGCGAGTGCCTTGATCGAGTAGGACCCGAGAGAGACGCGATAGAAGATCGCGTACAGGCAGGGCACCAGACCGAGCGTCAGGACCGTGGCGAAAATCAGTCCGAAGAGAATCGCGATCGCGAGCGGCTCGAACATCGGACCGCCTCCGAGCCACAGTGGGATCAGGCCTCCGACCGTGGTCAGCGTCGTGAGAAGAATCGGCCTGAGCCGCCGCTGGGACGCCTGCACAATCGCTTCAGGCGGCGGTCTCCCGAAGGCGTCCAGCTCGATCTGAATCCGGTCGATCAGCACGATCGAGTTGTTGATCACGATCCCGGTGAGCGAGACCACGCCGAGAAGCGTCATGAATCCGAAATACGACCGCGCGACGAGAAGCCCGATCACCACGCCGATCAAGCCGAACGGGATCGTGAACAGGACGATCATGGACTTCCGGGCCGAGTTGAATTGCAGGACCAGGAGCAAGACGATGGCCAGTGCAGCGATCGGGAGCTGGGCGCCGATCGCGGCGTTCGCGTCGCCGGAGGACTCGTTCTCACCAGCGAGGCGCCAGCGATAGCCTGCGGGCCACTTCTGCTTCGCCTCGTCGAGCCACTCCACCATGTGCGCGTTGATTTCGGCGCTGGTCACCCCGGCGATGGGTGCCCCTTCGACCGTGATCGTGCGCAATCGATCGCGACGGCGGATCACGCCTGAACTCCAGGTCGCTTCGACATCGGCGATTTGTTTGAGGGGAACGGCGCGCCCGGAACTCTGCGACGCCACGTTGATGCTCTCGATATCGCCGATTGCGTTCCGGCCGTGCGCCTCCGCCCGCAGCGTGATGGGGATCAGCTCCTCCCCCTCGCGGAAGTCAGTCGTATGAACTCCGGAAAGATGCGCCTCGAGCGAGGTCGCGACATCCTGGGACGAGATCCCGGCGCGACGCGCCCGATCCTGATCGATCGCGACGACGAGACGTTTCGATTGGGCGCCCCAGTCGTCGTCGATGAGTCGAGTGCGGCCATCGCGCAGCAGCTCTTCCTTCACCTGATCGACGATGTCGTAGAGATCCGAGATGCCCGCACCCATGATCTGGATTTCGACCGGGGGCCAGGTGGGAGGACCGGTCTGGAGCGGGCGTACCGTGGCCTTCAGTCCGGGGAACGTCTCGTTGCACCACCGCTCGAATCGAGGCGCCATCTCGGTCAGCTTGTCCCGAGAGGTCGCGTTGATGAACATCGCGGACGTATACGCGGCAGGTTGCTCGGGGTTGTACGTGAGCGTAAATCGCGGCCCACCGGTGCCGACGTACGTCACCCAATCCACGATCCCTTCACGCCGATCTTCGTTCACGGCCAACTCCGAGCGCATGTAGCCCTCGATTCGCTCGACGGATCGCTGGTTGTGCTCGAAGGCCGTGTCGAATGGGAATTGAAACTCCGCGATCATCAAGGGACGGTCGTTGTCGGGGAAAAAGATGTTCGGAACGAAGCGAAACGCCCAGAGAGCCACGAAGAGAAGGGCCGAGATCGCAGCCACGCTCGCGATCGGACTTCGCAGTAGACCCACGAGGAGGCGGCGATAAGACAGATAGAAGCGTCCCGCATAGGCGTCGCCGTCAGTCGACGGCTCCACGCGAAGAAACGCCACACAGAGAACGGGGATGACGGTGAGCGAGATCAACCATGAGCAGAGCAGCGTGATCGTCACGACGATGAAGATCGGCGCGGTGTATTCCCCCGCGCTGTCCTTCGCGAGATAGATCGGGAGGAAAGCCGCTGCCGTCGTCAGCGACGACGTGAGGAGGGGAAACGCGAGCTCGCGCGCGCTGGAGACCGCGGCATCTCGCGAAGACTGACCGGCGCCCATCCCTACGAGGATCGACTCCGACATGACGATCGCATTGTCGACGAGCATGCCGAGCGCGATGATCAAGGCGGCGAGGGACATCTGGTCGATACCCGTCCCGATCACGCCCATCACGGCGAGGGCCGCGATGATGGCCATCGGGACGAGCGACGCGACGATCAGGCCCGTCCTCAGCCCGAGGAAGACGAGCATCACCAAGGACACGATCAGGACCGATTGCAGGAGATTCTCGAGGAAGTCCGAGACCTTCTGTTCCACGATCTCGGGCTGGAATTGCGAGAGCTCGAGGTCGATACCGATGGGGAACGACGCTTCGAGGCGCGGCAACTCCGCGCGCACTTGATTCCCCAACTCCGTCAGATTTCCTCCCTCTCTCATCGACATCGAGACACCGACCGCGGGCAGACCCGACGAGCCACGAAGCGACGTAGGTGGATCTTCGTATCCCCGCCGAATCGCGACGACATCCCGCAGCGGGACGAGCTCTCCCGATCCGGGGAGCTCGATACTCGCCTCTTCCAGCTCGGACAAGGTCTCGAAGTTCCCGGTGGGTTCCAGGGAAATCCGCTCCAGGTCGCTGACGACCTGGCCGCCGGAGGAGACGATGTTCTGCTCTACCAGGGCCTCTTCGAGCGCGCTCACCGATAGTCCGTACTCAGCGAGTCGAGCGTCGGAGAAATCGAGAAACACGTGCTCGTCTCGTACACCGGCGAGCTCGACCTTCGCCGCGTCCGGGAGGAACAAGAGTTCGTTGCGAACCTCCTTCGCGACCTCATAGAGCTCTCGATCCGAGAACCCGGGACCCGTGATCGAGATGAGGATGCCGAAGACGTCGCCATACTCATCGTCGACCGAGGGGCCGACCACGCCATCGGGGAGGTCACTCCGGACGGCTTCGACCTTGTCGGCGAGGTCGTCCCAGATCGGCTGCAAGTCGAAGTAGGTGCTCTCGAGTTCGACTTCGACGATCGAAACGCCGTCGCGAGACTGGCTCTCGATGTAGTCGACCGAGGGAATCTGCCGAATCGCGGTCTCGATCGGATTCGTGACGAGTCGCTCCACACGCTCGGGGCTCGCGCCGGGGAAGTAGGTCGTGACGACCGCCGTCCGAATCAGAAACCCCGGGTCTTCGTCGCGCGGCAGAGAGAAATAGCTCTGCAGACCCGCAGCGAGGATCACCAGCATCGCGATGATCGTGACGCGATTCTGGTCGAGTGCGATCTTCGCGAGATTCAAAACCAGTCGCTCCGATCGAGGACTCTGACGGCCAGTCCATCCCGAACCCTCGGCACGCCGGCCACCACGAGCGTCTCCCCGCCGACGAGTCCGTCACGAACCGTGATCCCCGAACCCGAGACGGGCCCGACGGCGACATCGCGCCGCACCGTACGCGCTAAGTCCTGATCGTCCTTCTCTACAAGGAATACGAAGTGTCCCTTCTGGTCGTGCCCGATCGCCGAGGCCGGCACGACGACCCCGCCCTCCGTGTCTGCGTCAGCGGATTCGAACCGGAAGCTCACGCGGGCGGCCAGGCCCGGACGAATGGGATCCCACTCCGCGTCCAGGGCAACCGTGACCGGAAAGGCCGAGCCGGCCGTCGACGGCGCCACGCCCACCTCGACGATGACCCCCTCGAATCGGTCTCCGCGAAGGGCATCGAACTCGACTTCGACCCTCGCGCCTTCCTCGACGCCGGCAATCAAGACCTCGGGGATCGCGACTTCGACTTCGGGGTTCCCGCCTGTCTGGAGGATCACGACTCCTTGACCCGCCGAGACGTTCTCTCCAATCTCGACCGGGACTTCGCTGACGGCCCCGTCGACGGGTGCGCGAAGCGTCGTGTAGGCCAACTGCCTCTCCGATTGCCTGAGGCGCTCGATCGCGACCTCGAGCGAGGCCTCGGTCTCCTCGGCCGATGCCCTGGCTTGATCGAGCTCTTCTTTGGTCGCCCCATCCTCTTCGTACAGCGCGCGGGTCCTC
>JBCCZJ010000020.1:0-23723 GCA_039187915.1 Myxococcota bacterium
GAGGCGGCGCCGAACGGCGCTGGGATCGGTTCTCGGGGCGGGGCCGCGCCGGGTGGGATCAGCTGCCCAGGGCGAGGGCGGCGTTGATCTTGAGACGGCCGGCTTCTTCGAGCTGGCGGCGCGTATCGGCGACCCAGGCTTCGATCATGGCGTTCTGCTTTTCGACGAGGGCGTTCGCGCGGATCTCTTCGCGGCGGGCGGCGATCGTCGCTTCGTCGGGGCGGGTTCGCTCGAGGACCTGGACGAGGACCTTCTGGCCGGCGATGTCGAAGATTTCCTGGCTGCTCTCGCCCGCTTCCAGGGTGAAGACCGTCGTCATGAGCGCCTCCGCGGCGCCGAGGCCCGGGACGAAGCCGTCGGGCCGGCGGGTGAG
This sequence comes from Myxococcota bacterium, assembly GCA_039187915.1. GTDB lineage: Bacteria > Myxococcota_A > UBA9160 > UBA9160 > UBA4427 > UBA4427. Next base: position 374 of record JBCCZJ010000020.1, read on the forward strand.
CGCCGGCGGCCGCTCGAGGGTCATGCCCGCGTCGCGGGCCGCGTCCTCCAGGCTGCTGCCGGCGGCGATCGCCTGAACGAGGACTTCCGCCCGCTCCTGGGCCCGGGTCGCCGCGCGATCGACGGCGGCGCCTTCCCGGGCGAGCGCGAGGCGGCTGTTCTGCCACGTCGCCGGCTCGGCCTCGATCTTCTCGTCGACGCGCACGACGTGCCAGCCGACGTCCGAGCGGATGACCTCGGAGACGGCACCCGCCTCGAGTTCGAAGGCCGCCGCGTCGAGCGCGGGGTCGTTCGAGCCGCGGGCGAAACGGCCGAGGTCACCGCCGATGTCCTTCGTGCCGAGGTCGTCGGAGAGCGCCCCGGCCACGGCCCCGAACGCCTCGCCCGCCAGGATCCGATCCCGCGCGGCCTGCGCGCGCGCGCGCGCCGCTTCGGTCTCGTCGTCGCTGGCGCCCTCGGGCACCCGGACCAGGATGTGGCGAGCACGGACCTGCTCCGGGGTAGCGAGGGATTCTGCCCTCATGTTGAAGGTCTCGCGCAGCGCATCCTCGTTTTCGTCGGCCCACGCCTCGGCGTCCTCGTCCGAGACGGTCTCGCCGGGCGGGAGCGAGAGCGCGTCGATCGCGGCGTAGGCGATGCGGGCCTCTTCGAGGGTGTACCGGGTGGCGAGATCGATCTCGTCGTCGCTCAGCGTGGTTTGCGCGCTCAGCAGCTCGAGGAGCTTCTGCCCAAGGAGGTCCCGGGTGAACGCCCGCGTGAAGTTGCGCTGGGTGCCGTAGGCCTGCTCGGCATGGACGCGGAAGACGTCCTTGCTGAAGCGGCCGGTCGAGGGATCGATGAAGGCGGGGCTCGCCGCGACGACACGGCGCACCTCGTCGGTGGTCACGTGGAGGCCCATGTCCCGCGCGGCGGCGGCGAGCACGACGCCGGTCACGAGGCGGTCGAGGGACTGGGTCGCGACGATCTGGTCGGCGTTCAGCTGGTCGTAGGCTTCGCCCAGCTGTTCGCGCAGCTGGAATTCGCGCTGCTGAGCGACGCGCTGGAAGTCGCGGAGCATCAGCTGCACGTCGTCGAGCTGCACGACGGCGTTACCCGTGGGGGTCGCAGGGCCGAGGCCGCCGCCGCCGCTGCCGAAGAAGAAGATGAAGACGCCTCCGATCGCGGCGACGAAGATGAGCGTGAGCCAGCGCTGACCCTTGCGGAACGATTCGAGCAATGGAGACCTCGTGGGAGCGGGCCTTCGCCCCGGCGCCCGCGTCACGTCGCGCCGCGGGGAGCGGACGAAGGCGAATCACGGGACGACGCGAAGGTCATCGGGATGGGTCGCTGTGGGATCGCGACGGGCGCGAAGAGTACGAGACCCCGGGCGGTGACGAAAGAAAAGAAGAAGGAAGAAGTCGAGCGTTTCGAGCGCGGAACGGACGCGGGCGCGATCGACGGAACGGTCGCCGCGCAGGGTGGGTCGATCTCTTCGTGGACCTGGAAGCGCTCGGTGTCGGAACCGCGCACTTTCGCATTGATCCGGCGGGGACCCCCTGTTACTTTGCCGGCACCCCCTGAGCCCAAACGCCTTGGAGTTTCAGGTATTTAGACGACTTTTTTCCAGGCAGGGCTGCCTCTTTCGAAGGCAGTCCCCGCCGCACGCCCCGGGCCGCCAGGCACAGGCCGACCCGCCTGCCCGCCGCGTCCCCCGCTAACCGACCCGACCGACCCCATCCATCCATAGGAGTGGCCACTTGATCATCGACACCGTCCTCGGCTGGTTCTCGAGCGATCTGGCAATCGATCTCGGCACGGCGAACACTCTCGTCTACGTGAAGGGACGAGGGATCGTGGTCTCGGAACCCTCGGTCGTCGCGGTCTCGCGCGACGCGCGAGGTCCGGACAAGGTGCGCGCGGTCGGCAAGGCGGCCAAGGACATGTTAGGCCGGACGCCGGGCCACATCGTCGCGATCCGTCCGCTCAAAGAAGGCGTCATCGCCGACTTCGACATCACCGAGGCGATGCTCCGCTACTTCATCCGCCGCGTCCACGACCGACGCACGATGGTGCGGCCGCGGATCGTGATCGCGGTGCCGTCGGGGATCACCGAAGTCGAGAAGCGGGCCGTGCGCGAGAGCGCGATGCTCGCCGGCGCGCGCGAGGTCTACCTGATCGAGGAGCCGATGGCGGCCGCGATCGGCGCGGGCCTTCCGGTGACCGAGCCCTCGGGCAACATGATCATCGACATCGGCGGCGGCACGACCGAGGTCGCGGTGATCTCCCTCTCCGGCGTCGTCTACTCGAACTCGGTTCGGGTCGGCGGCGACAAGATGGACGAGGCGATCATCAACTACGTGAAGCGCAAGTACAACCTGCTGATCGGCGAGCGCTCCGCGGAGTACATCAAGATCCGGATCGGCACGGCCTATCCCACGGACTCGATGGACTCGATCGAGGTCAAGGGCCGGGACCTGGTGCTCGGCGTGCCGAAGACCCTCGAGATCAAGAGCGAGGAGGTCCGCGAGGCGCTGGCGGAGCCGGTCAACGCGATCGTCGAAGCCGTGAAGATGGCCCTCGAGAAGACGCCCCCGGAGCTCTCCGCGGACATCGTCGACAAGGGCATCGTGCTCGTCGGCGGTGGCTCGATGCTCGCCAATCTCGACGTGCTGCTGCGCGAAACGACGGGCCTGCCGGTCATGCTGGCCGAAGACCCGCTCACGGCGGTCGCGGTCGGCACCGGGCGGTGCCTGGACGAGCTGCGGCTCCTCAAGGAAGTGACGATCCGCTCCAGCGTGAGCTGACCGCGCTCGCGCGCTGGCCGGACGCGCCCCCCGCGCCCCGGCCCGGAGCCCCGCCGGAAGGCGCGGGCGCGACCGAACATCCATCCGGCGCTTCTCTCTCCCCCGGAGAGCCGCCGAAAGCGGGCCTCGGCCCACCACGCACCCTTCGAGAGGCGGAGGGTGGCACGCGTGCCGTAGATTCGAGGACCACGGGCCGGCGTCCCACGAAGGCGCGTCGGCTCCGCAGCGCAGGGCGCAGGGAGAAGCGCTCGAAGAGGCGGCGCGGTCACCGCGCGCGACGGAGCTCACTTGGGGGATCTCTTCAGACGTCTCGCGGCCCCGCTCGTGGTCGTGTTCCTGGTCCTGCTGACCATCGTCTCGATGGTCGGCGACCGGCGTGCGCGCGAGACCGGCGGCCGCGACCTGCCCTGGTGGCAGGCCTCGCTCCTCGAGATCACCGCCCCGATCGAGCGACTCGTCTCCGCGCCCTTCGTGGCGACCCGCGACTTCTACGACGGCTACGTCGACCTGATCGGCGTGCGCGCCGAGAACCGCCGCCTCGAACGCCGCATCGCCGAGATCGAGGCGGAGAATCTGCAGTTCCGCGAAGCGCTCGTGGCGAGTGGCCACCTCGGTCGGGTCGCGTCCATGCGCGACGAGGTCGAGATCCCGATGCTGCCGGCCGAGGTCGTGGGGCTCGACGTGGCGCCGTGGTTCCGGTCGGTGCTCGTCGACCGCGGGACCCAGCACGGCGTCGAGCCGGGCCACCCGGTGATCACTCACGAAGGCGTGGTCGGCGTCGTGACGGCGACGTCGGGACATGCGGCGAAGACCATGCTGCTGCTCGACCGCCAGAGCGCGGTCGACGCGCTGGTCCAGCGCAGCCGCGCGCGCGGGGTCGTGCGCGGCGTCGGTCGCGACCGCCTCGAGTTGGAGTTCGTGGTCCGCGGCGCGGACGGCGTCGAGGGCGACGAGGTCGTGACCTCGGGACTCGGCGGGATCTATCCCAAGGGCCTCCGGCTCGGGCGCGTCGCCGAGCTGCGTGACGCCGGCGGCCGGCTCACGCGCATCGCGGTCATCGAGCCCGCCGTCGACCTCGGTCAGCTCGAGCAGGTCTTCGTCATGCTGCGGCGCGGTCCGCAGATGGACCTGCTGTACCAGCCGAATCTTCCGCTCGAGGATCTCGCCGGGCCGGCGCCCGTGTCGGCGCCGCCGCCGGAGGCGCGCGCCGCGGACGAAGGGGAGGGCGCGCGGTGAAGTCGATTGCGGCGCTCTTCGTGGTGGGCGTCCTGGCCCTCGTCGTGCAGGGCGCGCTGGCGCGCACGCTCTCCCCGCCCTGGTGCCCGGATCTGGCCTGGCTCGTCGTCGTCGGGATCGGGCTGCGCTGGCCCCATTTCGTTTCCGGCGTCGCCCTCGCGGTCGCCCTCGGATACGGCATGGACCTGCTTTCGGGCTCGCTGATGGGCCAGCACGCGCTGCTCCGCCTCGTCACGTTCCTCGCCGCGGCCCTCGCGGCGCGCCAGCTCGACCTGTCGGGCGGCGTTCCGGTCGGCATGTTCGTCCTCGTGATGACGGTCGTCTACGGCGTCGCGATGGTCACGAGCCTGTCGTTCTTCGTGGACGCGACCTGGCCGCGGATCGACGTGATCGGCGCCGCGCTCGCGCACGCGCTCGTGAACGTGCTCGCGGCGGGGCCGATGATCGGGCTCGTGGAGCGCGTGCTCGTGCGGTTCGCGGACGAGGAAGTCGGCCGCCGCGGGCCCGTGCCCCTCGGATTCGAGAGCGGGCGAGGAGGTCTCCTGTGAGCCGCCAAGCCGAACGGCACGGAGAACGACCGTGAACGATCCCTTCGGCGATACCCGCCTCTCGAACACGTCCGACGGGCCCGGCGACATCCGGCTCTGGCCGGTCGCGCTGATCGTGATCGCGATCTTCGGCCTCTTCACCGTCCGCCTCTTCCAGCTGCAGATCCTCCAGGGCGACGATCTCGCGAGCCGCTCCCAGGCGAACTACGTCCGAACGGTCCGCCTCGAGGCCCAGCGCGGATCGATCGTCGACCGGGAAGGGCGCACGATCGCCGCGAGTCGCCTGGCGTACGGCGTCGACGTGATCCCGCACGAGGTGCGGAACCCGTGGCGGACCTATTCGGTGCTCGGCCAGATCCTCGGCGAGGATCCGGCGACGCTCTCGGAGCGGGTCGGCCAGCCCCGCGGTCGGCGTCGCTTCGCGCCCGTGTCGCTCGCCAAGGACCTCTCCCGGGACGCCTGGGCGAAGGTCGACGCGCATCGCTACGCGATGCCCGGGGTCGAGCTGCGGCGACAGCCGCTTCGGGACTACGTCTACGGACCGCTGGCCGCGCAGCTGCTCGGGACGATCGGCGAGATCGGACAGAGCGAGCTCGCCGAGGAGAGCTACGCCGACTACCGCTCGGGCGAGACGATCGGCAAGACCGGTCTCGAGGCGACGAACGAGCGCCATCTGCGCGGGCGCGCCGGCGGCGAGAATCGCGTCGTCGACGTGGCGGGGCGCGAGATCGAGACGATCGACATGATCGAGCCGACGCCGGGCGGACGTCTGGTCCTCTCCCTCGACGTCGATCTCCAGCGGGTCGCCGAGGAGGCGTTCCGTCGCGAGCCCCTGCCGCCCGATCCCGAGGATCCGGAGGCGGGCCCGCGTCCCCAGCCCGATTTCATGGGGGCGCTGGTCGCGATGGACCCGCGCAACGGCGACGTCCTCGCCCTGGTCTCCGCGCCTGCGTACGACGCGACCGTCTTCGCGGGCGGCGTCGATCGCGACACCTGGCGCGACCTGAACAGCGACGAGTGGCGCCCGCTGAGGAATCGCGCCATCGCCGGCGTCTATCCGCCCGGCTCGACCTACAAAGCGATCGTCGCCGCGGCGGGGCTCGCCGAGGGCGTGATCGACGAGACCACGATCGTGCCCTGTCCCGGGTATTTCCGGCTCGGCCGGCGGACCTATCGCTGCTGGAAGCGGGCCGGTCACGGTCCGGTCGACCTCGCCGGTGCGCTCGCCGGGAGCTGCGACGTCTACTTCTACGAGCTCGGCAAGACGCTCGGCGTGGAGACGCTCGCCCGTTATGCCCGGCTCTTCGGGCTCGGTCGGTCGACCGGGCTCGCGGTCCGCGGCGAGGTCGGCGGGCTCGTGCCGACGCCGGAGTGGAAGATGCGGGCGCGCGGCGAGCGCTGGATCGACGGCGAGACGATCTCGCTCTCGATCGGGCAGGGCGCGAACCTGACGACGCCGATCCAGCTGGCCGTCGCCTACTCGGTGATCGCGAACGGCGGGGACGTCGTCGCGCCGCGGATCGTCCTGCGGCGCGAGACCTGGGACGGGCAGGTGCTCGAGGAGAATCCCGCGACCTTCCGCGAGCGATCGGTGATCGCCCCGGCGATCCTCGAGCTCGTGACGGAGGGACTCTCGAAGGTCGTGCAGGATCCGAGCGGAACCGGCCGTCGCGCAGCGGTTCCCGGGATCAACGTCGCGGGCAAGTCCGGCACGACCCAGGTCGTGAGCCTCGACCTGATCGACGGGCTCGAGCCCGAAGAGGTCCCGCTCAAATACCGGGACCACGCGCTCTTCGCGGCCTTCGCGCCGGTCGAGGCGCCGGAGATCGTCGTCGTCGCGGTCGCGGAACACGCCGGTCTCGGCGGGGGCGCGGTGGCGGCGCCGATGGTCCAGAAGGTCTTCGCCGAGTATTTCCGCAAGAAGGAGCAGCGCGTACCGACCCAGGTCGCCGGGATCGCGATCGATCCCGCGCTCTTCGAGCTCCGCGGCCCGACCGAGCGGCCGGGCCCACAGGGCCAAGGGCACGCGCACGATCACGAAGAGGAGGCCGTCCAGTGAGCGCGCTGCGCGTCGACCGGGGTCGCGGACAGCACTTCGACTGGGTGCTGGCCGGCATGGTCCTGCTGCTGATGGGCATGGGGATCACGAACCTCGTCTCCGCGGCGGCGTCCGGCGTCGAGGGCGGCTCGGATATCGTGACGCGCCAGACGATGGTGATGGGGCTCGGGCTCTTCGTGATCGCGGTCGTGGTGCTGATCGACTATCGGCACTACGACCGCTTCGCCTACTTCCTCTACGGCGGCTCGGTGTTCCTGCTGCTGCTCACGCTCGCCGTCGCCGAGGAGACGCGCGGCGCGCGGGCCTGGCTCTTCGGCGGTCGCTTCCAGCCCTCCGAGCTCGCCAAGATCGGCATGGTCCTCGCGCTCGCCCACTGGTTCGGCCGCAACCCGCCCTCCACGATCCACCGGCTGCGCGATCTCTTCATGCCGGGGCTGATCGTGGCGATCCCGGTCGGGCTGATCGTGGCCCAGAAGGATCTCGGCGTGGCGGTGCTCACGCTCCTGATCGGGCTGACGCTGCTGCCCCTGGTGCACGTGCCGCTCCGGGCGTGGGTCAGCCTCGCGATGCTCGGCGCGGCGGGGCTCGTGGCGCTCTGGCAATACGGACTGAAGCCCTACCAGCAGGAGCGCATCCTCGGCTTCCTCGATCCGTCGCGCGATCCGCTCTCCTCCGGCTATCAGCAGATGCAGTCGAAGATCGCCGTCGGTTCCGGTGGGCTCTTCGGGACGGGCTGGCAGGAAGGAACGCAGACGCAGCTGCGCTTCCTGCCGACACAGCACACGGATTTCGCCTTCTCGGTCCTGGCGGAGGAGTGGGGCTTCTTCGGATCGATGGTGGCCCTCGGCGTCTACGCCGCGATGCTGCTCTGGGGGCTGCTCATCGCGCGCAACTCGAAGGACGCCTTCGGTGCCGTACTCGCGATCGGGCTGGTCGGGACGCTGCTGTGGCCGGCAGCCATCAACGTGGCGATGGTCCTCGGGCTCGCGCCGGTGATCGGCGTGCCGCTGCCGCTCTTCTCCTACGGGGGGTCGGCCCTGCTCTCGACGGCGATCGTGATCGGTCTGCTGCTCAACGTCTCGATGCGGCGGTACGTCTTCTAGCCGGCCGCCTCCGACGGGTCTTCGGCCGCATCCACGACCCGGGCCGCTCCCCGCTCCCCATGCGACCCCGGGACATCCGACGCGCGCCCGGGCGGCGCATGCATCGGGGCTTCACCGATGCGCAGCACGACGGCAGCTTTCTGCCGGTGCGGCGAGGCCTTCGTCGAAAAACCTCGATCGCTTCGGGAAATGATTCTCGCGGTCAGGAAAATTCAGATATCGTGGTGATCCCGGTACATGACTTCTGTCCGGGCGTTGTCGGGCGATCCCCTGACACCCTCTCAGATCCGCTTCCGGAGCACGCTCCCCCCATGCTCTCCCTCCGCTTCGTCTGTGGCGGTCCGTCTCGTTTCGCTCGCTGCCTCGCGCTGCTCTCCGCCGCGCTCCTGCTCTCGGCCTGTGGCGGCGAGGGCAACGAAGGGGACGGGAACGGCCTGAACAATCCGCAGGCCGTGCTGACCGCGGTCGCGCGCGCGTTCCTGGGCACGACCGAGGTCGTGCTCGTCGAGCGCGGGGACGTGCTTCGTCTCGAGGCCAGCGACTCGACCGGCTCGGGCAGCCTCGAGTACGCGTGGCGTCAGACCCATCCCGTTGGCGCGCCGGACATCGGTGCCGCCGCCCAGGGCGAGGTCTTCTCCGTGTCGTCGGGCGTCGACTTCACGGTCCCGGCCGATGCCGCGATCGACGGCCTCGAGTTCGAGGTCACCGTCACCGAGACCGTGGGCACCCAGAGCGGGGGCACGCAGACCAACACCGACACGGCGGTGCTGCGGCTGAACGTGGTGCTGAACAGCGCGGCGGACGCGGCGTTCTTCGTCGACCAGGCGTCGGGGACGGATTCGGCGAGCTGCGGCGATCGCGACGATCCATGCCAGACGCTGCCGGGGGTGCTGAACATCGTGACGGGGGCGACGTCGAATCGCGCGATCTACATGGCGGCGGCCTTCGACGGCACGCGCTGCGAGGACGACGACGCGTCGGGCTATCGCGGCAACGTCACGATCGACGCGCCGATCTCGATCTTCGGCGGCTTCGACGCCGACTGGCAGCGCGACCCCGCGGCCTGCAAGACGACGATCGTGGGCCTCGACGGCGGTCCCGTGCTCGACTTCACCGATCTCTTCGACACGCTGACGCTCTCCGGCGTCGACCTGCGCACCAAGATCCCGCGCTCGACGACCGGGCAGCCCGAGCTGGGCGCCGGTCGCTCCGCCGAGCGCGCCGAGTTCTTCGGTCTCCGGCTGTCGAGCTCGACGGGCGAAGGCGACGTCACGATCGACGACAGCCGCATCGAGGTCGAGGACTGGGACGCCTCGGTCGGTCCCGCCTCCGTCGGCGTCTTCGCCCATGGCATCGCGAACCTCACGCTCGTGAACAGCGAGATCGAGACCGGCAACGGCGGACTCGGGGCGGACGGCGCGGATGCCTCGCCGGTCCCCGACGGGCCCGCCGCGGGCGGCGCGATGGGCGACGCCGGAACCACCGCCGCGTACAACCTCCTCGCGACGTCGGCGGTCTCCGTCGCGCCGACCGTGGTCGGTGGCGTCGCTTCCTGTTCGACGGGCGGGATCCCCGGGACCGACGGCGGTCGGGGCGGCGGCGGGGAATTCCTCTCCGCGGCCTTCATCGACGAGCGCAGGACCCTGTCGGCGCCGCCCGCGCCCGAGCAGGACGTTCTCGACACCCTCGGGTTCGCGTTCTTCCGACGCCTCTTCGACGGCTCCGATCTGCTCGGACGCGGCGACGCGAGTCGCAGTGGAGAGACGCCTTTCCTGAATCGGCGCGCGGGGGCGCCGACGGACCCCGGCGCCGAGCCGAGCTGCGATCGTGCGCCCGAGCTGCCCGTCGTGGTCCGTGGCCTGACCTCCGCGGTCGTAGGGGCCGGGGGATTCGACGGCTGCGGCATGCGTCCCGTCGGCGCCGACGGTCCCGACGGCGTGGACCTGGCCGCTGCGGGATCGCCTTTCACCTTGTCGGTCGATTCGGCTACGGGGCGGGTCGAGGCGCGCGGACGCGACGGCGGGGACGGCGAAGACGGCATCCCGGGTCAGGGCGGAGGGGGAGGCTCGGCCGCCCTCGTCGCGGCGCTGCCGCCGGGGACGGTGCCTGTGGGGCTGGTCCAGGCGTCGGGCGGCGGCGGCGGCGGCGCCGGGGGCTGTGCCGGCGAAGGCGGCCTGGGCGGACGCGGGGGCGCGGGTTCGATCGGCGTCGTCCTGAGCGACGTGCCGACCTCGACGATCCGGTGCAACACGATCGTGACCGGGCAGGCGGGTCTCGGTGGGGACGGCGGCGCCGGCGGCGATGGTCAGGAAGGGGGCGGCGGCGGGAGCGGTTCGGCGCCCGTCGACGTGATCTTCGGCCTGGCCGTGGGGAGCGCGGCGGGCGGCGACGGCGGCGACGGTGGCGACGGCTCCGCGGGCGGAAACGCCGGCGACGGGGATCGCGGGCCCAAGGTCGCGGTCGCGCTCGCCAACATGGCGCCCGGCGCGCAGATCGCCTTCGAGGACAACTTCATCGGCCTCGGCGGCGCGCCGGCGCCCAACACGGCCGCACCGCGCGGTGCCGAGCTCTTCCTGGGCTTCGACTCGACGTCGTCCGAGGCGAACACGACGACGAACGCGGGGTCGTCGACCGGCGATCCCGACCGGGACAATCTGCTCGCTGGGCTGGGAAGGCCTCGCCCGCCGACGTGCCCCGCACGCTAGCTTCACCGACGCGGCCGCGGCCGTCGTCTTCACACGATCACAACCCGTTCCCAAGCGGAGGGAGAGAAGAGATGATTCGCAATCGCAAACGAGAGTCCGGCCAGGGCATGACCGAGTACATCATCATGGTCGCGTTGATCGCCGTCGCGGCGATCGGCATCTACGGCCTCTTCGGCCAGACGCTGCGCACGCAGGTCGCCGACCTCGCCGACGGTCTCGCCGGCAACGAGGGCGGCAACAACGCGGGTGCCGTCGCCGATCAGGGCGATGCCGAGGCTTCGCGCGACATCGGGCTGGGCAACTACAACGAGTAGTCCGGACGGCGTTCGGATCCTGGCCGCCCGCTGACGGGGGCGGAGGCGTGGCCAGGGACGCGGACGCCTTTGCGCCCGGTTCCGAGCCTGCGCGCACGCGATTCGCGGCGTGCGTCGGCTCCCCGCGCGCGCTCGGACGAGGCCAGCCGCCGAGGCATGATGAAGACGCCCCCCGCAAAGGATCGAGCCCGAATCCGGCCGCACGGACGCCCCGCGCGCGCCGATCGGCGCCGGAGCGGCCAGTCCATGGTGCTGGTCGTGCTGCTCCTGCCCGCGGTCCTGATCGCGCTCTTCATGGTCTTCTCGTCCGCGAAGCTCACGACCTCCAAGATGGAGGTCCAGAACGCGGCAGACGCGGCGGCCTTCAGCGTCTCGACCCTCGAGGCCCGCGACCTGAACTTCATGGCCTACACGAACCGCGCCATGATCGCGAATGACGTCGGGATCGCGCAGATGGTCGCGCTCACCTCCTGGGCCGTGTCGCTGGTCTCGGTCCCCGGTCAGCTCGACGTGATCAATCGCAATGCCTGTCCGCGCGCCGGCGCGGTCGGGGGCGCGATCTGTTCCGCCATCTTCACGGGGCTCTCGACCTACTATCGGACGATCGGGAACGTCTATCTCCGCGGCATGCAGGTCCTGAATCCGCTCGTCGTGCGCGGCCTGAACGGCATCAATCACCTCGTCTACAGCAACGCCCAGAAGATCTATCACGGCGCGACCGTCTATCTCGTCGCGAACTCACTGCTCGGCGGCGGGCTCCAGGGGCTCAATCCGACCGGAGGGGCCGGCGTCGTGCTCGACGCGATCGACAAGAACGCGCCCGGGGCACGCCTGTCGCCATGGGGATCCGTCGCCCTCGCGGCCCACGTGGTCTACTACGCGGGCGACTTCTTCCCCGGCCTCCTCGATCGCGTCGACCAGACGCCCTTCCTCAAGACCTACGACCCGTCTTCGGACGACGACGCGGACGGGTTCAAGACGTGGGCCGCGATCCAGCGCGATTCGCGCGACATGTTCACCGAGAGCCGGGGCGTCCAGCGCAAGGACATTCCGGCGCTCGGCAGCGGCGGCTCTCTCGGCGGGTCGAGCACCTACCAGCCGACCGGCCGGAACGAGGCGACCTGCTCGTCGCTGCTCGCGCGGGTCGGCGCGCCGCCGATCTGCCCCGGCTTCCGGGACGAGTTCACGCTGCCCTTGCCTCCGCCTCTCGACCTGACGATCGGCTTCTCGGCGGGCGGCGATTTCGGCCTCGAGATCGCCTTCGGCGGCAACGAGCTGCGCTGGAACGGCTCGTCCCAGAACGGGGACAGCTTCGGTCATCAGGCGATCGATCGCTCCTCGGCCTTCATCAGCATCATCGTCGGTTTCGACTTCACGCTCCCCCCGCTGCCGCCGATCCCGGGCATCGACGTCTACGACGCGGCCTGCCAGGCGATCGCCGCCGCCGTCGGCGGTCCGGCGATCAGCGGCTTCACCGAGGGCCGCCAGTGCACGATCGGCACGGGCTTCGACGAGCGCTTCACGCTCGCCTTCGGCTTCGCGCAGCTCCAGGCGAACGACGTCCCGCTCGAGCTGCGCAGCTCCGTGTTCACCGAGGACATCGACGACGGCGAGTTCGACTCGAGCGGGCCCGGCTGGGGCGACCGGCCCGACGATCCGTCGCGTCCCGGCACGCAGGTCGGCGCGCTGCCCTTCTTCGGGCTCGCGGACAACCTCCCGCTCTACGACCAGAGCAATCCCGTGGACCCCTCGCGCCGGGGCGTCACGCGGCCGGACCTCAACGCCGACTTCCAGCGCGCGGGGCCGGGTCGTTACGACCTTCGCGTCGGCGGGCCGCCCAACGCACCGCGCAGCAACCGACGCGGTCTCTACGACGGCTTGCCCGGCTACACGGACACGGCGTCGCCGGTCACGCCGCCGGACGACGGCGAGGCGCCGCTGCTCGGTTTCCAGGCGCCGAACTTCCTGGTCGGCGTCGTGAAGACGGTGAACGGAGAACACCAGAGCTTCGGTGGACGTGCCGCGGACACGTTCGGCACGCTCGATCCGTCCGTTCCGCCGGTCCTCGATCCGGGGTCCTATCCGGCGTCGACGGGCCCGGTCGAGCTGGTCGACCGGTCGGCGGCCTCTGCCGACGAGCCGGAGGCCGCGAACAACGTGGTCGCCGCGATCGCGCGCTCGCAGGTCTACTTCAAGCGCCCGACGGATCTCGACTTCTTTTCGCGCCCCGACGGCAACGAGGAGTACGGGACGGCGTTCAACCCGTACTGGCAGGCGCGTCTGGTCGAGACGACCGAGCTCGATCGGGCCGTCTCGCTCCTCTTCCAGCAGCGCGTCTTCTGGGACGAGCAGATCGAGGCGATCCGGAACAACACGCTCGACATCTACGAGGCGATCATCCCATGACGTCGCGCGACCGGACCGAGCGCCAGCGGGGCCAGGCGATGACCGAGTTCGTCATCGTGACGTCGGCCATCCTGATCCCGCTCTTCCTCGTCATCCCCTTCCTCGGGAAGATCGGCGAGATGCGACAGGCCTCGATCCAGGCGGCGCGCTACGAGGCGTGGGAGTACACCGTCTGGAACGACCCGGCGGACGACGCCATGGATCGCAACTATTCGCGCGAGCGATCGCGGACCTCCTTCACCTCGTCCTCCCCGCCGCCGACGCTGCCCTTCCGGGAGCGGAACGACGGCGCCGCGGAGGAGCGGGTGACGACGCTCTTCTACTACCAGGGCGGCGGTGTCGGCGAGTCGTCGCCGAACGAGACGCTCAAGAACGGCTGGGGCGACGTCTACCGCGATCGGCCGATCGATCGCGAGTTCGGCAGCGCCGACGAGGACACGCCCGATCCGACCACGATCGCGGGCGACCTGCTCGACATCGCGGACGCGATCGCGAGCGTCTTCGATGCGCTGCGCTTCCCGGCGTTCCGGAAGCTGAACGGAAACGGCTACCAGACCTCGGAGGTCGAGCTCGCGCTGGCCTTCGAGTACCCGAGCTCGCCCTTCGTGGACTCGCCCGCCGGCGGGACCGGCCCCGACGTCATCTCGGTCACGACCACCGCGCGCGCGGCAGTCCTCTCCGACAACTGGGGCGCGTCCAGCACGAACGACGCAGAGAACCAGACGCGGGGCCTCGTGCCGACGGCGATCCTCGGCGGCACGATCGGCAACGTGCTCCAGTCCGTCGCCGGCGCGATCGCGTTTCCCTTCGGCTATCCGCTCTTCGGCTACAACGGCAGCGGGAACTTCACCTTCGTCCCGCCCGACGACGGCGGCTACTACCTCGAGTTCGGCAAGGTCGACTTCGACCCGCTCCCGCCCGGCGCCTACGAGAACGACGATCGCGAGGTCACGTGCGGCGACGGGGACGACGCACCGGACCCGAGCCCGCGCGTGTGCGGCTTCCGGGAGTCGACGGAATGAGCCGGCCCCGCGTCCTCTTCGCCGCGGCACTTCTCGTGTCCGGCCTGCTCGCGTCGTCGCTCGCGGAGGCCGGTCTGCCGTCCTTCCCGGCACCGCCGGGTGCGGACGTCGTCGACGTGTCGAGCGGCATGAACCTGAACGGGGCGAACGTCTCGATCCGCCGCTTCGAGACCGACGACACGGTCGAAGAGGTGACCGACTACTACAAGCGTCGCTGGTCGCGCGGGCCGGACGGCGAGCTCGGCTACCGCGAGGCGCTGACCGACGTCTGGTACGTGCTCTCGCATCTCGACGGCGAGCACCTGCTCGCCTTGCAGATCCAACCCGCTTCGGACGGCGGCTCCTGGGGCTACCTCTCGGTCAGCGATCTCCCGGAGCAGATCCTCGGCGAGGGCGGCAAGAAGGGCCGAGCGCCCGCCTTTCCCTCCATGGCCGGAAGCGTCGTGCTCGACGACCAGGGCTCGAAGGATCCGGGCAAGAAGGGGCGCGTCCTCGCGCTCTCGAACGACTTCAGTCCGACGGGCAACGCGACCTTCTATCGCGACCACTACCGCGCGCTCGGCTGGAAGTCGGACATGGACGTCGCATCGGAGGCCGGTCACGCGCTCACCTACTCCACGCGCGGGAAGACGGTCCGGATCGTGATCCAGGGAACGGAAGAGGGCGGCTCGGTGGTCGTCGCGAACGAAGTCGAGGTGGCGAGATGAGCGCTCTACGCGAGAAGGGGACGCGCGCCACGCGGCGGCGCGGTCAGTCGATGGTCGAGTTCTCGGTGGTCTGCTTCTTCGGGCTGCTCGGGGTGATCTCGATCCTGCCCTACCTCGTGATCGACGAGTCGGACCAGACGACGAGTCTGCCCGAAGCGATCCGCGACAATTACCGTCGGTACTCCTACACCGTCTCCGTCTCGGAGCTGCCCGACGAATACGGCAGCACCGCGAGCAACACCGGCGCCGTCGATCTCGGTCCGATCGAGGACCTCTCGTCGATCCTCGCGGGCGGCCTCCCGGACCTGGACGACTTCGATCCGGAGTCCGCGCTCGACGGCGTGATCGACGATCTCCGCGACAACCTGAACCCGCTCGAGGGCAACCCGCTTCCGGTTCCCTGAATCCTTCGCGGGTTCGTCGGTCGTCCCTCGGGACCGGCCGCGCGGCCCTCGATCCGACGGCAGCAGACAGAGAAGACACGATGGCTGACAACGACAACAACGACCTCGGTGGCTTGCGCAATCGCCCGATGATCATGATCGCGGCGGCGGTCGGCTTCGGCCTGCTGGCCGCGGTCCTGGCGAGCCTCTACATCCAGGCGCGCGGCGACGCCTATCTGCGAAGCCTCGCCGGAGGCGAGGTGAAGGAGATCACGGTCGTGGTCGCCTCGCGCGATCTCGGCAAGGGGACCGTCGTCTCCGAGCAGTACTTCTCGGTCCGCAAGATGCCCGAGGGTCTGGTCCACCGGGACGCCGTCCGGCCCAGCGACTTCGAGCGCGTGAAGGGGCGGATTCTGGTCGAGGACATGCGCGGCGGGACGCCGCTGCTCGGGGCCTTCCTCGAGGAGACGTTCCCGACCGACTTCTCGGACACGCTGAAGATCGGCCGGCGCGCCGTCACGATTCAGGTCGACGAGCTCAACTCGATCGGTGGGCTGTTGCGCAGCGGTGACACGATCGACCTCTACGTGCTGATCTCGCCGGCGGTCGGCGCCGTCAGCCAGGGCGTCACGCCCGAGGGTCTGGCGAACCTGAACCTCGCCGACCTCGCGTCGAACGTCGTCCTGCCGGTGCTCCAGGGCGTGCGCGTCCTCGCCACGGGCGAAGAGGCGCTCGAGGACTACCAGGAGAAGCTCGCGTTCCGGCGGGACGCCCCCAAGTCGCGCTTCTCGACGATCACGGTCAGCGTCACGCCGCGCGAAGGCGCGCTCCTCGCGCAGGCCCTCGATCAGGGCGACCTCGTTTCGATGCTCCGCAACCGGGACGACGGCGTCGATGCCGACTTCACGTCGGTCGGCGTGACCGACCTCTTCGGCAACGCCCGGCAGATCGCCGCGAAGGCACAGCAGGCTCGCCGCGAGACCCTCGCGCAGGGTTTCACCGTCACCGAGGACGGCGAGGTCGTGATGGCCGACGGGACGATCCTCGAGGGGGCGACGGTGACCGAGAGCGGCTTCATCGTGACCGAGGACGGGACCGTCCTCACGCAGGACGGACAGGTGATCGCGGGCGCGACGGTGAACGAGAACGGCGAGGTCGTGACGGCGACCGGTGAGGTGCTCGTCGCGGATGCGATCACGATCGATCCGGAGACCGGCGCCGTGATCGACAAGGCGACCGGCGAGACGATCGCCGGGGTCAGCGCGACGTTGCTCGCGGACATGCCGGACGAGGCGCTGGCCGGGGGCGGAGCGCTCGCCCAGCTCGTCGGCAACGCCGTGGAGGAGCTCGGTGCGTCCGGCGTCGAGTTCCTCGCCGGCGGCAACAGCGAGGACGGCATCGCGGAAGTGGGCGAGCTGCCGGTCCTCGACTGATCGAATCGATCGGGGCGTTCGCGCTCCGGAACGAACGGGCTACGGAGAAGAAGCATGAAGAGCCAAAGCGACGAACGCAGCCTCTGGCGCCGGATTCCGGTCGTCCTGATCGCGCTGTCGTTCGTAGTGCTCCATCTGGGCGTCGCGTCGGCACACACGCGCATGACCCTCTATGTCGGCGAGGTGAAGGTCCTGAACGTGAAGCCGGTCGATCGCGTGGCGGTCGGCAATGGCTCGCTGCTCAGCACCTCGATCACCCAGGACGGCCAGCTGATCCTGCTCGCCGAAGGCGCCGGCGATACCAGCATCCACATCTGGTACTCGGACGGCAGCGAGGGCGATCTCGCCCTCAACGTCGAGCCGTCCAACACCGGCCGCGAGGCGCGCGAGATCGGCGAGTTCATCGAGGCCGTCGACGGGGTGACCCTGCGCACGGTCGCCGGGAAGAACGTGATCGAAGGAACCTTCGAGCCGCGGCACGAGCCGATCCTCAAGGAGATCGTGAAGCGCTACCCCGACGTGCTCAACCTGACCCGAGCGACGGAAGTGCCGCGCGACAAGATGGTCTACTTCCACGTCGTGATCAGCGAGTTCAACACGGCCGACATCAAGGATCTCGGCGTCGACTGGCAGACGAGCATCGCCGGCCCCCGCGGCATCGGCGGCGCCGGCGTCCGCGGCAGCAGCAACGTCATCGGGGCGAACCGGGACGCCGCGATCGGCGGCTTCTCGCAGAACGCCACCGGCCCGGAGGCCCTCGGAATCGACGTGCTGAGCTCCTCGGCGAATCCGGTCTTCGGCTTCTTCGGCATCGCGACCTCGATCACCTCGTCCATCAACTTCATGGTCGAGGACAACCGCGCGCTGATCCTGGCCGAGCCTCGGCTCGCCGCCCGCAGCGGCTCGAAGGCGGAGTTCCTCGTGGGGGGCGAGATCCCCGTCGTCCAGCAGGCGCCGAACTCGGTGCCGAGCACGGAGTACAAGCCCTTCGGCATCCAGCTCGAGATCGAGCCCGTGGTCGACGAGCGAGGCTACGTCCGCTCCAAGGTGTCGGCGGAAGTGAGCGTGGTGGACCAGTCTCTCGCGGTCGGCGACGCCCCGGGCTTCCGCTCGCGCACGGCGAAGACCGAGGTCAGCATGATCGAAGGCGAGACGCTGGTCATCTCCGGCCTGATCGACCGCAACCTCGCGCAGACCGTATCCGGCGTCGCGGGGCTTCGAGACGTTCCGATCATCGGTCGCTTCTTCCGCAACGAAGGGTGGGAGGGGCGCGAGTCGGAGCTCGTGATCTTCGTGACGCCGACGGTGATCGATGCGTTCTCGGAGACGAACGTCGCCGAGCTCGAACGCCACGAGCGGATGCTCGAACAGTTCGAGGAACAGACGGGCTACGACCTCCTCCTCGAGTAGGGGGCGCAGCCGAGGGAAATCGATGTTCGACGTTCTCGTACAGTCAGGCGGCGGCGAGCCGCAGAAGATCCGATGCGTGGGGTCGACCTGCGCGATCGGCAAGGCGCGCACGAATCTCGTGCAGCTGAAGGGCTGGTCCGTCGCGGGTCTCCACGCGGAGGTCCATCAACGCGAAGAAGGCATCTTCCTGCTCGACCGGGGGAGCGGCTCGGGCACGAAGGTGAACGGCGAGCGCGTGAACGGGGAATACGGCCCCGTCCAACCCGACGACGAGGTCCAGATCGCCAACTACGTGTTGCGCCTCGCGCGGCCCGACGACGGTCGCTCGCCCGGGCCGAAGGCGTCGGATCGGAAGGCGGTGGACGCGTCCGAATCGACCCCGCGCCCGGTCGCGCCGGTCTCGACGTCGACGCCGCTCTCCGAGGTCGGCGACGGCATGACGTCGCTGATGTCGACCATGGTCGGCGTCCGGCCGCGGCTGGAGACGAAGACCGACGACACGCTGATCCGCGAGGCACGCTTCGTGTGGCGCAATCGGGTACATGGCCGGCTGCTCGAGGTGATGGACCTGCGTCGCCTCGACGTCGGGGGCATGGACGAGGAGGAGCTCCGATCGCACGTCGGCGAGATGATCGCCGGCGTGATCCAGGAGCTGGCCGTCGATCTGCCCCCGGACCTCGACCGCGACCGCCTCCACAAGGAGGTCCTCGACGAAGCCGTCGGTCTCGGCCCCCTCGAAGCGTTGATCGCCGACGGTGAGGTGACCGAGATCCTGGTCAACCGCTTCGACGACATCTTCGTGGAGCGCTCGGGCAAGCTCGGGCGCTCGAACGTCACGTTCTCGAGCGACGACGCGGTCATGTCGGCGATCGAACGGATCGTGTCCCCGCTCGGGCGCCGGATCGACGAGAGCTCGCCGATGGTCGACGCGCGCCTGAAGGACGGATCTCGCGTGAACGCGATCATTCCCCCCCTCGCGCTCAAGGGGCCGTGCCTCACGATCCGGAAATTCGCCGAGAAGAAGCTGACCGACCAGGACCTGCTCGGATACGGGTCGATCAGCGAGCCGATGGTGGCGCTCCTCAAGATCGCGGTGGAAGAGCGCCGCAACGTCGTGATCTCCGGCGGGACGGGCTCCGGAAAGACCACGCTCCTCAACATCCTGTCGAACTTCATTCCCGCGGACGAGCGGATCATCACCGTCGAAGACGCCGCGGAGCTCAAGCTGAACCAGCCCCACATCGTCTCGCTCGAGGCGCGGCCCCCGAACCTCGAGGGACGGGGGCAGGTCTCGATCCGCGACCTCGTGAAGAACTGCCTGCGGATGCGGCCGGACCGCATCGTCGTCGGCGAGTGCCGCGGCGGCGAGGCGCTGGACATGCTCCAGGCGATGAATACCGGCCACGACGGCTCGCTCACGACGGCCCACGCGAACTCGTCTCGCGACGCGCTCTCGCGACTCGAGGTGATGGTCCTGATGGCCGGGATGGACCTTCCAGTAAGCGCGATCCGGGAGCAGATGGCGAGCGCGGTCCAGATGATCGTGCAGCAGAGTCGCTTCGCGGACGGCACGCGGAAGGTCACGCAGATCACCGAGGTGACCGGCGTCGAAGAGGGCATCATCCAGCTCCAGGACATCTTCGTCTACCGGCAGCACGGCTTCGACGAAGACGGTCGCGTGGTCGGCGGCTTCGAGGCGACCGGGCGCGTTCCGCAGTTCTACGAGGAGCTGCGGGAACGGGGCGTCGAGGTCGACTTCGGGATCTTCGAGTAGGGGAGGGCGCCGTGTCGAATCTGTTCTTCCTGGGCACCGTCGCGGCGGTCTTCGTCGCGGTCAGCCTGATCGCCTACGTCGTGAGCTCCGTCCTCGAACAGGCGGCGATCTCGTATCGCGAGCGCTTCACGGACGCCGCGGCCCGCAACACCGCCGAAATGTTCCTGTTCGTCGATCCGCAGCGCCTCTTCTGGATGAACGTCGTCGCGATGGTCGTCGTGCCGTTCATGATCTTCGTCGTGACCGGGGACCCGTTCGCGACGGGCGTGACCTTCGCGCTGTTCTTCGTGCTGCCGCCCTACGTCTACCGCCGGATGCGCCTCGCGCGCCTCGCCGCCTTCGAAAAGCAACTCCCCGACGCGCTCACGATGCTGGCCGGCGGCATGCGGGCCGGTGCTTCGCTCCCGATCGCGATCCAGGCGCTCGTCCAGGAGCAGCCGGCGCCCCTCAGCCAGGAGTTCGAGCTCTTCCTGCGACAGCAGCGGGTCGGCTCGGACTTCGTCGCGGCGCTCGACGAGATGGAGAAGCGGCTGCCGATCGACGATTTCCGGATGGTCGCCGCGGCCATGCGCATCTCGCGGGAGGTCGGTGGCAACCTCGCCGAGACGCTCGAGACCCTGTCGGACACGCTCCGTCGAAAAGCCACCATGGAGGGAAAGATCGCGAGCCTGACGGCCCAGGGGCGGATGCAGGCGATCGTGATGGCCTCTCTTCCCATCCTGCTGGGCATCGTCCTGAACTTCCTCGAGCCCGAGGCCATGGGGAAGATGTTCACCGAGCCGGTCGGCTGGGCGGTCCTCTCCTTCGTCGTCGTCTGGGAGGCGCTGGGTTTCTTCTTCATCCAGAAGGTCGTCACGATCGACGTCTGATCGCGCGAGAGGAACGCCCCCATGCAGATCTTCATGAGCTTCTTGTCGTCCTTCAGCTTCGGCCTGTCGGTCACGTCCGTCTTCCTGGGCGTCGCGCTCCTCACGCTCGGGATCGCGGTCCTCTACGCGCGCGTTCCCGACGAGGATCGGACCTTCAAGGACCCGCTCGGCTCGAGGCTCCGGCTGGCCTGGCCGGTGATCCGGGTCTTCGAGTACTACCTCTGCACCAACCTGCCGAACGAGTATCTGGAGGGCGTCGATCGGCGCCTCCAGAAGACGGGCGTCTCCTACCTGCTCTCGGCGGAACAGTTCGTGGCGCTTCGACTCTTCCTCGCGCTCTTCGTTCCGATCGTGGTGTGGCTCTGCCTGGCGTCGCTCCAGATGTCGGCGCCGGTCCTGCTCGTGATCGCGCCCTTCGCGGGCTTCATGCTGCCGCTGCTCTGGCTGCGCGACACGCGGACGAAACGGATGCGCGAGGTCGCCCTCGCCATGCCGGTCTTCCTCGACTTCATCACGATGGCGGTCGAGGCGGGGCTCAACCTCTCCGGCGCGCTCCAGCAGGGCGTGGACAACGGACCGGCCGGCGCGCTCCGCACCGAGTTCAACATCGTCCTGCGCGACATCCGCTCCGGCCTGACCCGCGCGGACGCGCTCCGGCGCATGTCGGAGCGCCTCGAGATGCCCGAGGTGACGGGCTTCGTGAGCGCCGTGATCCAGGCCGAAAGGCTGGGCTCGAGCATGGCGACGGTCCTTCGACTGCAGGCCGACCAACGCCGGAACGAGCGCTTCCAACGCGCCGAGAAGATGGCGATGGAAGCGCCGGTCAAGCTCGTCTTCCCGCTGATCGTCTTCATCTTCCCCGTGACCTTCGTCGTGCTCGGCTTCCCGATCGTGATGCGCTTCTTCACGGACGGCGTGCTGTGAGGGCGGGGATCGTGACGTCGGCTTCGGGCGAGACGCTCTTCGCGCGCGCCGAGCGGACGGAGCGGCTGCGCGAGAAGCTGCGCGGGCTGCTCGGGCGCGACGGCCTCGCCGACGAGGAGTCGCTCTGGATCGATCGTTGCGATTCGGTGCATACCTTCGCCATGACCTTTCCGATCGACCTCGCCTACCTCGATCGCGAGGGCACGATCCGGAAGGTCGTGGAGCGGCTGCGCCCTGGACGTGTCTCCGCCTGCTTCCGGGCCGCGGCGACCCTCGAGATGCGCGCGGGCAGCGTCGAGCGGCTCTCGCTGCGGCGCGGAGATCGGATCCATTGGGCGGACGAGGGCGATCCGCGAAGCGAGGTCGCATCGTGAGCGCGCGGCGCCGGGCGAGCAGGGGCCTGCGCGCTTCGCTCCTCGCGATCGCGCTCCTCGGGACGGGCTGCGCGCAGCTGCCGAGCCTCTCTTCGCCCGAGCCGGCGACGGAGCTCTACGACCGCAGCCTCCGCGCCTATGCCTCCAAGGACTATCGGCTCGCGGCGCTGCTCCTCGAGAAGGTGGTGGAGCGCGTGCCGAGCGACGCGGAGGCCTGGTTTCGTTTGGGCAACGCCTACAGCAGGACGGATCGGCCCCGAGACGCGGTCCGCGCCTACCAGCAGGCGGTCCTCAAGAAGAACGATCACGAACGCGCGTGGTACAACCTGGGCATCGTGCAGACGCGCATCGCTGCGAACTCGTTCCTCGAGATGAGCGCGAGCCTCGATCCCGAGGACCCGATGAAGGCCCTGGCGCTCGACATGGCCGAGGCCCTGCTCGCGGCGCTGGCCGAGCACAGCCGGCCGAAGCCCCAGAAGATCGACTCGGTTCGCCCCACGGGCCCCGAAGCCTACCCGGACGCGACGATCGTCGAGCGTCCCAGGCCGTCCACGGAAGCGCCGTCCGCCGAGATCCCGGAATCGGCGACGTCGGCAGCGGAGAGCCCGTCCTCGGAAACGTCGGCCGCGAAATCGTCCGCTGCGGAAACGCCGGAGACGATGACCCCGTCCCTGCCGACGACGGCGGAGGAGGCCGCATCGTCCGGCCTCTCCGCGGACGCCGAGCTCGAGCCCGGAGAGGATGCGGCCGACGAGGAAGCCGCGCCGTGAATCGGCGTACGCGGCGCGTCGGCGGGCAGAGCGCGATCGAGTTCCTGATCGTCTCGCCGCTCATTCTCGTGCTCATGATGGGCGGCCTGCAGTTCGCGTTGCTCTACCGCGCGAAGCTCACCCTGAATCTGGCGACCTTCGAGGCGGCGCGTCGAGGGGCGGTGTCGAACGCGACCTGGGCCTCGATGGACCGGGCGCTCACGATGAGCATGGGCGCGCTCTACGCGCCGGGCAGCGACGACGACACGCGGATCGCGCGCGGGATCGACGACGACCTCCTCGACCGCGGCGCCTTCCTCGCGAGCGCGCGGGAGAACGTGCCCTGGTGGGGCATGCCCGCGGACGCCAACGATTCGCCCGTGTGCATCGAGCGCCTCAATCCGCCCGACGACGCCTTCGCGGCCTTCGGCTATCCCGGCGGCACGCCCGGTGGGCCGCGGGAGCTTCCGAACGACAACCTGGCCTTCCGGACCCGGAGCGTCGCGCTGTCGAGCGGATCGCAGCTCTCGATCCAGGATCTCAACCTGCTGC
>JBCCZJ010000021.1:0-23057 GCA_039187915.1 Myxococcota bacterium
GGCCGCCGAAAGGACGAAGAACGTGACTTCGGTCCAGCGCATGTTCGGCCGATTGATCCAACCGCTCGCGCGGCGCATGATGCGCGTCGTGGCCGGCAAGAAGAACGACTGACGCACCCCGCTTCTCGCGCCCGCCCCTTCGGAGACAAGACTTGTTCGAACAGCCCCGCTTCTCGGTGTGGGCGCTCCCGAGCCTCCTCGCCGGGATCGTCTGGATCCAGACCGCCGCCTCGCTCCCCTTCCTCGGAGCGCTGCCGGTCGCCACGCTCGGCGCGTTGCTGGGCGCGTCCGGCGTGATGCAGTTGCTCGCGCCCGGTGACCACCGCGTCACCCAGCTCGGCGCCGTGGCCGGTCTCCTCGGTGCGCTCTTCTCCGTGCCGGCGCTCTTCTTCGTGGGCTTGTCGTCCGGACTCGGTCTCCTGCTGACGGCGCTCGCTGGCGCCTGGGGCGCGGGCCGCATGGCGATCCAGGTCGAGCCCCACGTCGAAGGCGTGCCGACGCCGGGGACGAGCGCCGCGACCGCGGCGAAGGTCGGCCTCGACGAGGCGATTCTCGGCTTCGAGGCGCTCGTCGGGACGGGCGCGATCCCGACCGATGGCACCCTCGACCGGATCGTCGAAGAGGTCGACGAGGCGCACGCGCTCTTCGCGCGCGAAGGCTTCCTCGACAAGCCCGACACCTATCACGTGGCGCCGCCGGAGCTGCACGACCCCGAGATCCGAATCGAAGAGGTCGCGGGCCAGCGCGTCGAGATCCTCCGCTTCGAGAGCGGCTACGCGCCGGCGGACGACGAGCCCGGTCGCGACCGATGGCTCGGCTACGCGCCGAGCCGCGAGGGCTTCGCCTACGTGCTCCGACACGAGGGACCGCCGCGGCCCTGGCTGATCGCCACGAACGGCTACCGCATGGGACGTCCCCGGATCGACGTCTCGCTCTTCGCGCGTTTCTGGAAGGACTACGGCCGAGCGGGGAGTCAGGGCGCTTCCGGACTCGGGCTGAACGTGCTGATCCCGGTGCTCCCGCTGCACGGTCCGCGCAAGATCCACTGGCATTCGGGTCAGGGCTTCCTCGGCGTCGACGTGCTCGACACGATTCACGCGGAGACGCAGGGCCTGTGGGACATGCGGCGCCTGCTCTCCTGGGTGCAGGCGCAGGACGCGCCGGCGGTCGGTGCGTTCGGACTCTCGCTCGGTGGACTCACGACCGCGAACTTCGCGAGTCTCGCGACCGGTCTCTCCGCCGCCGTTCCCGGCATCCCGCTGCTCTCGATCGAGCGGATCCTGCGGCGACACGCGCCGCCCTCGCAGCTCGCCTGGGCCGCCGAACAGGGCTTCGATCTCGATCGTGTCGCGGACCTGCTGCGGGTGATCACGCCGACGTGGCTCACGCCGCAGGTGCCGCAGGCGAATCGCCTGCTCTTCGGGGCGACCGCGGATCGTCTCGTCACGCCCGACCACGTGCGCGACCTGTGGCGACACTGGGACGAGCCGGAGATCGTCTGGTACGACGGTTCGCACATCAGCTTCGCGTCCGAGCCTCGCGTCTGGGGGGCCGTCGACCGCGTCCTGCGGGAGAGCGGTCTCGCCGTCTGACGGCGTCGCCCCCGGGTCGTTCGCCGGCGGGCTGCATTCGTCCTGCACTTGATTGGTCTCGCAGGCAGGCCGATCTACACTCCTGGGTGCGTCGCGCTCCGGGGGGCGAATGGACGATCGAAGGTCGAAGGACTCGAACGAGTCGTCCGGCTACTCGCTGGACGATCGTTATCTCTCCGACGAAGGCGTGGTCTTCCTGACCGGGATCCAGGCCCTCGCTCGGCTTCCACTCGAGCAGCTGCGCGTCGATCGGCGCCAGGGGCTGCGTACGGCGGCGCTCGTCTCGGGTTATCCCGGTTCGCCGCTCGGGGGCTACGACGGCGCCGCGGCCCAGGCCGCCGCCCTTGCGCCCGAGCTGCCGATCTCGTGTCGCCCGGCGATGAACGAGGAGTACGGCGCGAGCGCGATCATGGGCTCGCAGCTCGCCGCGGCCCAGCCGGACTGCCGCTACGACGGCATCGTCGGGCTCTGGTACGGGAAGGCGCCCGGGGTCGACCGCGCGGCGGATGCGCTTCGCCATGCCGTGTACGCCGGGACGTCGATGCATGGCGGTGCAGTCGCGATCGTGGGCGACGATCCGGCGGCCAAGAGCTCGACGGTCCCGTCTTCGTCCGCTGGCGTCCTGACGGACATGCACGTTCCGCTGCTCTACCCGGGGGATCCCGCCGAGGCCCTCAACCTCGGGCGGCACGCGATCGCGCTGTCCCGGGCGACGGGCCTCTGGAGCGCGCTCAAGATCGTCGCCGACGTCGCGGATGCGACCGCCAGCGTCGAGCTCGGGCCCGATCGGATCGTCCCGGTGATCCCGCGGATCGACGGTAAGCGCTACATGCATCACGCCGACGGTTCGCTGCTCACGCCGCGGACGGTCGAGGTGGAGCGCGAGATCGTCGAGGTCCGCTACGAGCTGGCACGCCGGTACGCGTCGTCGAATCGTCTGAACCACGTGACCGTCGATCCGCCCGATGCCTGGATCGGCATCGTCTCGTCGGGCATCACCTATCGCGAGGTGCGGGAAGCCCTCGCGCGGCTCGGTCTGCGCCGGGACGACGAGATCGCCGCCTGCGGGATCCGCCTGCTCAAGATGGGCATGCCCATGCCCTTCGACCCTGCCACGGTCCGCCGCTTCTCGAAGGGCCTGCACGAGGTCCTCGTCGTCGAGGAGAAGCGCCCGGGCCTCGAGTCCTTGATCAAGGACGCGCTCTACGCGGAGGTCGATCGGCCGATCGTCGTGGGGAAGCAGGACGCGGACGGACGGTCCCTCGTTCCCGGGCACGGCGCCCTCGACGCGGACGGGCTGATCCCGGTCCTGCGGCGGCGCCTGGCGCCGCGCCTCGCGGATCGGATCCGGCCGGAGCCTCGGGCGCCCGAGGAGGCGCTCACGGTCCTGCCGGTCGCGCGCTCTCCCTTCTTCTGTTCCGGCTGCCCGCACAACCGCAGCACCGAAGCCCCGGACGGCTCGCTCGTCGGGGCCGGGATCGGTTGCCACACGATGGCGCTCCTGATGGACACCGATCGGGTCGGCGACATCGGCGGCCTCGGCTGCATGGGCAACGAAGGCGTCCAGTGGATCGGCATGTCCGACTTCCTGGAGCGCGATCACTTCATCCAGAACCTGGGCGACGGGACCTTCTTCCACTCCGGGCAGCTCGCGATCCAGGCGAGCGTCGCCGCCGGCGTGAACGTGACCTACAAGCTTCTCTACAACGGCACGGTCGCCATGACCGGCGGGCAGGATCCGCAGGGACAGCTCGAGGTGCCGCGCGTCGCGCGGGGTCTCCTCAACGAAGGCGTCGCCCGCGTGATCGTGACGACCGACGACCTGTCGCGCTACGAAGCGGTCGTGTTGCCGGACGGGGTCGAGGTCTGGTCGCGCGATCGCCTGATCGAAGCGCAGGAGGTCCTGGCGGAGGTCGCGGGCACGAGCGTCCTGATCCACGACCAGGGCTGCGCCGCCGAGGCGCGGCGGGCGCGCAAGCGAGGGCGCGCCGCGACGCCGCCCCACCGCGTCGTGATCAACCACCGGATCTGCGAGGGCTGCGGCGACTGCGGCCAGGTCAGCAACTGCCTCTCGGTCCAGCCGGTCGAGACCCCCTTCGGCCGCAAGACCGAGATCGATCAGACGACCTGCAACCTCGACTACTCGTGTCTCGAAGGCGACTGCCCGTCGTTCATGACGGTGACCGGCGTGACCGACGGCGCGAAGCCTGCGCCGCCCCGCGCGCTCCCGGCGCCGCCGTCCTCGCCCGCGCCCGCGCTGCGCGTGCCGGAGGGCGAGTTCGCCGTCCGGATCACGGGCATCGGCGGAACCGGCGTCGTGACCGTCGCCCAGGTCGTGGGGACCGCTGCCATGCTCGACGGATTCCACGTCCGTGGGCTGGACCAGATCGGTTTGTCCCAGAAGGCCGGACCGGTCGTGAGCGATCTGCGTCTCTCGCGCACGAGGCCCACGGCCACGAACCGGCTCGGAGAGGGACAGGCCGATCTCCTGCTCGCCTTCGACCAGCTCGTCGCGGCATCGGAGAAGGGCCTGCGGACGACCGCGCCCGACCGCACGACGGTCGTCGGGTCGACGACCGCGACGCCGACGGGCGAGATGATCACGCATCCCGAGATCGCGCTGCCCTCGTCGACCGAGCTGATCGAACGGATCGCGTCGCACACCCGCGCCGACGCCGGTTTCTGGGCCGACGCGGCGGCGATCACGGAGGATCTCTTCGGTAGCGCCACCACGGCCAACCTCTTCGTCGTCGGCATGGCGATCCAGTCGGGCTGCCTGCCGGTCTCGGCGGAGCGACTCGAGGAAGCGATCCGCCTGAACGGCGTGTCGGTCGAGGCGAACCTCGCGGCCTTCCGATGGGGGCGCGCCCAGATCGCCGATCCCGGCGGGGTCGCGGCAGCGCGCCGCGGCAGCGCGTCGGGCTCCGTCGACGCCCTCGCATCGCGGGCGGCTCCGCTGCCCGCTTCTCTCGAACGCCGGATCGCGCGGCTCGACGTCGACGATGCCCTCGAAGCCGATCTGCGCCGGCTGGCCAGCGAGCTGGTCGCATGGGGCGGCCGGGCCGAAGCCCGCCGCTGGCTCGACGTCGTCGAGACGACGCTCGCGAGTGAGTCGCACGTCGTACCGGGTAGCCGACGCCTGACGCGGACCGTCGCCGAGCAGCTCTACAAGCTGACCGCCTACAAGGACGAGTACGAGGTCGCGCGGCTGATGACCGACCCCGACGGTCTGGCGGCCGCCCGCGAGTTGGCCGGCGACACCGGGCGGCTCGCCTGGCGACTCCATCCGCCGATCCTCCGCGCGCTCGGCCTGCGCAAGAAGATCCGGATCGGCTTCGGCGCCGCGCCGCTCGTCCGGCTCCTCGCGCGGGCGCGCTTCCTGCGCGGGACGCCCTTCGATCCCTTCGGCCGCGCCGAAGTCCGCCGGGTCGAGCGTACGCTCGCCGCCGAGTATCGCGGGGTGATCGACGAGATCCTCGAGAGCCTCGACGCCGCGCACTTCGAGGCGGCGGTCGCGCTCGCCGCGCTGCCGGACTCGGTCCGCGGCTACGAGGACCTGAAGCTCGAACGCGTGACGGCCTATCGCGAGAAGCTGGCCTATGCGCGAGCCGCGATCCGATAGCGCGGGTCGCCCTGTGGCTGTCGGACGCGGAGGCGACGCGAGTCGGACATCGGGACCATTCGTGAAGGCGCCTCGTCGCGAGTCCGACTAGTGTTGCGCGCGCCGGGTGGATCCTCCCTCCGGCGGTTCCCCGGCCCCGGCCGAGGCCCGAGGACGAGACGCGCGTGGACGAGGACCTGCTCTCGAAGCCCTTCCGCCCGCTGCCGATTCGCGCGATGAACGCGATCGGTCGCGGGCTCTCGAAGCTCGGTGTGGTTCCGATCTCCCTCGACCCCGACGAGCTGCTCGCGACGGCGAGCAAGGACGCCGGCCTCGAGGACTACGGGCCGGAGACCTTCCGGCCGGGTCTCGACAAGCTGCTCGAGTCGGTCGAGCGGGACGGTCGGCTGACGCTCTTCGGTCGCTTCTTCGCACGCCGACAGATCCTCGAGCTGCTGAGCCATCGCCTCGAGCTCGTCGATTGGCGCAAGCGTCGTCCGGAGATCACCGAGGTCGAGATCCGGCGACCGCTCTTCATCCTAGGCCTGCCGCGGACCGGAACGACGCTCCTCTACGGCCTGCTCGCGGAGGACCCGGCGAACCGGGCACCGCTGTCCTGGGAGATCGATCAGCCGAGTCCGCCGGCCGAGACCGCGACCTACGAAACCGACCCCCGGATCGCGAAGACCCAGGCGCGCTTCGATCAGGTGAACACGCTGGCGCCGGGCTTCCAGACGATCCATCCCGTCGGCGCGCTCATGCCTCAGGAGTGCATCGTCCCGACCGCCTCGGAGTTCATGAGCCTGCGCTTCCAGATGGTCTTCGACGTGGCGTCCTACGACGCCTGGCTCCTCGAGCAGGACATGCGACCGACCTACGCCTGGCATCGACGCTTCCTTCAGCACATGCAGTCGCGGCACGCCTGCGAGCGCTGGATCCTGAAGTCGCCCGGCCATCTCGGGCCGATCGACGCGCTCTTCGAGGCCTATCCCGACGCCATGGTCGTCCAGACCCACCGCGACCCGGTCCGCGTGATCCCATCGGTCGCGCACCTCGAATACACCATGCGCCTCGTCTCCTCGGACGCCGTCGACCCGACCCGGGTCGGGCGCCAGATGCTGGCGGTCTGGTCGAAGCTCCTCGACCAGGGCATGGCCGCTCGCGATCGCCATCCCGAGCGCGAGGAGCGGATCCTCGACCTCTCGATGCGCGAGGTGGTGGACGATCCGATCGCCTGCATCGAGAAGATCTACGGACACTTCGAGCTCGACCTCTCGGACGAAGCGCGGGCGAGGATGCGACGGTATCTCGTCGACCATCCGAAGGACGAGTTCGGGACCCATCGCTACAGCCTCGAGGCCTTCGGTCTGGACGAGGCCGCCGTGAACGCGGCCTTCAAGGGCTATCGCGAGCGCTTCGACGTCGTGGCGGAACCCTTCCCCCGTCGACGCCGAACCGACGGCGTGGGCACCTGAGCGAGACGTCCGTCCAGCACGCGCGAACGCGGCCGCCCGCTTGGCGCGAGGTCCAAGGCGACAGCGGCGCTTTCGTTCGTGCCCGCGCGCGCGGCCCGCGCCTCCTTTTCGAGGCCCGCTAGTCGTCCGCTTCCGGCACCACGAAGTCGGGGAACGGATTGTTCATCTCCGACCAGACTCGGCTGTCCGCCGCGGCCAGATGCTCGTCGAGCAGGCACGCGTCGAGACGGCGTCGCAGCTCCGCTTCGGGCATGTCCTGGCCGATGAAGACGATCTGCTGCGACCGGTCTCCGTAGCGCGGATGCCAGTCCGGCTGCTGATCCGGGGCCTCGCCGTCCGGGTGTCCCCAGTGCGCGCGCGGCACCGCGGCCCACCAGAGCCCGGCCGGGTTCACGCTGCTGACTCCACCTGCCTGGGCCCACTCGTAGGCGACGCGATGATCCGCGGCGACCCAGAAGAAGCCCTTCGAGCGGAGCACGGTGTCCCAGTTGTCGTCATCGTTGAGGAAGGCCCAGAGCTTCTCGGCATCGAACGGCGTGGGCGTGGAGTAGGTGAAGCTCGAAATCCCGTATTCCTCGGTCTCGGGCGTGTGCTCGCCCTGCAGCTCGCGAATCCAGCCTGCCGAGCTGGCGGCTCTCTCGTAGTCGAAGAGGCCGGTCTCGAGCACGGACGCGAGGGGGACCCGCCCATGGGTCGCCGTCACGATCTCCGCGCCCGGATTGAGGGCCTTGAGAATCGCTTCGACCTCGCTCGCTTCGTCCGGGCTCACGAGATCGAGCTTGTTGAGGACGAGGACGTCGGCGAACTCGACCTGGTCGATCAGCAGGTCGGTGACCGTGCGGTGGTCGCCCTCTCCGAGCGACTCTCCCCGGTCCTCGAGTGCCTCGGCGGCCTCGTAGTCTCGAAGAAAGCTCGCGGCGTCGACGACCGTGACCATCGTGTCCAGTCGGGAGACGTCGCCGAGGCTCACCCCGTTCTCGTCTTCGAAGGTGAATGTCTGTGCCACGGGAATCGGCTCCGAGATGCCCGTCGACTCGATCAGCAGGTAGTCGAAGCGGTCTTCCTGCGCGAGCCGGGAGACCTCTTCCAGCAGGTCGTCGCGAAGGGTGCAGCAGATGCAGCCATTGGACATCTCGACCAGCTTCTCGTCGGTCCGCGAGAGCGACGCGCCGCCCCGGTCGACGAGCGCTGCGTCGATGTTCACCTCGCTCATGTCGTTCACGATCACCGCGACGCGTCGTCCTTCGCGATTGTTGAGGACCTGATTGAGCAACGACGTCTTGCCAGCGCCGAGGAATCCGGAGAGTACGGTGACGGGCAGACGGTTCGGCGGAGCTTCGGCGTCGGATTGAAGGGTCATGGGTATCCTCGTGGACGCGTCGCAGAAGGCGCGCGTCGGTCTCTTCGACCTGCATCGGATTGCCTGTCGAGACGTCCGGGTTCCCGATGCGCTTCGCGTCGGTCAGAAAGCGTCGGCGTAGAGCGATCGGACTTCGGCGCGGTCGGGGTAGCGCGGCGTGTTCAAGATGATCATGTCGCGCAGCGCGTCGGTCGTGAGCTGATCGAGACCGGCTTCCGTGGCGCCAAGATCGCGCAGGCGGCGATCGGTTCCGACCGCGGCCGAGAGCTTCTCGATCGATTCGATCGCCGCGTCGACGTCCCGAGCGGTACCGAGTGCGAGCCCGATGTCGGCGTAGCGATCCGCGACGACCTCTCGATTGAAACGCATCACGTGGGGAAGCATGGTGGCGAGCGTCTGGCCGTGCGCGACGCCGTAGGTGCCGGAGACCGGGTGCCCCATGGCGTGGACCAGGCCCAGGAGCGGACCCGACGAGAACGACCGGCCTGCCAGGTGCGACGCGATCTGCATGGAGGCGCGGGCCTCGACGTCGCGTCCGTCCGCGACCGCCTTCGGCAGCCACTCTCCGGTCAGTCGGATCGCATGCAACGCGAGTCCGTCGGCGTAGGGATTCGCGGCGGTCGAGGTATAGGCTTCCAGGGCGTGGGTGAGGACGTCCATGCCGCATGCGGCGGTCGCCCCGGGCGGCAGTCCGAGCGTGAGCAGCGGATCCAGGACGATCGCGCGCGGTTTCACCTCCGGATGGCTGAAGGTGAGCTTGCGGTGATCGGCGCTCCGGGTGATCAGCCCGCCGCCATTCGTCTCGGAGGCCGTACCCGAGGTCGTGGGGACGGCGAGCGTCGGAACGCAGCTCGCGGACGTCCGCGCCGGGGGGGCAAGCGTCGCGAAGTCGATCCGGTCGTTCGTCGCGAGCTCTGGCGAGAAGGCCAGAGAGAGGTCGTCGATGCCGGAAGGGGCCGCCATCGCGACGTATTTCCCGCAGTCCATGACGGATCCGCCGCCGACCAGGACGATCGCGGTTCCCTCCATGCCGAAAGAACGGAGGGCCGCTACGCCCGCGGCGACGTTCGTGTCCGAGGGGTTCGGGTCGACGTCGTCGAAAATGGCGTGCTCGAGATCGTCGGCGATCAGCGCGTCGGTCACCGAATCGAGGACGCCGGCACTGCGCACGCCGGCATCCGTGACGATGAAGGCGCGCCGGGCATGTTCTCGAAGACGTTGAGGGAGAGTCGCAACGGCGCCTTCGCCGAAGGCGGTCGTGTCCAGGGTCTCGAGTGTGAACGGATCCATCGTCGACGTGGTCTCCATGCATGGGTACATGAAGTCGCTTCGTGCCCGTTTCGCAGGGAACGACTCGCTGCGTTTCGCTTCTAGATCGCCGCTCGACGTCTTCGAGTTCCGGTGAAAACGACGGTCGTGGCGCGACGCGTCCGATGCATGATCGGAGGACTGCGATGCCCGCTCTCTGCGCGTCGCGTGACATCTGCGTCGGCCTTGGCTCGATGACTCGTCGCCAGGATGGGTTCCCGGTTGCGTCGCGTGCCGCGTCGAACGCATCGGCGGTCCGCGAGAGTCGACTGGCCTCCGTATTGGCGGGAAGCGCGCGCGTCCACGGAGTCGGAGGCGCCGCCGGGTCCTTCGACGACGGGGACGCGCCGGCGTACGGTCCGACTACGGCGAGAGCGAATAGACCCGTGCGAGCACCCGGTCCTTGAGGCGTGCCGGCATCAGGTGCATCGCGACGGCCTGGACGTGGGCCGAGAAGGGCGTGTAGTAGCGCTCCTTCGGTCTTCGGGCCTCGGCGGCCCGTACGATCACTCTCGCGACGTCGTCCGGGGAAAGCGGGTTCTTCAGGTTCTTCTGGGCGAGTTCGTCGAGGTCGAACATGGTCTGCCGGTAGGGGTTCTCCGGGTCGTCGCGCAGGTGCTGTGCGCCTTCGCGGGCGTTGTCGAAGACGGCGGTGTCGACGAAGCCGGGGATCACGAGCGAGAGCCGGATGCCGAAGGGCAGGAGCTCGAGGCGCAGCGCGTCGGTCGCGGCGTGCATGCCGACCTTGGTCGCCGCGTAGGGAATCGCGAGCGGGGCGGGGACCATGCCGGCGAGCGAGCCGACGTTCACGATCCGGCCGCCCCCCTGATCGCGCATGATCGGTGTCACGTGGCCGATCAGCTGGAGGCCGGAGAGCAGGTTCACGTCGAAGATGTGGCGCAGGTCCCGGCGCGAGAACTGCTCGATCGCCGCGCCCGGCGAATAGCCGGCGTTGTTCACGAGGAGATCGATCCGCCCGAGTCGCTCGAAGGCCTCGGCGACGACGCGCTCGGTCTGCGTCTCGTCCGCCAGGTCCGCTGCGATCGGAAAGGCGCGCCGACCCTGCTCTTCGACGCGCTTGGCGCAGAGGTCGAGCAGGTCGGTCCGCCGGGCGACGAGCGCCACGTCGTAGCCCCGCGCGGCGAGGGCGCGGGCGGCGGCCTCGCCGATGCCGGAGCTGGCGCCGGTGATCAACGCCGTCTTCGAAGCCTGCGTGCGCGGGTCGCTCATGAGGCGCGAGGATCGCCCGTTCGCGAGGGGGATCAAGGCCGGTCGCGCTTTCCGTCCGACTCGGGACGGGCGCGAGTCGAGCGGCGGGCTAGGCTCGCCGCTCGCTCACCCGATCGCTCCTTCCGAGAGGTTCTCATGCACGATCCGTCCCGCTCTTTCCGCTTTGCCGCCGCGTCTCGGCGAAGCCGTCGCTCGCTCCAGCTGCGCGTGGGGGCGCTCGCGCTCGCGTTCTCGGTGCTCTCGGGCTGCGCCGAGATGCAGGCGCAGATGGAAGCCGCGGGCATCGACCTGAACGACATCCTCGTGGCCGGCGCGCCCCTCGACGCGACGACGGTCGCGACCGGGCTGAAGCAGGCGCTGGAAGTCGGGACCCAGCGCACGACCACGACGCTCTCGCGCCCCGGCGCCTTCGGCAACGATCCGATCCTGCGTCTCCGACTGCCCGGTGAGCTCGGTCGCGTCGCGGAGGTGCTCCGCGGCGTGGGCTTCGGCGCGCAGGTCGATCAGCTGGAGGACTCGATGAATCTCGCGGCGGAGGAGGCCGCGGCTCAGGCGGTGCCCGTCTTCACTTCGGCGATCACGCAGATGTCGATCGCCGACGCGTTCCAGATCCTGAACGGCCCGGACGACGCGGCGACCCAGTACTTCCAGGCGCGGACGAGCGACGAGCTTCGGTCGCGCTTCCAGCCGGTCGCGGCCCGCGCGATGCGCGAGGTCGGGCTCTACGAGATCTACACGCAGATCGTCGCGCGCTACGACCAGATCCCCTTCACGAAACCGCCGGCGCTCGACCTCGAGGGTTTCGTCGCGGACCAGACCCTCGCCGCGCTCTTCGGAGAGATCGCGAAGGAGGAGGCGAAGATCCGGGCGGACCCCGCGGCGCGCTCGACTGCGCTCCTGCGGCGCGTCTTCGGCGCCGTGGGGACGCCCGAGGCACAGGGACCGGGCGGCCGCTGAGGCGCTTCACGCCGCCCGTCCGCGGCCGCTCCGACGCGGCCTAGCCCTTCGCCGACCGCCGCGCCGCGGCGTAGTCCACGTCTTCGAGCTCGCTCGGGAACGTCTCCTCGAGAAATCTGGCGTGGGCTGCACGCGCGGCCTCGTCTTCCGCGAAGTGCCGACCGAAGAAGGCGCGGACGGCGAGGGTCGTCAGCCAGTGCTGTCGGCCGGCGCTCATCGCGTCTTCGAACGTGACCTCGCAGGGCATCGTCGCGTCCGACGCATCGAGCAGCCCGTCCTCCGGGCCGCCCAGGTCCGGGAAGGGGTCCTGGCCGGGCTCGAGGTCGAGATGGGCGAGAAGGCTCCGGCAGCCGAGGCTGTCCGGGTTTCCGAGCAGGCGCATCGGCCCCGCCGCCATCGAGGAGAACGCCGCGTGACTCGCGGCGTCGAGGGTGACGAGTCCGCCGTCGGTGATGCGGTCGGGAATCGGCAGGCCGTTCTCCTCGTAGCGGATCATCGCGTCGTGGGTCCCGGCGATCATGAGGAAGGGCACGTCCGCTTGATCGAAATAGCGCGGGCCGAACATCACCGACGGTCCCGCGATCGAGATCGCCGCGCGGATGCGGGGATCGCCGAGGGTCGGGTGGAAGGCGACCAGCGTCGTCGTGAGGCCGCCGAGCGAGAGTCCCAGGACGCCGATGCGGTCGCGGTCGATCCCGCCGTCGAAGGGGCGTACGTCATGCCCGAGGCCGAGCGTGGTGTCGATCAGGAACGAGACGTCGGCGGGCTGGTTCACGACGTCCATGGCGTTGGGCCCGCCGGGTGCCCCGAAATGCGAGAGCGGGTAGTCCGTCGCGACGACCACGTAGCCGTGGCTCGCCATGTGCTCCGCGAGATGCCGCCCGCCCTGCCGGTTCGACATGAAGCCATGGCTGTAGATCAGCAGCGGATGCGGGCCGGGCGCTTCGCGTGGCGACCAGAGCGTGACCGCGAAGGTGCGATCCTCGCTGCCGGCGAAGTCGCCGTTCGCGTCGGTCGGTCGCGTGGCGTCGACCCATGTGAAGTCGGTCGCCTCGACGGCGAACGGCCCCGGGGCGAGGCGAGCCGCGCTCGTCGTGCCGTCGGGGAGCGGGTCGGGGCGCGTCGTGGCGAGGGCCACGGTCACGCCGCCGGCGGCGAGCAGGAAGAGGACGAGCAGGACGCGCAACACCTTCATGGAGACCTCGGCTGGCGCGGAGCGGCCATCGCATCGCCGCCCCCGCCCCCTTCGCGCGCTCGCGCGCGACTTGCAATTCGCTTCGGAGCTGTCCATCGTAGGTCATCCATTCGCGACGAGGAGGAAAGCGCCGTGGATCGACGGGATTTCATGAAGCGTGTCGGTGCCGCCGGAGGCCTTTCGATGATGACCGGGGGCCTGGCCGAGATGGCGAGCGCGGACGGGCACGGGGGCGGTCACGCGAGCGGGAACGGCACCGCGGCCCGCGCGGCGATGCGCGGTCTCCTCGACACGATCCGCGGCGTCGAGGAGAAGCTCCTGCTCGCCGAGCGCGGCTTCTCCCAGGAGGAGCTCGCCGAGGCGGAACGCGCCCTCGCGCACATCCTCTACACGGGCCTCGACTTCTGGCTCGAAGCGAACCCCCAGCGTCCGACCTTCCGCCGCTACGTCACGCCGACCCGGAAGCTCCTCGGCTGCAACCCCGATTCGATCTACTACTTCGCGCCCATCCAGGACGACAAGACCTATCGGATCACCGGCAACGTCGGCGCCGCGGTCTTCACGTCCTTCACGATCGAGCGCGGTAGCCACGAGGGGCACGCCGCGCGCGGCTCGATCGCAGCGCTCAGTGATCTCGACATGGAGATCGAGTCGGACGGCAGCTACGAGATCGTCCTCAGCCGCGAGAAGCCCGCGAAGGGCAACTGGATGAAGCTCGAGGACGGCGCCAGCCAGATCACGACCCGTCACTACCACGAGTCCCGCCACAGCATCGGGACCGTGCCCGGGACCGTCGTGCCGATCCATCTCGAGGTGATCGATCCCGAGCCGCTCTCGCCGGACGGGGGCGACGCGGCCGTCGCGAAGCACCTCGAGTGGGTCGCGAACTTCGTGCGCGAGCACTCGGCGATGACCTTCCAGAAGACGACGCCGGAGCAGGCGAAGGCCCTCGGCTGGGTCTCCCTCGAAGAGAACGAGTTCACGAAGCCGGCCACCTGGGCCACGGCGGCGGGCGATCAGGCCTACGGCAATACCCACGCCTGGTACGCGATGACGCGGTACGCGCTCGAGCCGGACGAGGCACTCGTCATGACCGGGCGTTTCCCCGACTGCCGCTTCGCGAACGTCGTGCTCTGGAACTCCTTCATGCAGAGCTACGACTACGCGAATCGCCGGATCTCGCTCAACCGCAACCAGATCGAGTACGAGGACGACGGCTCGTTCCGGATCGTGATCGCCCACGAGGACCCTGGCGTGCCGAACTGGATCGACACCGAGGGTCGCGGCGCCGGCACCATCTACTGGCGCTACATGTTCCCGACGTCGGCGCCGAAGCGCGTGCGGACGAGGGTCGTGAAGGCGTCGAAGCTCGGCTGATCGGTCTTTCCCGAAGCGCCTCGCGCTCGGACCCGTTCGACGCGGGCGCCACTCGTCCGCCGGAGACGACGGCACCCGTGCGAGCGCTCCCGCGGTGCCGCAGGATCACCACTCCGGGGCATCCGGAAGGAGGAGGGCGGCATGGAGTGCGAGGAAGAGGCGGCCATCCTGTGGGCGGAGCGCGCGATCACGCGGGTGATCCAGCGCTATGCGCGGGCGGTCGACGCGCGCGACTTCGATGCGGTCCGGGCGTGCTTCCATCGCGACGCACGCATCCACTACGGCGACTACCACGCGGGAGATCTCGAAGAGACGATCGCGTTCCTGGTCGCGTCCCTGCCGGGTCTCGAATCGACGTTGCACGTCTTCGGGACACCCTGGATCGAGCTCGATCTCGAGGCCGGCGAGGCCCGGGTCGAGACCTATGCGATCAACTCGGCGACCTATCCGCCCGGCGCGGACGACCGGTCGATGCAGAACGTGAGCGGGACGCGGTACGTGGATCTCTTCGCCCGGCGCGACGGATCCTGGGCGATCGTCGAACGACGGAACCAGCGGGTCTGGGCGCACAATCTGCCGGAAGAGGGCGAGCCCGCGGCGCCGGTGACGGGCCCCGGTCCGATCTCCGGAGGCGAGTGACGAGCGCGAGGCGAGCGCGATAGCGTCCGGGGAACGACTCCGGAGGTCCCCATGCCGCACGCCACGCACGTCACGTCCCAGGAGATCCGCGCGCGCCTCGATCATCCCGTGATCGACGCCGACGGGCACGTCATCGAGTTCCTCCCGGCGGTACGGGACTTCCTGGTCGAAGAGGGCGGGCGCGAGCTCGCGCACCAGTTCGACCAGGTCGTCGATGCGGGGCGCGCCCTCGAGTCGCTGCCGATCGACGAGCGTCGCGCGATGGGCGCCTTCAAGCTGACGTGGTGGCCGTATCCAGCGGAGAACATGCTCGACCGTGCGACGGGCATGTTGCCCGGGCTTCTCTACGAACGTCTCGACGAGTTCGGGATCGACTTCGCGGTGCTCTATCCGACGATGGGATTGACCGCGATGAGCCTCGATCACGCCGATCTGCGGCGCGCCTCGATTCGCGCGTTCAACCGCTGCGCCGCCGAAATGTACGCACCCTACGCGGATCGGCTGTCGCCGGTCGCGATGATTCCCATGGTCGATCCAGGAGAGGCGATCGACGAGCTCGAGTACGTCGTGCACGAGCTCGGGCTGAAGGCCGTGCTCCTGAACGGGCTCGTCTACCGTCCGCTCGTCGACGATCCGGACAGCCCGCGTGGCGCGCGCTGGGTCGACACGTTCGGGCCCGAGAGTCCCTACGACTACGATCCGGTCTGGGCGAAATGCATCGAGCTCGGCGTCGCGCCGACCTTCCACTCGAGCGCCATGGGCTGGGGCTCCCGGATGTCGCAGACGAACTACGTCTACAACCATCTCGGGAACTTCGCGCAGGCGGGCGAGGCGACGTGCCGGACGATGGTCATGCACGGCGTGCCGACGCGTTTCCCCGCGCTCCGCTGCGCTTTCCTCGAGGGCGGCGTCGCCTGGGCGGCGAATCTCTACTCGGATCTCGTCGGCCATTTCGAGAAGCGCGGCGTGCCGGGGGTGCACGCGTACGATCCGGACCGGATCGACCGGTCGATGATCCGGAAGCTCTTCGAGCGCTACGGCTCCCCGCGCTTCAAGAAGCACCTCGACGAGCTCGAAGAGGGCCTCGCTCACCTGTCGGGTCCCGGACTCTTCCGCGACGACTTCGAGTCGAGCGGGATCGCGGAAGCTGCGGACCTCAAGACGATCTTCGAACGGAACTTTCGATTCGGGTGCGAGGCGGACGATCCGATGAACGCGGTGGGCTTCAACCGGTCGGTGAACCCGATGGGGGCCCAGCTCCGCGCGATCTTCAGCTCCGACATCGGTCACTGGGACGTGACCGACATGTCCGAGACCGTCGAGGAGGCCTGGGAGCTCGTCGAAGAGGGGCTGCTGACCGAGGCCGACTTCCGCGACTTCACGTTCGTGAACGCGGCCTCCATGTGGAAGGAGGCGAACCCCGCCTTCTTCGACGGCACCGTCGTCGCCGGCGCCGTCGCGAAGCTCTGAGTCGACGCGCGCGCTACAGCTTCGCCAGGACCTCGTCCTGGTAGCGACGGACGAAGTCGCGCTGGCCCTCGATCTCGATCGTCTGGGCCTCGCCCTGGCTGATCATCACCCGGCGCGCGCCGGCGTCGACGTAGGCCCGGACGAAGGGCACGTCCATCGTACGCAGGAAATCGAAGCTCGCGGGCCAGATCGTGAGCTCGATCGCGTCGGGATCCCGGCCGGCGTCGCTGGCGGTCCTGTGGATCGTCTCGACGCCCTCCGCGAAGGCTTCCGGAGAGATGACGTAGGGGTACCAGCCGTCGCCGAGCCGACCGGCCCGGCGCGCGGCGAACTCCGAGCTGCCCCCGATCACGATCGGCACGCTCTCGCCGTTCGCGGGCCTGGCGTCCATGTGGACGTTCTCGAAGGTCACGTGTCGGCCCTGGTAGGTCGCGAGCTCCTCGCGCCAGAGCGTGCGCATCGCCTCGATCGTCTCGTCGAGCCGGCGACCACGATCGCGGTAGGGTACGCCGATCGCCTCGTACTCCTCGCGCTGCCAGCCGATCCCGACGCCGAGACGCAAGCGGCCGCGGCTCAGCGCATCGAGGGTCGCGACGCGCTTCGCGAGGATCGCGGCGCTGTGCTGCGAGGCGATCACGACCGCCGTCCCGAGCCGGAGGGTCTCCGTCCGCGCGGCCGCGAAGGCGAGCCACTCGAGGGGATCGGGCATGAGCGTGTCGGGCGCGGTGGGCGCCCGGCCGTCGTCCGAGTAGGGGTACAGAGGCTCGTACTGCTCGGCCATGATCACGTGCTCGACGGTCCAGATGCTCTCGACCCCCTCTTCCTCCAGCATCTCGACGAGCGGAATCACGTAGTCGGGATCGTCGGTGATCCCTTTCGTCATGGGCGGGATGTAGCCGAGGGCGGGTGCGGTCATGGCGGGCTGCTGCATCAGGCCGGGCTCGTGGTCGCACGGGCCGCGGAGAATTCCTTCACGTAGAACAGGCCGAGGGCGCAACGCCCGAGGGCGAGCGCGACCGGGAAGCTGAAGCCGAAGGCGACGATCGCCGCTTCCGAGTCGGTTCCGCCGAAGCGAGACCCGAAGAAGTAGAGCATCGCCGCCTGCTGTGTCCCGAGTCCGGCCGGCGAGATCGGAAGGCCACCGATCACCTGGATGATCGGGGTCGCCGCCAGGGCGAGCGGAAAGGGGAGGTCGATGCCGAAGGCCTTCGTGCCGAAGTAGAAGACGAGCACGTACAGGAAATGGTAGGC
Source organism: Myxococcota bacterium (assembly GCA_039187915.1). Lineage (GTDB taxonomy): Bacteria > Myxococcota_A > UBA9160 > UBA9160 > UBA4427 > UBA4427. The sequence continues at coordinate 17,456 of JBCCZJ010000021.1, forward strand.
GGCCTTGCCGGAGATCAGGATCGCCAGGTCGCGCGGCGCGAAGCGGCGGTGGGCCTGATGGATCCGGAGCTCGCGCCACCAGGTGAGCGCGCGAAACGAAGGCCGGGTCGCGCGCAGGATCGCGAGGTTCGCGATCGTCAGCGCGATCACGCCGAGGGCCCAGCCGCGGGCCTCCGAGAGGTCGTCCGCGCCGGCGACGAGCGCCGGGAGCGCCGTCATCCCGGCCGCGGCGAAGCCCGCCAGGATGATCCCGTCGACCGACTGGTAGAACATGACCGTGCTCGTCGACTCGAGGATCGGTACGCCCTTCGTCTGCTTGAGGCGCAGGATCACGAGCGCCTTGCCCACGTTCCAGTTGATGGGCGTGAGGAGGTAGGACATGCCGCGCAGCGCCCGCGCTTCCACGCGGTCGACGGGCGCGTTGAAGCGCGTGAAGAGCCAGGCGTAGAGCGTGGATTCGATCGCGAACCACGCGAGGATGCCGGCGACCATCACGGCGACGAAGAGTCCGAGGTCGGCGGACCGCACCGCGCTCCAGGCCTGCGCCAGCGGAACCCGCGAAAACACGTAGAGGATCATGCCGACGGCGACGAACCACGGCAGGATCTTCTTCGCGCGATCGCGCCAGCGGGCCGGCGTGTCCGCGGCCGCCTGCGCTTCGGCTCGGAGGGGGTCGATCGGGCCGGGCGTTCCCGCTGCGCTCTTTCCGGCCATCGCGATCGTCTCCGTTCCGGACGCCGCTCGCTTCAGTCTTCGATCTTGAGCACGCGCCGTGCGTTCTCGAAGAGGAACTTCGGCCAGACGTGGTCCCGGAACGGCACGTCCTTCATTTCCGTCATGATCCGCTCGAGGGAGAGCCCCATCGGGAAATAGCCGGCGTAGAGGATCTTGTCCGCGCCCCGGGTATTCGCGTATCGGACGATCGCCTCGGGATAGTGCTTCGGGGCGAAGGCGCTCGTGCAGTAGTGGAGCCCTGGCCACTTGAGCATGAGCTTGACCGCGAGGTCCTCCCAGGGCTCGCAGCCGTGGTAGGTCACGATCCGGAGTTCCGGGAAGTCGTAACAGATGCGGTCGAGACGCTCGACGTGCTGCGGTGCCATCGGCAGCCGCGGACCGGGGACGCCCATGTTGAGGCCGACCGCGATGTCCAGCTCGCAGCACTTGGCGTACATCGGGTACATCTGCGGATCGTCGACCATGATCTGCGGCAGGTTGCCCGCCGGAAAGGTGCTCGCCATGCGGACGTCGAAATCGCCGTGGGCCGCTTCGATCTGACGGACGGCGCCCATCACGTCGTTCGGGTCGACATGGACGTTGCCGAGGAAGCGGTCCGGATGGTTCTTGAGCGCCTCGGCCGAAGGGCCACCGAGCGGGCCGACACCGACGAGCGCCTGCCGGATCGACCACTTGTCCATCTCTTCGAGAGTGACCTCGACGGGATCGCGCCCTTCGCCCCAGCCGTGAGGCACGCCCTTGAACATGTACTCCGCGGGGAACTTGAAGTCCTTCGAGTCCTTGTCCTTGGCGGCGGAGCGCAGGTTCCCGTAGGTCTTCTCGAGATCGAGGATCGGGAAGGAGAGCATGAGGTCGATGATCGGCGCGTCGGTCGGCATTCCCATGCGAACGACGGTAGCTCAGCGAAATCGGCCGCAAGACGCGCTCGCAGCCGCGCTCGATCGGCGGTGAGCGCCGCCCGGACGTCAGCGGAAGTCGGCGGCCGCCTTCGCGATGGTGCCGCGACACGCCGCGTTCCAGCCGCTCGAGGTGGGCGGCGTGATCTTCTGGAGCTGCCGACCCATGTCGCGCATGGCGAAGTCGACGACCTGTCCGAGTCGATGGAGACTCGTCCCCGTCATGCCGTGGGCCGGTCCGCTGCCGAGGTCGCGCTTCTGCAGGAAGCGCGCGAGCGTCTCGTCGGACTCGCTGTCGGTCAGCTCGAGGATCATGGTCGCTCGTCCGAAGGAGCGGACGAAGCTCTGCGTCGAGCCCGTCACCTCTTCCGGCGCATGAAGCTCGAGGTCCGTCACGTAGAAACGGACGCCAAGCACGCAGGGCCCCGCTTCGTCCGTGACGCCGACGGCGCCGTCCTGGCCGCCGCCTTCGATCGCGGTGGCGAGGATCTCGTTGATCCGATCCTCGTGGCGGTGGGACAGCCAGCGTTGGTTCGGGCTGTACTGGAAACCGACGTGTTCGATCAGGATCTCGTCGTAGCGGCCGAGCTCGTGATCGGGTCGGATCAGGAAGATCCCGCGGCCGCCGGTATCGACCTCGACCAGCTCGCCGCCGGATGGGGCGAGGAGCGGGGCGGGCGGGCCGGGATCCGGCGTCCGGATCGCGGCGCAGCCCGCGGTCAGCAGCCAGAGGGTCGCCGCGAGGACGACGGTTCGGGGGGCACGGAAGACCAGAGCGTCGGAAGTCATGTCGATTCCTCCCTGCATGGCGTTTCGGCGCTGGACTCGAAGCTATGGGATTTCCTGCGGTCGCCCTGGGGCGGACACCCTAGTCCGTCGGGGTTTTCTGGTTCTCGCATCGTTTTCGCCCGACTTTTTTCTGGGGCCTTCGCCCTAGATTGACGAGAATCGGGCGTTGGCAGGTCCGCACGGCCGCGATCTACCCTGCGAGCGACGGCGTTCGTTTCGGACGCGTCGAGGTCTTCACGGGAAGCGGAGAGGGAGCAGGGACCGGTGACCGGGGCGGGCGAGCAGAGCGCGGTCGGCGCACCGGACCGGGCGGAGCAGGGCACGCTCTCCCATCTCCGGGTGCTCGATCTCACGAGCGCGAGCGCGGCCTATGCCGGCAAGCTACTCGCGGACCTCGGCGCCGACGTGATCAAGGTCGAGCCGCCGGGTGGGGATCCCGCGCGCGAGGAGGCCCCCCTCGGCGCGGACGGCGTGAGCCTGCCCTTCCGCTACGAGAACACGAACAAGCGGAGCGTCGTGCTCGACCTCGCGACGGCGGCGGGGGCGGCGGCGTTCCGTGGGCTGTCGGCGGACGCGGACCTCGTGCTGGAGGCGTTCGCGCCCGGGGTCCTCGAGGCGCGCGGGCTCGGGTTCGAGGTGCTCGCGGCCGAGAATCCACGGATCGTCCTGGCTTCCGTGACCGGTTTCGGCCAGACGGGCCCCCTCGCGGACGCGCGGTCGAACGATCTGGTCGCGAGTGCGCTCGGGGGGGCGATGACCTCGATCGGCGACCCGGCGGATCCGCCGGTCCGGCTCGCGAGCCATCAGGCGGACGTGATCACCGCGACGACCGCCGCCGCGGCCTCGCTCGTCGCGCTCCATCACGCGGCCCGATCCGGGCGGGGGCAACACGTGGACGTGTCGAGCCTCGAGACGATGGCGTCGATCACGCACATCGCCGGCGTCGGGAAGTGGCTCGAGGACGACGTGATCCCGAAACGCGTCGGCACCGGCCTCGTCGCCTCCGTCCCCTCCGGCGCCTATCGCTGCAAGGACGGTCTCGTCTATCTCATGGTGAACCGCCCGGCCCATTGGCGCGCGCTCGCCGAATGGATCCACGCGGCGACGGGCAACGAAGAGGTTCTGCTGGCCGATTTCGACGGCCCGTCCTCCGCGCGTCTTCCCTACCGCGAGCTGCTCGACGTCTTCATCGGCGACCTGACGGCGACGCTCACCGTCGACGAGGCCTATCACGAAGGCCAGCGGCGTCACATCGCCTTCACGCCGATCCACACCGCCGCAGGCATCGCCGCCGACCCGCACCTCCGCGCCCGCGGTTTCTTCGTCGCGCTCGAGGACGGGACGCGCGTTCCCGGTCCGCCCCACCGCCCCGCGAAGCAGCCCTGGCGGATCGTGCGGCCCGCGCCGGCCGTCGGCGAGCACGACGCAGCGGTCCGGGACGGACCGCGGCCGGTCGCGGCACCGTTGCTCGCCGCTCGTTCCGGCCTCCGTGGCCCGCCGAACGGCGGCGCCCTCGAGGGGCTACGCGTCGTCGAGTTCGGTACCGGCCTGGCGGCGCCCTGGATCGGACGGATCCTCGCCTGGGCCGGCGCCGAGGTGATCAAGGTCGAGTCGCACGCCCATCCCGACGTGCCGAGACTCTTCGTGCCGCCGCGCGCGCCCGAAGCGGGGACCCAGCCCGAGTGTTCGCCCTGGTTCACGGACTGGAGCGCGGGGAAGCGCTTCGTCTCTCTCGATCTGCGGAACAGCGACGGCGCCGAGCTCGCGCGCCGTCTGATCGACGAGAGCGATGCCGTGATCGCCAACTACAGCACCGGCGTCCTCGAGAAGCTGGGTCTCGGCTACGCGGCGCTGTCCGTGCGCAACCCGGCGCTCGTCATGCTGGAGTCGAGCGGATACGGCGCGTCGGGGCCGCTGTCCAAGTACGTGACCTGGGGGCCGAACATCGAAGCCCTGTCCGGGCTCTGTCGACTCACGGGCTTTCCCGAGCGGGACTGCACGATCTCCCACTTCGCCTATCCGGATCCGCTCTCGGCCCTCCACGGGCTGGTCGCCCTGATGGCGGCGCTCGCCGAGCGCGATCGGAGCGGGGTCGGCCAGGTCATCCATCTCTCCCAGCTCGAGACGACGGTGGCGTCGATCGGGCGGGCCTTGATCGAACACGAGGCGACCGGCGCGGAGCCGCCCCGACGTGGCAACGGCGAGGCGGGACGTGCGCCCTACGGCTGTTTTCCGTGTCGGGGTGACGATCGTTGGGTCGTGCTCTGCGTCGAGGAAGAGGAAGACTGGCCGCGTCTCCGCGCGCTGCTCGGCGAGCCCGCTTGGGCGGCCGACCCGCGCTACGACGCGGCCGAGGGACGCGTGGCCGACGCCGCGCGGATCGAGGCGCGGATCGCGGAGTGGACGTCCGGTCGGAGCGACCGCGAGGTAGAGCGCCGCGCCCGGGCGCTCGGGCTCGCCGCGGCGGTGGTCCAGAACACGGAGGACCTGCTCCGGCACGATCCGCAGCTCGCCGCCCGCGGCTTCTTCGAGTCGATTCCGCATTTCAAGCGGGGCCACGTCACGGCCTCGGGCATTCCCCTCGGTCTGACCGGCACCCCTGGCCGCACGACCCACGCGGGCTCGTCGATCGGCCACGACAACGCGTACGTCTTCACGGAGATCCTCGGGCTCTCCCGGGACGCGTTCGATTGCTTCGTGGGGAGCGGCGCGATCGAGGAATCCGGGGGATGATCACGCGGGGCGCCCGGCGCTCCGTTCCCGCGCGCCCTCGGCGCGCCACCCGGCAGCGACCGGGAACGAAAGGCAGAGATGGACTCCTTCGACGACAAGATCGCGGTCATCACGGGCGGCGGAACCGGCATGGGCCGGGAGCTCGCCCGACAGCTGGCGGCCGCCGGCTGCCACGTGGCGATCTGCGACGTGTCCGACGACAACATGGCTCAGACCAAGGCGCTCTGTGACGACGAGAGCCCGGACGGCGTGCGGGTCACGACCTGCGTGGCCGACGTCGCGAGCGAGGACGACCTGCTCCGCTTCCGCGACCAGATCATGCGCGACCACGAGACCGATTGCGTCCACCACGTCTTCAACAACGCGGGCGTCGGCGCGATGGTCAGCATGATCGACGGCGACCGCGCGACCTGGGAGCGCACGTTCGACATCTGCTGGTACGGCGTCTA
>JBCCZJ010000022.1:0-22246 GCA_039187915.1 Myxococcota bacterium
GCGGACGACGCGCGCATCCGCAGGGGAGGCCCGCTGGGGCTCAATTTTCGACCGGATCCGTCCGATCGCCCCCCAGCCGCCGGGTTTCTGGCCTGCGGACGGCGCTCCGCTAGACTCGGCGCCCGTTCGGCCCCCGCCGGGTCGACCCCCCGACAGTCCGCGTCTTCGAGGCCGCGCGCGCGCGCGACCGCCGCACAGGATCCCACCGACCATGGCGACCACCGACACTTCGCAGTTCAAGAACGGCCTCAAGCTCGAGCTCGACGGCCAGCCCTTCACGATCACCTACTTCCAGCACGTGAAGCCGGGCAAGGGCGGCGCCTTCGTCCGCACGAAGATCAAGAACCTCCTCAACGGCCGCACCGTCGAGCGGACCTTCCGCTCCGGGGAGAAGGCCGAGGTCGCCGACATCTCTGAGAAGTCGATGCAGTACCTCTACAACGACGGCGAGTCGATGATCTTCATGGACCAGCAGACCTACGACCAGATCCCGATCCCGCCGGACGTGATCGGCGAGCAGGAAAAGTTCATGATGGAGGAGATGGTCGTCGACGTGCTCTTCTGGAAGGGCAATCCCGTCAACGTCGATCTTCCGAACTACATCGAGTCGAAGGTCGTCCAGTCCGATCCGGCGGTGAAGGGCGACACCAGCTCCGGCGCCGTGAAGCCGGCGACCCTCGAGTGCGGCGCGACCCTCGACGTCCCGCTCTTCATCAAGGAAGGCGATGTCCTCCGCGTCGACACCCGCACCGGCCAGTACGCGGAGCGCGTGAGCGGCTAGTCCGCACGCCCGATCGATGGTCACTGAGAGCGGACCCGGCACGTCCTCCTCGCCCGCCCGCGGCGACAAGCCGAAGCGCGCGGTCGTGCTCTCCGGCGGCGGCGCGCGCGGCGCCTACGAGGCCGGCGTCCTCCGCTTCATCCTCGACGACCTCCCGGGGCGGACCGGCGTCCAGCCGGATTTCGAGATCGTCTGCGGAACCAGCGTCGGCGCCATCCACGCCTGCTTCCTGGCGGCGACCGCCGACGAGACCGAACGCCGCGGCGAGCGTCTCGTCGAGATCTGGCACCGGATGAAGGTGCACGAGATCTTCGAGTTCACGACCCGGGACTTCTTCCGCCTGCCGCGGCGGATGCTCGGCGTGAAGCGCGTCGCGAGGCAACTCCGTGAGGGCCAGCGCCCCGACCGGCTCTACGGCCTGCTCGACACCGAGCCCCTCGAGCGGCTCGTGCTGCAGTCGATCCCCTGGCGCGGCATCCGGCGCAACCTGCGCACCGGCCGCATCGACACCGTCTGCATCGCCGCGACGCAGATCGCGACCGGCCGGGCCGTCGTCTTCTGCGACTCGCAACGCCCGGAGCTCCCGCCCTGGGCCTCCGTTTCGAACATCCGGATGCAGCGCATCCGCCTCTCGCCGCTCCACGCCCTCGCCTCGGCGGCCATCCCGCTGCTCTTCCCTTCGGTCCGCGTGGGCGCCCGCTACTACGCCGACGGAGGGCTGCGCCTCAATACGCCGCTCGCCCCCGCCGTGCGTCTCGGCGCCGACCGCATCTTGGTGATCGGATTGACCCATCCGACCGAACCGTCGGTCAACGAGGCGACCGCGCAGGAGCGGACCGCCGAATTCGGGAATCCGATGTACCTCTTCGGCAAGGTGCTCAACGCGCTCATGCTCTCGCCGATCGAAGCGGACGTGTCGCGCATGCACTTCATCAACGACATCCTCGACGCCGGACGCGACGTCTACGGGGACGACTTCCTCGCGAAGCTGAACGACCGCCTCGAGGTCGAGGGCGACCGCGAGCTGAAGCGGATCGAAGACCTGGTCGTGCGCCCCTCCGAAGACCTGGGCGTGCTGGCCGCCGAGGTGGTCCGCGACGATCCAGATCTCGACTTCGGGCCCTTCCTCGGGCTGCTCCGCCGCGCGTCCGGCGCCGGCGCCAACGCCCGCGAAGCGGATCTCCTGTCTTACCTGCTCTTCGACGCCGCCTACGCGAGGCGCTGCGAGGAAGTCGGCTATCGGGACGCGGAAGCGCGCGAGGAAGAGCTCGCCGCCTTCTTCACCGACTGATCCCCCGGCCGTCGTGCCTCCGCCGCGGGGAGCCGGTACTTTCCGGCCATGCGGGGGGACCAGCTCGCACGACAGTGGCAGTTGATCCAGCACCTGGCGCGGAGCCGCGCGGGTGTCGGCCTCGACGAGTTGGCCGAGGACCTCGGCTGCGTCCGCCGCACGGTCTATCGCGACCTCGACGCGCTGATGTACGCGGGCTTTCCGGTCACGAGCGAGAAGCGGGATGGCAAGGCCTACTACCGCTTCCTCGACACGTTCCAGATGGGTCAGGTCCCGTTCACCCCCGACGAACTGCTCGCCCTCGCCTTCTCCGAGGACCTGCTCAAGACCCTCGAAGGCACCGTCTTCCACGACTCGATCCATGCGGCTCTCGGAAAGGTCCGCGCCGGCCTCGGACCCGAGCTCTCGGGCTACCTCGAGCGGCTGGGCGACGGCTTCCGCGTCCTGCCGGGCCCCCACAAACGCTACGCCGCGTTCCACGATACGATCCGCGTCCTGAACGAGGGCGTACTCGAGAACCGCACGCTCGAGATGACCTACCGCACGGGACGGACCGGCGAGGAGTCCACGCGGCGGATCGACCCGTACAAGGTCTGGTACCACGGGGGTGCGCTCTACGTGATCGGCCACGACCATCGGAGCGAGGAAATCCGCACCTTCGCCGTCGACCGGATCCGAGCGATCGAAGTCACGCGCGAGGCCTTCGACGTCGATCCCGACTTCGACTTCGACGCGTATACCGCGTCGAGCTTCGGCGTCGTGGCCGAGCCCGCGGTCCCCGTCCGCATCCGCTTCAGCGCCGAGTGGGCGTCGTGGGTGAGCGAGCGCGAGTGGCACGCGAGCCAGCAGACGGAGGCGCTGCCGGACGGCGGGCTCCTGCTCTCGATGGAGGTCGGCGGGAGCCAGGAACTCGCGAACTGGGTGCTCTCGTTCGGCGGCGGCGCGACGGTCCTCGAGCCGGAGTCGCTCCGCAGCGAGGTCCGCGCCTCGCTGAAATCGGCCCTCGCCAACTACGACTGAGCGCGCAGCGCGCGGGTCGGGCCGCCCCCATGGTGGCGGCGGAGGCGGCCCGCGCGGAGATCAGCTCGCGACGGCCGCCTCGCTCGCGTCGTAGATCATGCCGACGCGCTTCCAGTGGTCTTCCGTGCGCTCGGTGATCAGACCGAGGTTGCGCAGGTTCGGCACGACCGTGTGCATGTAGATCGGGCTGTTGAGCTCGGCGAAGTTGGGGAGCTTCGTCGCAGCGGCGACGACGCCTTCCGGGTCGTAGCCGTACTTGTCCGCGAAGCGGCGGAGCATCTCGAGCTGCTGGTTCGCGTTCAGCGTCTCGAGAATGCTGAAGGCCCAGTCCTCCATCTCCTCCATCTCGTCGCGGGAGACCTGCTTCACGATCCGGCGCATGTTGAGCACGCCGAAGGCCGCGTGGCGCGACTCGTCCTGCTCGACGCGATGAAGCATGGTGGAGAGCAGCGCGTTGCGGCTCTCGCGGCGGATCGTGTCCATGATCCCGACGGCCATGCCCTCGAAGAGGGTCTGCATGCCGAGCACCTTCTTCTGCATGCCCTGGGCCTGCAGCAGGATCTCGAGCAGGGTCTTCAGGTCGCCGCCGATCGGATGGATCTCGCCGACCTTCTCGCCGAGGTACTTCGAGAGGACCTCCGCATGTCGCGCTTCGTCGATCACCTGACTCGCGGCATAGAACTTCTGGTCGATTTCCGTGCACACGTTCGTGAGCTGACCGCAGAGCTGGAGCGCCGCCTGTTCTCCGTGCAGGAGCTGGGAGAGCGTGTAGGCGATCTCGTCGTGGGTGGCCTCCTTCTGAGCCGCTTCGCTCCCGCCGTGGAGCGCGACGACGTTGGCCATGAGCGACATCTCCGGCGTCATCATCCACTCGTTCCGGTCGACCGGAATGTCCCAGTCGAGATCGGTCTGGGCGTTCCACTGCCCGCGCTTGCCCTTCTCGTAGAGTCGTCGCAGCTCGTGGATCTCGCTCTCGTAGGACCAGGTCCAGTGGAGATCGACCGGCACGTCGACGTCGACGCGGCTGCGCATGCCCTGGACGATCGCTTCGTCCTCGAAGTCGATGACCTCGAAGTCGCCGATCTGCTTCCGGTGTTCGCTGAGAATCTTGTCCATGGGATTCCTCTCGGGGATGCGCCCTCTCGGGCGGGGGAACGGAACCGTCCGCCTTCAGGCCATCAGCCCGCGACGGATGAACTGAGCCACTTCGCGGCGCCGCCTTTCGACGGCGCTCCGCGAGAAGACGGATTCCCCGAGCAGCGCTTCGCCGAGCTCGCCCGAGGAGAAGTGGAACGTGATCGCCCCGATCACGGACAGCAGCGTGTCCGGGATCGAGACCGGTCGGAACGCGCCGGAGGCGACGCCGGCCTCGAGGAGCGCACCGAAGCGCTCGAGGATGCCGGCCAGCCGCAGCTCGAAGTCCTCGAGCTCGCGGTCGAGTCCCGCGTCCGCCTGGAGCACGATCGCGGGGAAGGGCTCCTCGTCGACCAGGGCGCGCATCATGAGCCGCCCGGCCGGCACGTCCTCCGACAGCGTGCAGACGACCGCGTCGATCCAGGCGTCGAGCTGTTCCTCCGGCGTTCCTTCCGTCCCGACGGCGTTCACCGCCGCTTCGATCCGGACCAGGGATCGATCGAGCACGGCGCTGTACAGCTCCTGCTTGTTCGGGAAGTGATGAAAGAGCGCCGACTTCGACAGGCCGACCGTCGTGGCGAGCTCGCGCATGCCGACGCCGACGTAGCCGCCGATCGCGAAGAGCCCTTCGGCGGTCTCCAGGATCTTGTCCCGGCTGTCCGGGGCGCGCGGAGGGACGGGGTCTCGGGTCGGTACCATGACGAGGAATCTATCGACCGACCGGTCGGTCGGTCAAGGCCCTCCGGCTCGACGAGATCTGACTCGAAGTCGGATTCGGGTCGAGGGGAACCGTTCGCACCGCCCCCTCCTCCAACGAAATCGGGGAGGCATCGACCTCAACAAAGCCGTAATTCTGAAGCGGAATTCGCGCGCAACCGGGGGAGTTGCAGGACGGATCTCGCTATCGTCGGCCCGCCCCGAACGCGGCCGCTCGAACCCGATCGCGCCGCGCTCGATGCGAGGCCCCATCTCGCGCCCGCCAGGACGGATCGCCGCCCGCGGGCAGCCTCGAATCGACCCGGAGCGGCGCGCCGGCGCTTCTCTTTCCACTCCGGACCCCCCGGCTCCGGCCCAGCCCCGCTTCCGAGCGACCTTGAGCGACCCGAGAGAACCTTGCTGCCCCTGCCGCGACGCGCCGCCGCCCAGTGCCGACCGACACCCCTGCGTGTCGTCGTGTTGCTCGTGGCGGGCCTCTGGACGCTCGCGATCGCCCCGGACGGGCGCGCCCAGGTCCTGCTCGACGAGGCCGACGGCCAGCCGGTCTTCCCGGTCGGCGACCTCGAGCTCGGCTACCCGGACGTCCACGCGGATCATCCGCCGGTCGAGGATCTCCTGCCGGTCGAAGTGCCTCTCCGCGCGACGGCCACCGGATTCACCGGAGCGGACCCGGACGCCGCGACGAAGACCCACGTCTTCGCCGCGAGCGGGACCGAGCCGATCGCCCTCGACGCGGAAGGTCTCGTCGCGGTCCTGACCGCGGTCGTGAAGAGGCTCCACGAGGCCGGCTATTACGGCGTCGACGTCCGCCCGGCGACCCGGGACTTCGACCTCGTCGAGGCGCGCGACCGGAGGTCCGAGGGACGCACGTCCCTCGCCCTCGAGATCCGGATCGGTCGCGTCGGACAGGTCCGGACGATCGCCGCCGGCGACCGCGTGAAGAGCGATTGGAAGATCGACAACGAGATCCACGAGCGGATCCGCCTCGGTTCGCCGCTCCAGCCCTCGAGCGTCGGCGAAGACGGGACGACCGACCTGCTCGACCGACGCTCCCTCGAGGACTATCTCCACCGACTCAACCGCCACGGCGGACGCCGGGTGGAGGCCGCGCTCTCGCCCGGCGAAGCGCCTGGCGAGGTGATCCTCGACTACCGCGTGCTCGAAGCGAAGCCCTGGTACGTCTACGGCCAGGGAAGCAACACGGGCACGAACCGCACGAACCTCTGGCAGCAGCGCTACGGCTTCACCCACCGTCAGCTGACCGACCGGGACGACGTCCTGTCGATCGAGTACCTGAACACCGGCTTCGAAGACGTGAACGCCGTGGCCGTCCGCTACCAGGCGCCCTTTTTCGGTGCCGAGCGCCCGGAGTGGATGAATCACCGCCGCGGCGATCCCGATTGGCTCGAGTACGTCCCGCGCGACGACATCCCGTGGTGGGGCGTGGACGGCCTGCGTTGGGAGACGGAGTTCAGCTGGAGCCGCGCCGAAGTCGGAGATTCCTCGACCTTCCTCAACGTGGCGAACGACATCGTCACGAGCACGGGCCTGCTCTACGGCGGCCGATTCATCTACGAGGCCTTCCAGTACCGGAATTTCTTCGTCGACGTCTGGGGCGGACTCCGCTTGCGCGACCTCGACGTGAAGAACAACACGCAGGGCGGTCGCGGGCAGGCGCTGCTCGTCGTGCCGCGCGTCGGCGTCCATGCCGAGCGCCGGAACGAGCTGTCCTCGTTCACGGCAGACTTCGAGATCTCGGGCCAGGCCAACGAGATCGATCCGTCCAACCGAGGCGCCCTCGGCCGAAGCGACGCCGAGGATCGCTATGCCCAGCTCGGCTTCAGCCTGAACTGGTCGGGCTACCTCGAACCGATCGTGAACCCGAAGGCCTGGCGGGACCCCTCGACCCACACGAGTTCGACGCTCGCCCACGAAGTCGCCGTGAGCTTCCGCACGCAGTACACCTTCGACGAGGTGCGATCGATCCCGCAGGCGAACGCGACGCTCGGCGGTCTCTTCAGCGTGCGCGGCTACCCGCAGTCCCTCGCCGTGGGCGACGACCTCTACATCGCCTCCTTCGAGTACCGCTTCCACGTGCCGCGCGCGCTGCCGATCCGTCGGGAACCGCTCGCCTTGCCGCTGCTGGGCGATTTTCGCGGCTCGCCGCAGCAGGTCTACGGTCGCCCGGACTGGGATCTCATCTTCCGCGCCTTCGTCGACGTGGGCCACACGCAGCGGAACGGGCTCGACCGGCTCGCGGGCGAGCGTGACCAGACGCTCGTGAGCGCGGGCATCGGCGCCGAGCTCCAGATCCTGTCGAACGTGCGCGCGCGGATCGACTGGGCGATCGCCCTCGACGACGAGAGCGCCCCGAGCGTCCTGGAGCCCGACCCGAGCAATCCGGGGTCGACCCTTCCCGTCAGTCGCGGCGTCGACAGAGGAGACAGCGAGATCCATGCGTTGTTCAGCATCCTCTTCTGAAGCGAAGCGACGCCCCGCAGCGGCGACTCGCCTGCCGGGCGAGCGATCCGCTTTCGAGCGCGCGCTCGCCGGCCTCCTCGTCGGCGCGATCGTCGCGCTCACCCCGACCTCCGGCTTCGCGGGCGAGGAGTTCCAGTCCGCGAACGACGCGGTCATGGTCACGCCGGGCACGATCGACAACACCCAGGCGGGCATCACGATCATCCAATCGGACCAGCGGCAGGGCCGGACCGACTGGCGCGGCGGCTTCGACCAGCCCGCCGAGAACACGCTGATCTTCGACCTGAGCGCCGACGGCGCACAGCACCTGAACGTGATCGGCGGCAACCAGATGGCGCTGATCCGCGGCCGGATCGAATCGGGCCTCGACGACACGATCCTCTTCGCCGCGCCGAGCGGGATCTACATCGGCTCGACCGCGGTGATCGACGTCGGCGGCTTCGTCGCGGTCGGCGCGGACCTGACCGACATCGACACGATCGGCGGCCGCGACCTCGAGCTGACCGGCGCCGTCGCCCTCGCACCCGGCGGCGTGATCGCCGCGAACGAGAAGGTCCTGCTCTACGGCACGGACGTGCTCCTCGCCGGCGAGATCTACACGCCGGGCGGACAGCTGCTGGCGGTCGGCGCGGACTCGGTCCACTTCCTCGACGCCGACACGATCACCGAAGGCCTCACGAATCCAGTCGACCTCGTGGCGCTCACGGGAAGCGGCAGCGTCCAGAACCTGGGCGAGCTGACGGCGGAGTCCGCCGCGCTGATCGGCCGCCGCGTGGTCAACACCGGCCACATCGAGATCGAAGACGGCACGCTCATGATGATCGGCGGCGACGCCGTTCGCCTCGTCGAGTTCGACAACCCGGTCGTCGTCTCGATCCCGCGCGCGAACGGTCCGGACAACCACGTCGAAGCGCCCGAATACGCGGTCGAGAACCGCGGCACGATCGACGCCGGGCGGGGACGCGTTCGCCTCGCCGCTGCGGACGCGCTCGGCTGGGGCATCCGCCAGATCGCCGGCGACGGCGGCGGCACGCCCTCGATCCGCGCCGAGACGATCGCGCTCGCCGGAGGCGAGAACGGGCGGGTGGAGATCGCCGGCGATCTCGACGCGAGCGACCGGGAAGCCGGTGCCACGGGCGGAAGCGTCGAAGTGACGGGCGAGACGATCGTCCTGGCCGGAGACGTGCTCGACGCGGCCGGCACGGTCGTGGCCTCCGGCGCACGCCTCGATGCCTCGGGCGATGCGGGCGGCGGCACGATCCTCGTCGGCGGCGACACCCTCGGCAAAGGCGAGCTCCAACGCGCCCGGGGGCTCGTGGTCGCCGAGGGCGCCGAAGTCCGCGCCGATGCCGTCACGAACGGAGATGGCGGCCGGGTCGTCCTGTTCTCCGAGTCCCTGACCCACGTGGCCGGCGCGGTCTCCGCGCGCGGCGGCGCCGAGGGGGGCGACGGCGGCTTCGTCGAGACCTCGGGCCTCGAGCGCCTCTCCCTTCTGACGACGCCGGACCTCTCCGCGGCGCAAGGCGAAGGCGGACACTGGCTGATCGACCCCTTCTCGATCCGGCTGGTCGACGAGTCGAACGACTTCGACTGCGCCACGGTCGGCGAGGCCTGCCTCAACAAGGCGGTCGAGGCGATCCTCGACCCGAACTTCGACAGCGCGGGCTTCGACGACGTCCTGCGGACGATCGACTTCGATCCCGGCGCACCGGACGACCCGAACACGGTGTCGGTCACGCTGATCGCGCGCGCCCTGGCCGTCGGCACCGACGTGACCCTGTCGACCGAGGCCTTCGATCCCCGCAACGCGAGCCCCGACGAGATCGCCGACGGCGCGGGCGACATCGACGTCGAAGCCGCCATTGCGATTCCCGACGGCGGCGCCGCCCCCGGCACCCGCGCGACGCTGACCCTGCTCGCCGCCGGGAGCATCAACGTCGACGCCGACATCACCGTCGGCAGCAGCGACACGGTCACGCCCGACCTCGCCCTCGACGTCATCCTGACCGCGAACGATCCCGCCCAGCGCCCCTCGACCGACGATTTCGCGGAGGACCAGATCCGTGGCGACGTGAACCTCGCCGCCGACATCCGCACCGGCGGCGGAAACTTCGAGGCCCGCGGCGTCCAGATCACCCAATCGGCGACCAGCGTGATCGAGACCGACGGCGGCGACGCGCTGCTCCTGACGGGCTCCTTCGATCGATTCGGCAACGGCGACGAGTTCGACGCCGGCCGCAACACCCTCGATCCGTCGACGCTCGGCGTCACGCCCGGACTCGACCGGATCACCACGGGAATCGACGTTCGAGGCACGATCGACACCAGCCGACCGCCGGACGACGGTGGCAACGGCGGCACCATCAGCCTCCAGGCCAACAGCGTGACCATCCGGCGCACGAGCGAGCAGGAGCTCTTCCTCGAGGCCGGCGAGCTCGACGTCTCGGGGACGCTCCGCTCCGGCGGCGGCGCCATGTCCCTCGCCGGCGGCATCCGCGGGACCACCAGCATCGGCAACGCGCGCTTCACCGGTGCGACGATCGAATCGGACGGCGGCGCGATCGCCATCGAAGCGAATCGCCTCGATCCCGAGGACACCCAGGTCCGCTCGATCGACCCGGTCTACGGGTTCGAGGACGACCAGGGGGGCGCGATCACCTTCGCCGGCGCCAACGAGGTCGACACCGAGGGCGGCCTCCTCACGATCGGCCACCTCGCCACCCAGAGCGTGACGCTCGAGGGCCGCTTCGACACCCGCGACGACGACGGCGTCGACGATGGCCTCGACGACGGGCTGCTCTCGGTCTTCGCGGGCGATCGCAGCGGCTTCAGCTCGGGGGACGATCGCTTCGGCGCGGGTGCCATCACGATCGGCGGAACGACGGCCGACACGACCCTGTCCTCCGCGGGCATCACCCTCGAGTCGCGCGACGTCTCGACGGAGACCAACGGCGGCCTCCGCGCCGTCCGCGTCGAGGTCACCGGCGAGAGCCGCCAGGAGATCACCTTCGACGCCGTCGGCGCCCTCGCCGACGACGGGGACGGGACAGCGGCCTTCGTGAACGAGGGCACGCTCCGGATCGAAGCGGAGCGGCAGGCGAGCTTCGCGCAGAACACCGGCTTCCGCGCCGAGCGCTTCGACCTGCTCGTCGCGGCCGCCCCGAGCGCCCTGACCAGCGAGGAGGCCGGCGGCACGTCTCCCGACGGGTTCGACCCGGACCTGCGCCTCGCGTTCCTCGGGAGCGGCGGCGCCTCCGAGACCGCCGGCGTGCGGATCCAGGCGGACGACGTCTCGATCCGGACCAGCCCGATCCTCGCCGTCACCAATGACCTGATGGCGCCGGACGCAGGCGACGCGACGGACCTGGCCCGCCGGGCCGGCGCGGACTACGGCGGCCTCCAGCTGCGGCGCTTCGAAGACACGGGCGACTTCCGCCCCGAGACGGTCTCGATCGTCCAGGGCGC
Organism: Myxococcota bacterium; assembly: GCA_039187915.1. Lineage (GTDB taxonomy): Bacteria > Myxococcota_A > UBA9160 > UBA9160 > UBA4427 > UBA4427. The sequence goes on from JBCCZJ010000022.1 coordinate 10,890, forward strand.
CGGCTTCGGCGTGGTCAACGGAGAGACGATCGCGGACAACGAGATCTTCTTCGGCGGCCGCTCGGGCGGCGGCGGCGCCGGCGGCGTGTTCGACGTGGCGTTGATCGGCGGAGAGGGACAGCAGATCACGCTCGAGAGCCAGTCGGGCAGCCTCGCGATCGGCGACGCCGCCGGGCTGAACGAGACGGTCGGCTATCTCCCGAGCTTCGGAGACGCCGGCGCGAGCCGCGTGACCCTGCGCGGCGGGCTGCTCCTCGATTCCGATCCGGCTGCCCCCGCCGTCGACTTCGCGTCGATCACGAACCCCTTCGACGTGACGGACCTCTCGATCTCCTCGCCCCGCGATTTCACGATCGACGCGAGCGTGGTCGGCGCGATCTCGAGCGTGGACGAGCTGGTCATCACGGCCGGCGCACCCGCCGGCATCGAGCTCGGCGCCTTCGACTTCCAGCAGCTCGGCGGGACGCTGACCGTCGAGGCCGGGCTGACCCTCGCCGCCTCGGAGGCGCTCACGCTCCACGGCGCCGCCTCGGGCATCGGCGATCTCGAATTCGACGCGACGGGCGCGGCGATCCGGCTCGCGTCCGACGCGATCTCGATTCGGGCCGGAGCCGGCGCCGCCACCGAAGGCAGCGTCGAAGACCGCTCGGAGATCCTCGGTGCCGCGAGCGTCGAGTTCCGCGACGGGGCCGGCGGCGCCTTCGTGGCCGACGGGACCGAGAAGTCCTTCCTGTTCCGGCAGGACGCCGCGATCGACGCTGCGACGCACCTCCCGACGATCGACGACTTCGGGATCGCCGGCGGCGCTGGCTTCGGGATCGACCCGGAGCGCGTCGACTACGGGCTCCATTCGGACTTCGGCACGATCGACCTGACGACCGGCGGCTTCGACGCGGCGCAGATCCGCGACGTCGACCTCTCCCTGATCGGCCGCGAAGTCGGCAGCACCGCGGCGATCCAGGTGCCGACGGGCTTCGTCTTCGACGGACGCTCCGTCACCCTCGGCAGCACCGCTCGTTTCCAGTACACGACCGCCCTGGCCGACGCCTTCGCTCCGGCGGGCGTCGCCGCGGCGACCGACAAGGAGCTGACCCTGCGCGCCGGCTCGGAAGAGCTGGGCAGCCTGAGCTTCGAGAGCGGCGTCGTCGTCCGAGCGCCCCATGTGCGACTCGTGGCCGGCGACGGCACCGGCGGATCGGTCGGCGCGCGGGTGATCGTCGCCGGCGCGACCTTCGACCTGACCGACGGAATCGGCGGTGACCGGAGCTTCGTCTTCCACGAGGACCAGGCTTTCGCTCTGGGCGACCTGCCGGACGCCGACGACTTCGTCTCCGACATGGGCAGCCCCGTCCTGCCGTCGATCCTCGCGATCCGCAACGACGCCGGCGAGATCGACCTGCGCAATCCCGACTTCACGGCGCTGCCGCTCGATCTGGCGGGCGGCCCCGCACGCCTCATCCTCGAAGCGGTGAACGTCCGGCTGCGCGCGACGACGGACGACGCACTCGTGCTGACCTCGGAGACCGATCCGCTCCTCGCGAACCTGCGGCTGCGAATCCGGTCGAACCAGCTCACGCTCGAGTCGACCGGCGGCAACGCGAGCGGCGGGGGCACCTTCGCGGCCGGCGACCGGACCGGCGACACCGCCGGCGCGATCGGCCCGGGTGAGGACGCGGACTTCGACGACGAGCGCCTCTTGATCGAGGCGTTCACGGTCGAGGGCGACGCGACGACGACCAATCTGAGCGAGGCGTCCGAGGTCGAGGACGACCCGGGCATGTTCGACCTCGCGAACGGGCGCGGTCCGACCAACATCGCGATCCAGGCGGACGCGGGCCTCGAGGCCGCCGAGTTGATCGAACGCTTCAACGTCTCGGGCCATCTCGAGCGCGGCTTCGCGGACGACGAGTTCGGGAACGACGACCCGACGAACCTCGTGCTCTTCTCGGAGTTCAACGGCGTGACCGTCTCTTCCGACGTCGCCTCCGGCAGCGGCCTCACGATCGGGCAGGCCATCGAGCCGTTGGTCGGCGACGTCCGCTTCGAGACCGGCGCCTACACGTTCGGTCAGGTGGGCGTCGTGGCGGAGGGCGACGTGACCCTCGCGGCCGACACGGACATCGATGCCGACTCGATCCGCCTGGAAGCCGGCTTCCTCGACCGACAGCCCTTCGACGAGATCGACGCCGCGAATCCGATGGGCAACTTGATCTTCGAAGGCCTCGCCCAGTCGGATCTCCGCGCCCGCGAGATCGTCCTGCGCGCGGGCCCGACCTTCCGCGTCACCAACCGCGACTTCGACGGAGACGGCCAGGAGGACCGGATCACGGAGGGCCTCGCCGACATCGACTTCACGGGCCTGCGCTCGCTCGACTACGACGCCGCCGACACCACCCCGGGCCCGAGAACCATCGTGATCACCGAGTCCGACGAGCTCGACACGACCGAAGTGCTCCAGGCCCTCGCCCTGGGCGGCAACCGATTCGAGCTGATCTCGCTCGCCTCCATCCAATCGGAGACGATCGTGACCGACGACGGAGCGCTCGCGCTCCGGACCGAGGGCCTGGTCCTCGGGCTGGACGAAGACGATGCCTCGCTCACCGTCAACATCGTCGGCGCCGCCGACGCCGCCCCCTTCTCGTCCGCGGCGGGCTTCGACGACGTGGTCGAGCTCCGCTCGAACGACATCACGATCGACGTCGCGGACGGCCTCCCCCAGATCCAGCTCGACGACGCCAATCTGCGCATCGTGAGCCGATCGCTCCGAAACGTGCTGCTCGACGACCCCGAGGACACGGATCGCGTCGCGAGCGACCAGGACGTCCTGGAGCGCGTCCGGCTCACGATCGTCCAGGAGGGCGACTTCTCGACGACGACCCTCCCGAGGCTCGATCGCTACTTCCAGCGCGGCTTCGAGTTCGGCAGCACCGAGATCCAGACCGACCGCCGCGAAGACCTCCGCTTCGTCGAGATCGTCCTCGAGACCAACGGGCCGGACCTCACCTTCACGAACGCCCTTCGCGACGGCACGATCGGCTCGAACCTCGTCCTCGCGGCGAACGGCACCGGCGGACGGCTCGACCTCGCCGTGACCGATTTCCGCCCGGGCGTCTCCGGCTACGCCTTCGAGTCGCTGACCGACCTCTCGAACGAAGACCTCGCGGCGATCGAGCTCGCCTCCTTCGAGACGACGGGCTTCGCCGAGATCGCCGTCCCGGACTTCGCGCCGACCCGCACGATCGACAACGAGACCGGCCTGACCGAGACGACGACGATCGACTTCGGCGTCGAGACGGTGGGCGACCAGCGCTGGGCCGGAGACGTCCTCCTGGCCGGCACCCTCGACGCGATCGCCCGGGACGTGACCTTCGGCGGCGACGTCTTCCGGGACACGGCGCTCGGCGCCCCGATCGCCGCGGGCCTCCTCGTCCAGGCCCGCGGCGAGGTGATCTTCGAGGGCAACCTGGGCTCCGACGGCGCGCCGACCTCGGCGAGCGACACGCCGGTCGAACGGCTCGGCTTCCTCGCCGTCCTCTTCGACGACGATGCGGACGGAACGGCGCAGTTCGGCGTGCGGATGGACGACGACAACGACAACGGCATGGACGACGGCGACGAGATCGCCGCGGGACGCCTGACCGACCCCGACTTCGAGCTCGACGGCGACCTCGACACGATCGCCGAGACCGTCGAGGAGACGAATCAGTTCGTGTTCGTCGAGGGCCCGATCGCGTTCGCGACCCTCGCCCTCGGCGAACCCAACGATCCGACCGTCGACGGCGACACCGATCCAGCGGGTGACTTCCTGGCCGGCCTGCCCGTCGAGACGGGCCGAATCGACAACGCTCCCGTGGCCACGATCGGCAAGGCCAGCGGGGATCTCACGTTCCGGAGCACGAACGGCGGCGACTTCGTCATGGGCTCGGGCGAGCGCCTCGCGGTCGCGGGTGACCTGACGATCGACCACGCCGGCAGCCGCGTCACCCTGGGCGACGTCGCCGCCGGCGGCGCGAACGGGATCCGCGTGATCGCGGACGCGATCGACCTCGTCGGCCGCAACGCCGGCGTTTCGCTCCTGCCGGACGGCGCGTCGACGCAGGACGGGGGCCCCGCGATCCTGGCGAACACCCTCGACTTCGGCGGCGTCGTCCCGCAGTTCCTCCCGGGCACCGGCAAGCGGACACGCTTCGGCTTCCCCGATGCCTTCGACCCGACGCTGCCGGCCTTCCTGGCCGGCTTCCCGGTCGCCGCGATCTCCACCGACGGCACGGGCCTCGACGCCTCGGACTTCCAGTTCGTCGCGCGGGGCCTGTCGGATCAGGTCGCGTCCCCGTTCCCGCGCGGCCCGTCGCGATCGGAGCTGACCGGCGCCGTTCCGCCGCTCGAGCGCGCTCTGCTCGACCCGGTCTGGCGCGACCTCGCGCCGATTCGGCAGCCCGCGCGCCTCGCCAAACTCGGCGTCGACGCACGCGAGACCGCGCCGCGGACCCTCGTCGCCCGGCTCGAGGGCGGCGCGATCCTCGACGATCTCGGGCTCGCCGCCACCAGCGACAACGTCCCGGTCACCGAGAGCCGGCTCGACCCGGCTGACGCCGAGGCGGCGATCGACCTCTACGAATCGCTCTTCGGCGCGGAAGGCGAGCGTGCACCCGAGGTGCGCGCGACGCTGCAGGACGCGCTCGACCAGTACCGCGCCCAGACCCGCGTGCGTCGCGTGGTCGGGTTCGAGCTCCGCCGCTTCGTGAAGAACCGACCGAGCACGCTGCTCGAAGCCTACGGCACCCTCGACGAGCTCGACGCCCTCTTCCGGTACCACCGACGACTCGGCCTCTCCCGGGGAGAGTTCCGGGTGATCCAGCGCGAATGGCTGAAGGCGATCCAGCCCGACGGGATCACGCTGGAGGAACTGTCCGAGGCGATCCATCCGTCGCGCTACGTGCGCGGGTCGGACATCCTCGACATCTTCGGTCGGTAGCCGGATCGCACCGTCGCGCTCGAGCGGCTACCAGACCTCGATTTCGCCCAGCGAATCGAGCTGCGGGACGATCTCGTCCGCGGGGCCGAGCACCACGATCGCGGCACGCTCGGGGTCGAGCCGTTCGCGGGTCACCGTACGCACGGTCTCCAGATCGACGGCCCGCAGCCGCGCGCGGAACGTGTCGAGGGAATCCTCGGGCAGACCATGCACCTCGAGGTCGACGAGCGAGGCGAGCACCGACTCGCTGGTCTCGAGCGAGAGGCCGAAGCGGCCGACGTTGTACGAGACGAATTTCGCGAGCTCTTCGGACGAGACCGGACGGGTGTCGCGGATCGCCGACATTTCTTCGAGGACGAGATCGACGACGCGGCGGACCTGGTCCTTACGCGTGAAGGTCGAGATCGAGAAGGGACCGGGGACGGAACGCAGCGAGAAACCCGAACCGATGCCGTAGGTCAGCCCCTCGTCGGAGCGGACCTTCTTCATGAGGCGGGAGGAAAAACCGCTGCCGCCGAGCGCGTCGTTCATCAGATCGAGCGGGATCCGCTGGGGCTCGGTCCGAGCGATGCCTTCGTGGGCGACGATGATCCGAGCCTGTCCGAGCTCGGGCTTGTCGACGACCACGATCCGACGCGCCTCTGGTGTGCGCTCGGGCGTGGGCGGCGTGTTGCCGAGGACCGGGCCCTCGTCCAGGTCGCCGAAGAGCGCGGTCACTTCCGCTTCGAGCGCCTCGGCGTCGACGTCGCCGACCGCCCAGAAGATCGCGTTCGACGGCACGAAACGATCGTTCCAGTAGGCCTTCGCGTCGTCGAGGGTCAGCCCTGCGACGGTTTCCTCGTTGCCGCCGCGCGGGAGGCCGTAGCGGTGGCCCGCGTAGAGCGCGCGGATCGCGTACCAGCGGATCAGCGTCGCCGGATCGTCCTGGGCGGCGACGAGCCCTGCACGATGCTCGGCGACGACCTTCGTGAACTCGCCTTCGTCGAAGCGCGGTCGGAGCGCGACGTCCGCGAGGATCTCCATCAGGAGCGCCCGGTCCTCGGCGAGACCGGCGAGAGAGATCCCGGTCGTGTCCCAACCCGCGTCGACCGACAGCGAAGCCCCGACGTCCTCGACGACCTTGGCGAGCTCGAACGTGTCGCGGTCACCGGCACCGCGCTGGAGGACTTCGGTCGTGATGGCGGCGATGCCCGCCTTTTCCGGCGGAACGCTCCCCGCCCCGCGGCGGAGCTCGAGGCCGATGGCCACACGCGGAAGGCGTCGGTCCTCCAGGATCAACACGGTCATCCCGTTCCGGAGGCGGGCGCGATGGAACGCGCCGGCCTCGACGATCGGGCCCTCGGCGGGCGGCGGCGGCGGCTGCTGCCAGGCCGGCGGCGGATCTCCGCCGAGCACGGGCGGGAGCGAGCCGCAGCCCGCGGCAGAGACGAGCACAGCGAGCGCGGCGACGCCCGCTCCGAGTCGCGCGATCGGCCTCATCGGTCCGCTCCTTCGTTCGACGCGACCGTCTCGACGACCGGGGGCGACGTCACCCGGACCACGCTGCGGCCGGCGTCGGTCAGGTATTCGGCGACGACGCGCTGGACGTCGGCCGCTTCGACCGCGCGGATCGCGGCGATCCGCTCGGCGAGCGGGCGTACGCGGCCGAACGCCACGATCTCGCGTCCGAGCCGACTCGCCAGCGAATGATTCGTGGCGAAACGGTTGATCAGGGAGACCTCCATCTGACGCTTCGCGCGGGCCACCTCTTCCTCGGTGACGCCGTCGACGGCGACCTTCTCGATCTCCGCCATGAAGGCCGCCTCGAGGCGATCGAGGTCGACCCCGGGACGGGCTCCGGCGGAGGCGTAGAACATGCCCGCGTCGGACATCTCCCAATAACTGCCGTAAGCGTAGAGCGCGATCTCCTGCTCGTAGACCAGGGAGCGATAGAGCCGGCTCGAGCGCCCGCCCGAGAGGATCTGGCTGGCCACGTCGAGGGCTTCGCCGTCCTCGTGCCCGGTCGCCGGCGTATGCCAGCCCGCGAAGAGGAGCGGGAGCTGGGCGTCGAAGTAGACGTCGGAGCGCCGCTCGCCGCGTTGGGGCACGACGGTCGTCGGGTTGCGCGGAATCACCGGCGCACTCGGCAGGCGGCCGAAGGCGCGCTCGATGTGGGCGAGCGTCGGCTCCGTCTCGAAGTCCCCGACGATCACGAGCGTCAGGTTGTTCGCGGCGTAGTAGGTGTCGAAGAACTGCTGGCAGGCTTCGACGGTCACCTGCTCGACGTCGCTGCGCCAGCCGATGGTCGGCCAGCGATAGGGGTGGGCCTTCCAGACGAGCGCGGCCAGCGCCTCGAAGCCGCGACCATCGGGGGTGTCCTCGGTCCGCAGGCGACGCTCCTCGAGCACGACCTCGCGCTCACTCTCGAGCGTCTCGTCGTCGATCGTGAGGTTGAGGAAGCGCTCGGCTTCGAGATCGATCACGAGCGGCAGCGACTCCGACGTGACGTCCTCGTGGTAGACCGTGACGTCGCGACTCGTGTAGGCGTTGATCCGGCCGCCGCGCTCGTTGATCAGCTGCGCGTGGACCTCCTCGTCGATGTTCTCCGACCCCTTGAACATCATGTGTTCGAAGAGGTGGGCGATCCCGGTGTAGAAGGACTCGTCCGCGGAGCCCGCGTCGACCCAGAGCTGGACGGCGACGACCGGCGTACGGTGGTCCTCGAGGAGCACGACCCGGAAGCCGTTGTCCAGACGCGTCTCGAAGAGCGCTTCGGCCGGGTCGCGGATCGCCCCATTCCCGCCGGCCGCGTCCTCCGCCAGGAGGCTCGCAGGGGCAAGGAGCCCGACCGCGAAAAGGAACAGGGCGATTCGCGACGCCGTGCGCGTCGCGCAGGCCGTGGCCGCTGGCCGCCAGAATCGCGCGGCGACCCCCTGCCGCGCGAGAAGACCCTCGAGAGGGCGTGCTCGGTCTGTCATGGCCGGGACCGTATCGATTGCGCCCGGGAGTGTCGAGGATGCGGCGCCGCCGGGACGAATCCGGGTCGAGGGAAGCCCCGGCCCAAACCGGCTAACGTTGGCGCGCCGCCGCTGCGCGGCCGAGGGGACCCCGACCGATGAGCGCTGGAATCGAAGAGACCGACGAACAGCTGCGCGATCTGCTCGGCGCCGCGAAGACGATCGCCGTCGTCGGAGCCAAGGACGAGCCGGCGGAGGACGCCTATCGGATTCCCGTCTACATGCAGGAAGCGGGCTACCGGATCGTGCCGGTCAACCCGAAGCTCGAAGCGACCCTCGGTGAGCCCTGTCACGCCGATCTGCGGACCGTCGAGGGCGCCGTCGACATCGTGAACCTGTTCCGCGCCTCCGAGCACGTCCCGGGCCACGTCGACGAGATCCTGGCCCTCGACCCTCGCCCGCGCGCCGTCTGGATGCAGCTCGGGATCCACAACGGCGAGGCGGCCCAGCGATTGCGCGAAGCGGGCATCGGCGTGATCCAGGACCGCTGCATCATGGTCGACCACCGTCGGTTGCTCGGCCCGAGCACCTGACATGGCGCGCGGCGACGGGGACCGGCTCGTCTACTCGAGCGAGCAGGGACGCATGTGTCCCGAGTGCGGCCGACCCGACGCCCGCTGTCGATGCCGCGGCAAGAGCGCCCGCGCGCGCAAGCGCGCGCTCGAAGCGACCCCGACGCCCGCCGCACCGAAGGCCGACGGCGTCGTCCGGGTCGGCCGCTCGACGAAGGGCCGCAAGGGCAAGACCGTCTCGACGGTGACCGGCGTGCCCGTCGACGACGACGCGCTGCGCGCCCTCGCCGGCGACCTCAAACGCAAGTGCGGAACCGGCGGTGCGCTCAAGGACGGCGTGATCGAGATCCAGGGAGACCATCGCGACACCCTCGTCGCCGAGCTCCAAGCGCGCGGCTTCACCGTGAAGAAGGCCGGTGGTTAGGCCGCCGCCGGCCTCACTCATCCACCCTGCGCACCGACTCCTTGACCTCGTAGCGTTGGACGCGTCGGGCCCACCACACCATCCCGAGCAGGTCGATCCACACGACCGCGAGGCGCGAGGCGATGCCGTAGCGCGACGTCCCGTGGCGTCGGGGACGATGGGCCACCGGGAGCTCGACCACCCGCGCGCCCTCCATGCGCAGCATCGAGGGCAGGAAGCGATGACCGCCGCGGAAGAGCCTGATCCGCGCGAGCGGCGCCGCACGCATGACTCGCAGCGCGCAGCCGATGTCCCGGAGGCCGTCGCCGAGGACGCGCCCGCGGACCGCGTTCGCGACGCGCGAAGCGATTCGGGTCGAACGCGGGTCCTGGCGATCGACCCGGACCCCGCACACGCAGTCCGCTTCGTCGAGCGCCGCCAGCAGCCGCGGCAGATCCGCGGGGTCGTTCTGTCCGTCCGCATCGAGCGTCGCCACGACCTCGCCTCGTGCCGCGCGGAAGCCGGCTTCGAGCGCCGCGGACTGCCCCGAATGCGGCGTCAGCCGCAGCAGCCGGATCCGCGGGTCGCCGGCCGCGAGCGTCTCGAGGATCGCCGGACCTTCGTCTCGACTCGCGTCGTCGACGAAGAGCAGCTCGATCGCGCGACCGAGGGGATCGAGCGCCGCGCGGAGTTCGCCATGGAGCGCGACCAGCGACGGCGCCTCGTCCCGGAACGGCACCACGACCGACAGCCAGGGCGTCTCGCTCACGGGGCGCGACACTCGAGAGGCGTGCGCGCGCTCACGCGTCCTCCCGCGTGAGCGCGAAGTAGCTGCCCATCTCCTTGCCCTTGCGGGCCGCGGAGCCGATCGTCACGTGCTCCGAGACGCGACGGACGCGATCGATCATGAAGCCGTAGACGAAGCGCGACAGGCCACGCTCGTTGGAGCGGACCTCCGGCCAGTCCCCGGGATGCGCTTCGGGGAGGCGGTTGTAGTCGACCAGGACCTCGCGCGTGTTCTCGTCCTCGACCGCCACGAAATACCCCGGGCCGGTCACGAAGGCCATCGCCTGGAAGTTGTAGCCGGCGAGCCGGTCCGGCCGGTCGGCGTCGGTGCCCGGAAGACGACAGAAGCGCTTCTCGAACACGCGAAACGCGGGCAGCGTGTTGAGGCCCAGATGACGCACCTCCTCGAGGTCGGCGCGCCCGGGCGGCACGAGGTCCGCGAGGCCGACCGGCGCGTAGCCCTCGACCTTCTCGTAGAGGTCGCGCTGCTCGCGCCGACCGAGCCGGCGGACGAGCGCCGTGCGCAGCTCTGCGGAGAGACCGTCGAAGAGCGCTGCGATCCCGCCCGGACCGACGCCGGCGTCCCCGACCTGGCGACGGAAGGCCGCGTGCACTTCGTCGAGGGTGCTCGGATCGGTGGACTGGACCACGGACGAATCTCCTTTCGGGATCGGGGCGAAGCGCCCCGGGCGCCGCTGCCGGGCGCGGTGCCGGCGGGCGTTCGGCGGCGAGGGTACCGTGGGACGCGTCGTGGATCCTCTCGCCCCGCCCCGCCCCGATGCAGCGCCGCGAAGCCCCCTCCTCCGGGCGATCGGTCTCGTCTTCCTGGGCGCCGCCGGGCTCTATCTCACGGGACTGGGCTGGACGGATCTCTGGGCCCCGGACGAGCCGCGTTATGCGGCGATTGCCGAGGAGCTCCGATCGATGCGACACGGCCTTCGGGGTCTCGTCCTGCTCCACGTGGACGACGCGGTCTACACGCAGAAACCGCCGCTCTGGTTCTGGCTCGCCGCCCTGGCCGGCAGCCCGACGGGCCGGGTCGACGAGCTCGCGGCGCGCCTGCCCTCGGCGATCGCCGGCCTCGTGAGTCTCGGGCTCACCTATGGCATCGGGCGCAGGCTCCGCATCGCCCCCTCGACCGCGCTCTTCGCGGTGGCGATCCTCGCCACCAGCTACCGCTTCGTGTTCGTCGCGCGCAGAGCCCAGCTCGACGGCGTCCTCACGGCCTGCCTGCTCGCGGCGATCGCGCTCTTCCTCTCCGTCGCCTGCGGCCCCGACCCGTTCGCCCGCGCCCACCCGCGGCGCGCGACGGTCGCGGCGCTGCACCTCGCGCTCGGCGCCGGCGCGCTGACCAAGGGACCGGTCGCCTGGCTGCCGCTCGCGGTCTTCGCGGCGTTCCTGGCGTGGGAAGGGCGGCTCCGCGAGATCCGGGCGATCGCACCGCCCTGGGCCCTCGCGCTCTCGACGGGCCCACTCGTCGCATGGGCCGGGGCGGCGGTCGCACTGGCCCCGGACGGGTACTTCGAGGTCGCGATCGTCGACAACGTCTGGGGACGATTCTTCGAGGGCACCTCGCACGCCCGCCCCATCGACTACTACCTGCGCCAGCTGCCGATCGAGTTCCTGCCCTGGAGCCTCGCGGGGCCGCTCGGCGGACTCTGGCTCTGGCAGAGCCTGCGCGGCCC